>JAEVZY010000224.1 GCA_023392035.1 Pseudomonadota bacterium | reverse complement strand
ATGCAGCGCCGCGCGCGGCGCATCCGGATAGCGAAAGCCGACGCCTGCAAATTCGACCAGGCCGGTGCTGCGGCTCGGAAGTTCGCGACCGCCGCTGCGCTCCACCGGCCGGTCGATCATGCCGAACACGGCGTCGGCGGCAGCCAGGCCGCGCTGCAGCGGACCATTCACTTCGGCCAATTGCTTGAGCGGGGTCAGCAGCATCAGCATGGCCGTGATGAAGGAAACGAAACCGCCCACCGTGATATCGCCGCGCTGGGACTGCAGCAGGGCCAGCGCCACCACCACCGCCACTGCGCAGGCGGTCATCAACTGGGTCAGCGGTACGGTGCTGGCCCAGGTGCGGGTCTGGCGCATGGTATAGCTGCGCAGGTTTTCCGAACGCTGTTCGAAGCGCTTTCTTTCGTAGTCGTAGCCGCCGAAAATCTTGATCACTTGCGGCGCGCGCGTGACTTCTTCCACCACCGTGGTCAGCTCTGCATTGACCCGCAACTGTTCCTGGTTCAAGACTTTCAAGCGACGACCGGTGGCACGCACCACCAGCGCAATCAGGGGCAGCAGCACCAGGGTGACGATGGTCAATGCGGCATTCAGATAGAGCAGCCAGGCCAGCAGTCCCAGCACAGTCAGCGCCGAGCGAACGATGGAGGTGAAGAGCTTGGTGATCATCTCGATGATCTGCTGCACTTCGAACATCACCGAATTGATCACCTGGCCGACTGAATTGTGCTGATAAAAGCCGATCGGCACTTGCAGCAGGCGGTTGAACATCATGCCGCGCAACTGGTTCAGCAAGCGGCTGGAAACCCAGTTCATGGTGTAGGTGCTGGTGAAGGTCGAGGCGCCCCGGATCGCAAACAGCCCGATCACCGCGACCGGCGCCATCCAGATCGAAAAGGTCGGCTTGCCGGAAAAGCCATGGTCCAGCAGGTACTTGAAGATATACGGCACCACCGGCTCGGTGGCGGCCGTGACGATCATGGCAAAAAAGGCGACACACAGGCGCCTGATGTACGGGCGGTGCAGGCGGGCCAGGCGTGTGATGCTGGAAGGAAGAAGCATGGAGTTATGGAATTCTGACCGTCCCGGTGGGACAGAGGCGCAGGCGGGCGCCGGACACGGGATGATATCGCATCCGGTTCTCCAGGCTCATTTGTGAGTGTTCGCAACCAAGTTTCCGGCATGATGATGATGTGCTTACAATGCTTTTTCCGCCCATCCTGGCCACGGAGCATTCCATGTCGAGCAGCCCGCGTCATATCCTGATTTGCCGCAACGACAATATCGGGGATGTTGTCCTGACTTTGCCGATTACCACCTGGCTCAAGGCGCGTTTTCCGTCAGCAAAGATCAGCATGATGGTGCGCGGCTATGCCGCAGCCGTGCCGCGCGCTTGCGCAACGGTTGATGAAGTGGTGGAAGCCGAATCCGTGGAAGCCGACCCGGTGAAGTATTTCCGCCAGTCCGGCATCGACACCGTGATTTTCGCCCAGCCTGACGGGGCCTTGAACAGAAAGCTTGCGAAGTCCGCCTTTTTTGCTCGAGTACCGAACCGTATCGGCAATGCCCGGCAAAAGCTGTACATGGCGATCTACTGTAATCGGCGCGTGCGTTTTTCGAAGCGGGAAATGGCGGCGCATGAGTCGCAATTCAATTTCGAATTCCTGCGCCGCTTCGGGCTGGAGCGCATTCCTGCCCTGGATGAGATTGCCGGCATGGTCCAATGGAAGGCTATGCGGGATGCTCAGGTGGATGCCTTGCTCGCGCCGCATGGATTCAATCTGGTGGTCCACCCCAAGTCCAACGGCCACGGCCGCGAATGGCCAGCCGCCTATTTCAGTGCCTTGGCCGATCAGCTTGCCGAACATCCGGCGGTGCGCATATGGGTCACGGGCAGCGCGAAAGAAGGCGAGTGGCTGCAGCAGCATGCGCCCGGATTGCTGCAGCGTCCCAATGTCAGCAATCTGTGCGGCCAGTTGAGCCTGTCGCAGTTGATGTGCCTGATTCGGTCGGCCGACGGTTTGATTGCCAGCGGCACCGGCCCGCTCCATCTTTCCGCCGCCCTGGGGCAACGCACACTGGGCTTGTATCCGCCCACGCGCCCCATGCATCCGGAACGCTGGGCGCCCGTCGGGCCACGCGCGAGCTACCTCTGCGTGCCGGAAAGTTGTCCCGACTGCGCTCGCTTGCAGACTCCGAGTTGCGCCTGCATGGAGAAAATTCTTCCCGAGACGGTGGCGGCGCGGGTCCTGGAGTGGATGGCCCAGGTCTCGCGGCCGCTGGTCGCCAGCGCCTGAACGGGTTCAGCCTTGGTTCTGCGGCGCCTGGCGCGCCATGCCCCACAGGATGGCGACGGAAAACGCATACAGCAAGGCGCCGTTGTTGTGGACCAGGAAGGTATCGGTCAGGCCGAAACCGATCCAGCTTGCAGCCAGCATGGCGCCGGCCAAGGCAAAGGGCCGTGCTGGCCGCGGCCCCTGGCAGGCCATGCGCGCAAAGGCCCACAAGGGGAACAGATAGAGCGCCAGGGTGAGCGCAAGTCCCGGCAAGCCGCGCTTGGCCATGGCATCGAGGAAGTCGTTGTGGGCATGCGAATGTTCCAGGATGTAGGGATCGGCTTGCCCGCTTCGCACCAGTTCCCGCTTGCGTTGTTCGTAGCCGGTCCATCCCGCACCCAGCACAGGACGTTCGGCAAAGATGATCCAGCTGGTGCGCCACATCTCCAATCTGCCGCCGACCGAATTGTCGGCCTTGCCGCTGTGACGGTAAGCCTGGACTTCCTTGCCGATGTCAGTGAAGCGTCGTTGAAGCGCCGAATCCGGACTGATGGCAAGCAGGGTGCCGAACGCGGCCAGGCCCAATACCAGTCCGAGCAGCCATTTCTTGATGCTTCCCCGCCACGGCGAGCAGAAGGCGAGGACCGGCACGCAAAGCGGCAATGCCAGCCAGCTGCCGCGGCTTTGGGTCAGGATGGACGCCAGGATGCCGGCCAGGGCGCCGGCCAGCAGCAAGGCGCGCCAGCCTTTCGACGCCGGCTGTTCGCGCGCCCAGGCCAGGCCGGCAATGCACAGCAAGCCCAGTGCAATGCTGATGTTCCCGTACTGGATGGGGTTGACCGCGTCGCCGGCCCGCAGATGCTGGCCCAGCGTGACCTGCCATACCGCCAGCACGCCGGCCGCCAGCGCACCCAGCGCCACGCCGCTCCACAGCGCGCGCGGACTGGGCGGAACTCGCCTAAGGAACAGCAGGGGAGGAATGGCGAGTACGAAGCGCAGGGGCTCGTCGTAGCGCCGGGCCGGGTCGCCATGCACCAGGTTCAGGCCGAGACAGACTGCCGTGTAGAGCAGGAACAGAGCAATCAATGTCCAGTCTTTGCGATCGAGTTGCGCCCGCCTGCGCGCCAGTGTCCAGAGGCCCAGGATGAGCAACAATACAGCGCCCACTGCATAGCCGCCGGGGTAGGTCAGTGCAAGGCTGAAAAGGAGGAAAACCGAAATGGAGCTGGCAAGCTGCATGAAGTCGGGCAAAAATGGAATGCGGCAAGAATTGAGTGCGCGATAATAATCGCTCTCTGCACAGCAGGTCCAATTTTCGAGAAACTTGTTCCATGATTCACGCGATCACTTTATTTCCTGCCGAGCCGATGCAGCGGTTTCGGTACTGCTGCCAACGGGCGCAGCCCATGCACGGCGCGCTGGCATGACGACGCTTGCCGAAGCCGCTCCCGTGCATGTGGTGTTCGGGGTCGATGCCGGCTATTACCGCGGCATGGGCGTGGCTATTGCCTCCGTGGTCAACCACAACCCGGGCCGGCAGTTTGTCTTTCACGTGTTCGCCTTCACGGCCAGCGAGGATAGCCGGCGCCGCATGCAGGCGCTGGAACGACAGATCGGCATGCCGGTGCGCCTGCATCTGCTTGACCCTGAATCGCTGCGCGCCTTCCGCCAGTTTCCCTGCTTTGCCCAGCATTCACTGGGCACCTTCATCCGCCTCCTGATTCCGGGACGCATGCGCGAAACGGCTTCCACCGTGCTTTACCTGGACGCCGACCTGCTGTGCTTCGGCGCCCTGGACGAGTTGCTGGCGACCGATGTCTCGCAGGTCATCGCCGCAGCCGCCCCGGATGAGGCGCTCACCACGGTCAGCACCCAGGTGGCCGCACTGGAACTGCGCCATGGCCGCTATTTCAACGCCGGCGTCATGCTGATCAATGTAGAGCAGTGGATGGCCCACGGCGTGGAACAGACCGCGCTCGAAATTTTAAGCAGTCGTCCATTGCGTTTCGCCGACCAGGACGCGCTCAATATCGCGCTGGACGGACGCACCCGCTATATCGATGACAAATGGAACACCCGTTATCACCTGGTTGACTATCTGAGCCGTGGCGAGACCCGGCTGGCCTTGCCCCAACGACCGCCGATTGTCCATTTCACCGGGCCGGTCAAGCCGTGGCAAGACTGGTGCCTGCACGAGGCCAGGCAGATTTTCGTCGACCTGCAGGCGACCACGCCCTGGGCAGACGTCGCGCTCGATCTGCCGCGCTCGCCGCGCGAGCTCAAGCTGTTTTCCAAGTTCCTGATCCGGCAGCGGCGCACCGTGGAAGGCGTGCTGTGGCACCTCAAGTACCTGGGAGCGCGTTTCGTGTCGCGGGTCAAAGCCGGATGGATATGAGCACTGCGCGCAGCCAGGCCTACACCTGGGCGATCGCAGGCGCCTTGTTCCTGTTCTATCTCAGCGTACTGATTGTCGATCGTGCCGCCGGCGTGCTGTATGGCGTGCTGGTGCTGCTTGGCCTGATTGGGCTGCTGCGCGGGCAAGCGGTGCAGGCGCGGGCAGTGTGGCGCAGCCACTGGACCTTGCTGCTGGCCTGCAGCGGACCTTTGCTGGCGGTGCTTGCCAACGAACTTTCGCGCGGCCAGCTGGCGACGAGAAACATCGACGCGCCACTGCGGCTGGCACTGTTTCCCCTCGTTCTGTGGGCAGTGGCGCGGCTGCCCCTGGCCCGGTTGCGCATGCTGCAGTGGTGCTTCGTGCTGGCCACCTTTGCCGCTGCCATCAAGATCCACATCCTGACCGCGGGCGGCACGCTGCGCTACGGCACCGACTTCATTCCCATGATCACCTTTGCTGAACTGAGCCTGGTGCTGGGCTGCTTCAGCCTGCTGTCCCTGGCCTGGAATCGCCGGGGCGACCGCCTGGCCCTGTTGGCCAAGTGCCTGGCTGCGATCGCCGCCTTGTACTGCAGCTATGTTTCGCAGTCGCGCGGCACCTGGGTCACGATACCGGTGTTCATCCTGATCATGTTGGCGGCGACCCGCGGCAGCGCTGTGCCTTACCGTCGTCGCTTGGCGGCTGGCTTGCTGGCTGTGCTGGTGCTGGCGGCTGGCTTGAGTCCCCTCGGGCGCGAGCGCATCGCTTCGGCCGGGCAGGACATCCAGCAATTCTTCGAGGGAAAAAACGCCGATACCTCGCTCGGATTCCGGCTGCAGTTGTGGCGCGGCTCCCTGGTGTTGCTGAAGGAGAATCCGGTGTTCGGGGTGGGCATCGAGCGCTATCCCAAGGCCCTCGAACAGCTCGCCGAGCGCGGCATCCTGACGCCCGTCGCTGCCGGCTTTCAGCATTCCCATAACGAGTTGCTGTTCGCTGCCGCGCGCCTGGGCACGCTCGGTGTGCTGGCCATGCTTGGCCTGATCTTTTTGCCGGCGGCGTGGTTTGCCCGCTGGCTGCGGCATGCCGATGCCGAAGTGCGCGCCGTTGCCGCCATGGGCCTGTGCCTGTCCCTGGGGCTGTTCGTGCTGGGCCTGAGCGACGTCGTATTCCTCTGGTGGGAGGTGTATCCCTTCTATGCCATCAGCGTCGCAGTATTTGCCAGCCATATCGACAAGCGGCGCGTTGAGGTGGAGGCTGCATCGCCGGCGCGCTGATGCCAGGTTTTAGTCGATAATGCGAGCGCAGCCCTGACAACCGCCTCTGGAGGTGCGCGCCGTGAATCCACCGATCTCCCGCTTCCCCGTCCCCGAGCTCAAGGATCTGCCCGAGGATATCCGCCAGACCATTCTTGCGGTCCAGGAAAAAGCCGGCTTTGTGCCGAATGTCTTCCTGACGCTGGCCCACCGGCCGGCCGAGTTCCGCGCCTTCTTTGCCTATCATGACGCCCTGATGCTGAAAGAGAGCGGCAATCTGTCCAAGGCCGACCGCGAAATGATCGTCACCGCCACCAGCGGCCGCAACAGCTGCCTGTACTGCGTGGTGGCGCATGGCGCCCTGTTGCGCATCTATGCCAAGAAGCCCTTGCTGGCCGACCAGGTCGCGGTCAATTACCGCAAGGCCGATTTGAGTCCGCGCGAGCGCGCCATGCTCGATTTCGCCATGAAGGTATGCAGCGATTCTTCCGCCATCGATGACCACGATTACGCCGCCCTGAAGCAGCACGGCCTGGATGAGGAAGACGCCTGGGACATTGCCGCCATCACCGCCTTTTTCGGCCTTTCCAACCGGATGGCCAATGCGATCTCGATGCGGCCCAACGACGAGTTTTACCTGATGGGTCGAGTTCCCCGCGGCAAGTGAAGCAGGGGCTGCAGCAGGCACCATTGGCGCGGCCGGGATGTCTTACTCAAGCGCGCAGCCGCTTGTGGGCTGAGACCTCCTGCAAAGAACCGCTCCCGTGGAAAAGGAATTCAAATTCGAAATCGGGCCCGACAAGGCGGCCGTTCTGCCGGATATGAGCCGGCTGCGCGCGCTGCAGACGCAAGCGCCGCGGGAAGTGGCTCTGGCCAGCGAATATTTCGATACTCCCGATCTGCTGCTGCGACGCGCGGGCGCGTCGCTGCGCGTACGGCGCGAGGGCAAGCATTGCGTGCAGACCCTGAAAGGCGCAGCCAAGGCGCGCGCCGGATTCTTCGAGCGCGAGGAATACGAAACCGGGCTGGCCGGAACGCAGCCGGAGCTGGCGGCCTTGCGGCAGGCGATTGCGCCCGATTCCTCCCTGGCCGATGTCTTGCAATCCCCATCCTTGCCGTCGCAATTGAAGCCGGTATTCAGTGTGCGGACCACGCGCCTGGTCTGGCCGCTGAGGCTGTCCACGGGCGACGAAATCGAGCTCGCGCTGGATCGCGGAGAAATCAAGGCGGGAAAGCACGCCCAGTCCTTCTGCGAACTCGAACTGGAACTCAAGCAAGGCCAGCAGCAGCACCTGCATCAACTGGCCTTGCAACTGGTCGATGAACTGGGATTGAGCCTGGGCCTGCGCAGCAAGAGCGATCGCGGCTATGCGCTGCTGGGCGCAGAGTCGCTGTCATCTGCCAGCGCCATCCCCATTGTGCTGAAGCGACGTGACACGCTGGAGCAGGCCTTCGACAAGATCGCCGCCAACTGCCTGGCGCACATCCATGCCAACGCGCCCGGCGTGGCGGCGGCAAGCGTGCCCGAGGCCGTGCACCAGATGCGGGTGGGCATCCGCCGCTTGCGCAGCGCGCTGCAAAACTTCGCGCCCATGCTGAGCTTGCCGGCGCCACTGCAGGATGACTTGAAGTGGCTGGTCGATGCCCTGGGCCAGTCGCGCGATCTTGAGGTGCTGGCCTTTTCCACCTTTCCCCGCCTGCAGGTGCCGGCCAGCAAGCGGCAGGAAATCGCACGGGCGGAGAGCATCGCCGCCATGCAGGCGCTGGCCAGCCGCGAACAGGCGGCCCAGGCGCTGCGCTCGCCGCGTGGCGCGCGCCTGCTGCTTGGCCTGGACTTGTGGTTGACGCAAGCGCCCTGGCGTGAAGATGCGGATCCAGCCCGGCGCAAGCTGCTGCAGACCCCGGCCCGCGCGTTCGCCGCGAAACTCCTGAAGAAACGGCGCCGCCAGCTGCTCGCCCGCGGCCGCGGCTTGCAACGGCTGGAAGGCGCGGCGCTGCACCGGGCGCGGATCGCGGTCAAGAAAATGCGCTACTCGCTGGAATTCTTTTGCAGCCTGTTCGAGCCCAGGATCTGGAACAAGACCTTGCGCGCGCTGAACCGCTTGCAGGACGATCTCGGCAGCCGCAATGACCTGCAGGTCGCGGATCGCTTGCTGGCGCAAATGCATGGCAAGAATCACGCTGCCCTGTGCTTCGCGCGCGGGGTGCTGGCGGCGCACATGGCGCGCGCCGGCCAGCCGGACAAGCGACGCTGGCGCCGCTTCAAACGGGCTGCCGGCGGCTTGCAGCGTGGACTCAAGGCAGCGCTTTGAGCTTCACTGCTTCCTCAACTTGTCGATCTCGGAATTGGCCCAGTCGGCAAAGTCGTCGCGGAACAGATCCATCGGCACCCAAGTTGGATAGGTCAGCTCGTGGATGCCGGCATATTTTGCGCGGTGATGCACATCGCACAGCACCCACAGATTGTGCTCTGAGTGGTCCACCCAATCGGCAATCTTCTTCTGGTCGAAAGGCTTTTCATATTCCCAGGTCGGGTCATGCGGATGGCGATGCGCCAGATGCGGACGCAGGCTGGCATTGAACTTGTCGACATCGATGGCATTGGCCAGCGACCATTCAATCACGTGGTGGTGGGTTTCCAGCTGGCGCGCCCGATAGGGATTTTTCCTGGGGTCCTTGAGCGTATCGACCGTCACCCCGCACACCAGGCAGGGCAGCTTCAGCTCGTTCACCAGGTGGTGGTGCGCCTGTTTGTACTGCGGCGTTTCCTGGCGTTTGTCATGTTCCGGATAGAACTGCACTTCGTCGACGGCATGCCGCTGCATGTGCTGCTGCACCCGCTGATAGGCATTGAGCTGGTCGCTGATGCGCGCCACGGCGCCCTGGTTTTCTTGCAAGCCCACTTCGACCTCCTGATTTTTCATGCCGCACGCGGCGGCGACAAGCAGGCAGTCTAGATCGGGCCGGCGCGAGCTCGGCGCCTGCCCGGCTTGTGCCAGATCAGGAGCAGGGCAAGCCCAGCGCGGAGAAGAGAAGAGTGGGCGGTCAGCGCTCGGCGGTCAGCGTTCGAAGCGCTTCGCCATCACATCAGGATGATGTCGTACTGTTCCTGATGAAACAGGTTTTCCACCTGCAGCGAAATTGGCTTGCCGATGAAATCGCCCAGCATCGCCATGTGCTGCGATTCTTCTTCCAGGAACAGGTCGATCACCACTTGCGAGGCCAGGATGCGGAATTCGCGCGGGTTGAATTGCTTGGCTTCACGCAGCAGCTCGCGCAGGATTTCATAGGCCACCGTGCGTGCCGTCTTGACCTGGCCCTTGCCGTTGCAGGCCGGGCAGGGCTCGCACAGGATATGCGCCAGCGATTCGCGGGTGCGCTTCCTCGTCATTTCCACCAGTCCCAGCGGCGAAAAGCCGGAAACCGACATGCGGGTGCGGTCGCGCGAGAGCGCCTTGTTCAGCTCGGCCAGCACGGCATTGCGGTGCTCGGCATTCTCCATGTCGATGAAATCGAGGATGATGATGCCGCCCAGGTTGCGCAGCCGCAGCTGGCGGGCGATGGCATGCGCCGCTTCCAGGTTGGTCTTGAAGATGGTGTCGTCAAAATTGCGGCCGCTGACATAGCTGCCGGTATTGACGTCGATGGTGGTCATGGCTTCGGTCTGATCGACGATCAGGTAGCCGCCGGATTTCAGGTCGACCCGGCGTCCCAGCGCGCGTTCGATTTCCTCTTCCACCGAATACAAATCAAACAGCGGCCGTTCGCCGCTGTAATGCATCAGCTTGGGCAGGACCGAGGGCGTGTAGGCGGCGCCGAACTCCTGCAGCTTGATGAAGTTCTCGCGCGAATCGACCTGGATCGAAGTGATTTCATCATGCGCGAAGTCGCGCAGCACGCGCTGCGACAGCGACAGGTCCTGGTACAGCAAGGTCGGCGCCGGCATGGTGCGGGTTTGCTGCACTACCGAGGCCCAGGTCTTGCGCAGGTATTCGATATCCATCGCCAGGTCCTGTTCGCTGGCGTCCTCGGCCTGGGTGCGGATGATGTAGCCGCCTTTTTCATCGGGCGGCATCAGCTTGCGCACGCGCTCGCGCAAGGCATCGCGATCGACTTCATTGCCGATGCGCTGCGAAATGCCGATATGCGGATCTTGCGGCAGATAGACCAGCATCCGGCCGGCGATCGAAATTTGAGTGGACAGGCGCGCGCCCTTGGTGCCGATCGGGTCTTTCACCACCTGCACCATCACGCTCTGGCCGTCGAACAGCAGTTTTTCGATCGGCATCGCGGGCGTATTGGAGCCATCGCGCGAGCGCGCTTCCCAGATGTCGGCCACGTGCAGGAAAGCGGCCCGTTCCAGGCCAATATCGATGAAGGCCGATTGCATGCCCGGCAGCACCCGCGCCACCCGGCCCAGGTAGACATTGCCGGCGCGTCCGCGCGAGCTGGTGCGCTCCACGTGCAGTTCCTGCACCGCGCCTTGCTGAATCAGGGCGACCCGGGTTTCCTGGGGAGTGACATTGATCAGGATGTCTTCGGTCATACGCTCGCGGGCTCAGGGCCGGCGCAGTCCTGCCTGTTCCAGCAGCTGCGCGGTTTCGAATAGGGGCAGGCCCATGATACCCGAGTAGCTGCCGCTGATGCCGCTGATGAAGGCCGCCGCCTGGCCCTGGATGCCATAGCCGCCGGCCTTGTCATAAGGTTCATTGAGCAGGCAGTAGCTGCGGATCTGCTCGGTCGACAGGCGCGCGAAGCTGACCGAAGACACCTGGGTGGTTTGCAGCACCTGCTCATCGATCACCAGCGCCACGCTGGTGATCACCTCGTGGGTTTGTCCCGACAACTGTTCCAGCATGGCCTGGGCCTCGACCCGGTTGGCCGGCTTGCCGAGAATGACGCCGTTGAGGGTCACCGTGGTGTCGGCGGTCAGCACCGGCCGCAGCGGCAGGCGGCGCCACAGCATGACCTTGCCGGCCATGGTGGCCTTCTCGCGCGTCACCCGCTGCACGTAATCGAGCGGGGCTTCATTGGGCAGCACGTCTTCGCTCACCACCGGGCCGCGGCTGGGATCTTCGCGCAGCAGGAGCAGTTCAAAGTCGACGCCGATCTGCCGCAGAAGCTCGCGCCGGCGCGGACTTTTGGAAGCCAGATATATTTTTTGTTCGGAGAGCTTCATGGAGCGCTGCTTCAGAGGGTAGGGCGATGGTAAGGGTGGTTCTGGGTGATCGACCAGGCGCGGTACAGTTGCTCGGCCAGCAGCACCCGCACCATGCCATGCGGCAGGGTCAGGCTGGACACCCGCAATAAAACATCCGCTTGCTGCTTGAAGCCGGCGTCCAGTCCGTCCGCGCCGCCGATGACGAATGTAACATCGCCCCGTTCGCGCTGCCAGTCGGAGAGGCGCTCGGCCAGCTGCAGTGTGGTGAGATCGCGTCCGCGTTCATCCAGGGCCACCACGCGCGAGGACTTGGGAATCACGGCCTCGATGCGTTCGCGCTCCATGGCCATCACGGTTTCCGCCGTGCGGCTGCCGGAGCGCTCCACCGGCTTGATCTCACGCAGCACGATGCGGCATTCGGGCGGCATGCGCTTGGCGTATTCGGCAAAGCCCGCTTCTATCCATGCCGGCATCTTGTGCCCGACGGCGGCAATGATCAACTGCATGGCAAAGGTGTCGGATCAGCGGCTGGCGGCAGTCTTGCGGGCGGGCTTGGCGCTCTTGCTGGCCGCCACCTTCACGGTCTTGCCGACCGGCGCCTTGGCCGATTTTGCCGCCGACTTTGCAGCCGATTTTGCGCCGGGCTTGGCGGCGGACTTGGCAGCAGTCTTGCCGGCGGCTTTCCTGGCGGGCGCCTTGGGGCTGTCGCCGGCGGCCGTCCTGGCCGTTTTGGTGGCCCGCTTCACGGCGCGCTTGGGGGCCTCTTCTTCGCTGGCGGCGGCGGTCTTCCTGGCGCGCGGCTTGGCGGGGGCCTTGGCTGCCAGCTGCTCCGTATCGGCACTCGCTTCCTTGGTGATGGCGCGGCGGCGCGGCTTGCTTTCGCCATTGCCTTCGGCCTTGGCCTTGAGTCCGCGTTTCGCATCCGCAAGCTTGATCGGCTTGTCGCCCCAGATCTCTTCCAGGCGGTAATAGGCGCGGATTGCCGGTTGCATGATGTGAACGATCATGTCGCCCAGATCCACCAGCACCCATTCGCCGGTGTCTTCGCCTTCGATGCTGACCACCTGGCCGCCGGCGCTTTTGACTTTGTCGCGTACCGATGCGGCCAGTGCCTTGGTTTGACGATTGGAGGTGCCCGAAGCAATTGCCAAGCGATCGAAGAGCGCCGTCAGATGCATGGTGTCAAACAGGGCGATCTCTTGCGCCTTGACATCTTCGAGGGCGTCAACGACGAGGGCTTGCAGTCTTTTAATATCCATTAGCTTCGGTAGAGTTGATGTTGTTTTACATAGTCTAGCACCGCAGGCGGTAACTCCTTTGCGGGCGAGTCGCCACGCGCCAGCGCTGCGCGCACGGCGGTGGATGAGATATCGAAGGCCAGCGCATGCGCAATCAGGCACAAGCCATGCGCGCATTCGCGCAATTGCGCGGCGCCGGCGCGGCGCCGGGCGAAGGCTTGCGCCACCTGGGGATCGAGCTGCGCCGCCTGCAAGGTGTAGCCGGGACGCGCCGCCACCACGAAGTTGGCCAGTTCAAACAGCGCCTGCCAGTCGCGCCAGGTATGAAAGCGCTGCAGTTGGTCGGCGCCGATGATCCAGTTCAGCGAAGCCTCTTCGCCCAGCTCGGCGCGCAGGGCGCGCAGGGTGTCGACGGTATAGCTGCCGGCGCGCGCGATTTCCTGCTCGTCGATTTGCAGCGGCAGCGGCCAATCGGCAAAGGCCAGGCGCAGCATGGCGATGCGCTCGGCCGCCGCTGCATGCAGGGCGCCCTTTTGCCAGGGGTCGCCCGCCGGCAGCAGGCGCAACGCATCGGGCAGCAGCAGCTTGCAGAAGTAGCCGGCCACCGCCACATGGCCGGCATGCACGGGATCGAAGCTGCCGCCCATCAGCAGCAGCACTTGGCGCGGCTTCACGCCAGCCAATCCCGCGGCGGCAGGAAGTCGGTGGTGAGCGCCGCTTCCGGCGTGCCGGCTTGCGGCTGCCAGTTGTAGCGCCATTTCACCAGCGGCGGCATCGACATCAGGATCGATTCGGTGCGCCCGCCCGACTGCAGCCCGAACAGCGTGCCGCGATCGAATACCAGGTTGAATTCGACATAGCGTCCGCGCCGATAGGCCTGGAAGTCGCGTTCGCGTTCGCCATAGGGCATGTCCTTGCGCCGTTGCAGCAGCGGCAAGTAGGCCGGCAGGAAGTGGTCGCCGACGCTCTTCATCATGTCCAGGCTGCGCTCGAAGCCGAGTGCGTTGAAATCGTCGAAGAAGATGCCGCCCACGCCGCGCGCTTCCTTGCGATGCTTGAGATAGAAATACTGGTCGCACCACTCTTTGAATTTCGGATGCAGATCGGCGCCGAACGGTTCCAGCGCGGCGCGGCAGGTGGCGTGGAAGTGGCGCGCGTCTTCGGCAAAGCCGTAGTAGGGCGTGAGATCCATGCCGCCACCGAACCACCACACTGGCGTCTGGCCTTCTTCGGTCGCGATGAAGAAGCGCACATTCATGTGCACCGTCGGCGCGTAGGGGTTGCGCGGATGCAGCACCAGCGACACGCCCATCGCTTCCCAGTTGCGGCCGGCAATTTCGGGCCGGTTGGCCGCGGCCGAGGGCGGCAGGTTCTTGCCCATTACGTGCGAGAAACCGACTCCGCCGCGTTCCAGCACATTGCCTTCTTCCAGGATGCGCGAGATGCCGCCGCCGCCTTCGGGACGGTCCCAGGATTCTTTCAGGAAAGGCTTGCCGTCCAGCGCTTCAAGCTGGCTGACGATGCGCTCCTGCAGCGCCAGCAGATAGGTTTTGACTTCGGAGGAAGGCAGGGAAGAGGACATGACGGCAGGGTGGAAAAGGCAATGCCGCATTGTACCGAAGCCGGACAGGCCGCCCGTTGCGGGCGGCCCGGCAAAACGGAAGACGCTCAGCGCTTGAGCGCGCGCCAGCCGATGTCGCGCCGGAACTGGGCGCCGTCGAAGTGGATGCGATCCAGCGCGTCATAGGCATGCTTTTGCGCCATGCGCACGTTGTCGCCCAGGCCGACCACGCACAGCACGCGCCCGCCGGCGGTCTGCAGTTGGCCGTCTTTCAGCACGGTGCCGGCGTGGAAGGTGATGGCGTCGGCCGTTTCCGCCGGAATGCCGGTGATGACATCGCCCTTGCGCGGCGCATCCGGATAGCCGGCGGCGGCCATCACCACGCCCAGCGCGGTGCGGCGATCCCATTCCAGTTCCACCGCGTCCAGCGTGCCGTTCACCGCGTGTTCCATCACGCCCACCAGATCGGTCTTCAGGCGCGCCATGATGGGCTGGGTTTCGGGGTCGCCCATGCGGCAATTGAATTCCAGGGTTTTGGGATTGCCCTGGGCATCGATCATCAGGCCGGCATACAGGAAACCGGTGAAGGGAATGCCATCTTTGGCCATGCCCTGCACGGTGGGCACGATGATCTCGCGCATCACGCGTGCATGCATGGCCGGCGTGACGATGGGCGCGGGCGAATAGGCGCCCATGCCGCCGGTATTGGGGCCTTCGTCGTGGTCTTTCAGGCGCTTGTGGTCCTGGCTGGTGGCCAGCGGCAGGATGTTCTTGCCATCGACCATGACGATGAAGCTGGCCTCTTCGCCGGCCAGGAATTCTTCAATCACCACCCGCGCGCCGGCATCGCCCAGCTTGTTGTCGGACAACATCATGTCAACCGCGGCATGGGCTTCTTCCAGCGTCATGGCCACCACCACGCCCTTGCCGGCGGCCAGGCCGTCGGCCTTGATGACGATCGGTGCGCCCTGTTGCTGCACATAGTCGTGCGCGGCTTGCAGGTCGGAGAAGGTTTGATAGCGCGCGGTGGGAATGCCGTGGCGCTGCATGAAGGCCTTGGCGAAATCCTTGGAGCTTTCCAGCTGTGCCGCCTCTTTGGTCGGGCCGAAGATCTTCAGGCCCTGGTCGCGGAAGACGTTGACGATGCCGGCCGCCAGCGGCGCTTCCGGCCCCACCACCGTCAAGCCGATGTGCTCCTTGATGACGAACTGCGCCAGCCATTGCGGATCGGTGAAGGGGACGCTTTTCAGGCGCGGGTCCTGCTCGGTGCCGCCGTTGCCGGGGGCGACGTAGACCATCTGGATGCGTTGCGACTGGGCCAGTTTCCAGGCCAGGGCGTGTTCACGGCCGCCGGAGCCTACGACAAGAATTTTCATGGAGTGCTTTGGTTGTATGCGTCCGCGATCCTGCATGCTGCGTGGATCATTCCTGGATGTTGGCGTTGGTATAGACCTCTTGCACGTCGTCCAGGTTTTCCAGCGCGTCCAGCAGCTTTTGCATGCGCTGCGCGTCTTCGCCGGTGAATTCGGTTTCGGTGGAAGGCTTCATGGTGACTTCGGCCAGTTCCGGCTTGAAACCGGCCTGTTCCAGCTTCTCGCGTACGGAAGACAGCTCGTGCGGGCCGGTGATGACTTCGATACCGCCTTCCTCGTCGGTGATGACGTCTTCGGCGCCGGCGTCCAGCGCCACTTCCATCAGCTTGTCTTCATCCACGCCGGGCGCGAAAAACAACTGGCCGCAGTGCTGGAACAGGAAAGCCACCGAACCCTCGGTGCCCATGTTGCCGCCGAACTTGGAGAAGGCGTGACGCACTTCGGCTACGGTACGCACGCGGTTGTCGGTCATGCAGTCGACGATGATGGCCGCGCCATTGATGCCATAGCCTTCGTAGCGGATTTCTTCATAGTTGGCGCCTTCCAGGCCGCCAGTGCCGCGCTGGATGGCGCGATTGACGTTGTCCTTGGGCATGTTGGCGTCGGCTGCCTTTTCCACCGCCAGGCGCAGGCGCGGATTGGCGCCGATATCGCCGCCGCCCATGCGTGCGGCCACCGTGATTTCTTTAATCAGGCGCGTCCAGATCTTGCCGCGCTTGGCGTCGGTTGCGGCCTTCTTGTGCTTGATGTTGGCCCATTTGCTGTGTCCAGCCATGACGAATCTTCCCAGACATGTGATACAAACAGCCACAAGTCAGGCCTTGCCGAACCGCGCTGGCGGTGCAAAATGCCTGTCCTTGCCGTTTGCTAAGAGGCGGCGATTTTAGCATATCGACCTTCTCTTTCCGGCTGCGAATCGGCCCGCAAAACCCTTGTCAATTTGAGCTCTTCAGCCATGACCGAACCCCTATTGATCGCCAGGAATGACCAGCATGAGATCGCGCTGCTGCCGCAGTTGGCCAACCGCCATGGCTGCATCACCGGCGCCACCGGCACCGGCAAGACGGTTACCCTGCAAACCCTGGCCCAGGCCTTGTCGGGCATCGGCGTGCCGGTGTTCATGGCCGATGTGAAAGGCGACTTGTCCGGCATTGCCATGCCCGGCAGCGCCAACCCCAAGCTCTCGGCGCGGCTGCAACAGCTGGGCATGCCCGAGCCGGCCTGGGCTGGCTGCCCGGTGACGTTCTGGGACGTGTTCGGCAAGCAAGGCCATCCGGTGCGGGCCACCATCTCCGACCTCGGTCCGCTGCTGCTGTCGCGCATGCTGAACTTGAACGAGACCCAGGCCGGCGTCCTGCAGCTGACCTTCAAGATTGCCGACGACCAGGGCCTGTTGCTGCTCGATTCCAAGGACTTGCGCGCCATGCTGCAGCATGTGGGCGAGAACGCCGACAGCTATCGCACCGAATACGGCAACATCTCGGCCGCCAGCATCGGCGCCATCCAGCGCGGCCTGCTGGGCGTGGAAGAGCAGGGTGGCACTCTGTTCTTCGGCGAGCCCATGCTCAACATCGACGATCTGCTGCAGACCGACGACCGTGGCCATGGCCTCATCAACATCCTGTGCGCCGACCAATTGCTGCAGGCGCCGCGCCTGTACTCCACCTTCCTGCTGTGGATGCTGTCGGAACTGTTCGAGCATCTGCCGGAAGTGGGCGATCTCGACAAACCCAAGCTGGTGTTCTTCTTCGACGAGGCGCACCTGCTGTTCGCCGAAGCGCCCAAGCCGCTGCTGCAGAAAATCGAGCAGGTCGTGCGCCTGATCCGCTCCAAGGGAGTCGGGGTGTATTTCGTCACCCAGAACCCGCTCGACATTCCCGATACCGTGCTGGGCCAGCTGGGCAACCGCGTGCAACATGCCTTGCGCGCCTATACCCCGCGCGACCAGAAAGCGGTGCAGGCCGCCGCGCAAACTTTCCGTCCCAATCCCAAGCTCGATACCGCCACCGCCATCACCGAACTGGGCGTGGGCGAAGCCCTGATTTCCTTCCTGGACGAGAAGGGCACGCCGATGCCGGTGGAGCGCGCTTTCGTTCTGCCGCCCGCATCACGCATCGGTCCCGTCACGCCGGAAGAGCGCAAGGCCCTGATGGCCAAGTCGATTGTGGCCGGCGTGTACGAGCAGGCGGTGGACCGCGACTCGGCCTATGAAAAATTGAAGGGCCGCACGCTCAGCAAGCAGCCCGCGGCGCCGGAGAGGAATTCCCCGGCCGCGCCTTCGGCCGACGGCTGGGGCAACAGTAGCAGCACCACGACCGGCACTGCCAGCCGGGACACTACGCCGGCGCCGCCGCCCAGCACGGTCAGCCGCGAACCATCGATGGGCGACAAGGTGCAGGATGTGTTGGGCGACCTGTTCGGCGGCCAGGGTTCGCGCCGCAAGGACAATATCGTGGAAGCGGCGGTGAAGTCCGCCGCGCGCTCGATCGGCTCTTCGGTGGGAAGGGAGATCGTGCGCGGGGTGCTGGGGTCCCTGCTCAAGAAGAAGTGAGCAGGGAATTCCAGGCTTGAAGCGTGATTCGCCCAGTCAGCCCTTGGCTCAGGTCGCGTACGCAACTGCGCGTTGCTGAAAGTGATCCGCCAGAAACAGGGCGCACTGTTCAGCAAATATCGGCAGCATAAGCCCCTCATTCCCGAAGGCTTCAAGGTCCGCCATGAACGGGCTTTCGGCCAACTGCACCCGCTGCGCAAGGGTCAGCTTGTTCAAGGCTTCCACCGTGGCTTGTCCCACGTCCAGATCGGTGTGGCCAAAATCCAGAAATATCTTCTTCATGGATTCCAGGACGTCGCGAATGCCCAGCTCTTCCAGTCTCGAGCCGTGAGCCGCAAGCAGTCTTTGCACAGCATTGGCCAATTTGATGGAGGCGCTGGCACTGGTTTGCGGCGCGCCGGCGCTCTGGCTGACTTGTTCCGGGCCGGGTGAAGAATCCTGCGTTGCCGGGCGCGGTGACAAGACCGAGCGCAGAGGTTTGACCCTGGCGCCCTGAAGCGTGGGCAAGGCGATGCCGCCGGCCGGCTTTGCCACGGGCGCCGGGCGTTGTTCAGGCGGTGAAGGCTTGCGCGCCGTACCGTCCTCTTTTTCCGGTGAAGAATCGCGCTTGATCGGTAGAGGCTGGCTTGGCGCGGCAGGCATGGCCGTGGTGCCAAGTCGCCGCTTTGGTCCCTTGTTTCGGGTGGGCCCGGTCAGCAATGTGCTTGTTGGCGCTTGCGCTGCCCGCATGCCCGCGTTCGGCTTCGCAGTTTGCGGCGGGGGCGGCGGCGCCGGGCGGCCCGGTGTTTCGCTGGCGCGTGGCGAGGCGGGGCGGTGCGGCGAGGTCGGAGGGGACAACTGCTGGTCCGCTTCGCCCTGCGACGGCATCCTCACCACGGCGGAGGGACGACGAGTCCTGGCATTTTTATCTTTCGCATCGTTCTGACTGGCGCTCTTGTCGCCGCCGCTCCAGACCGGCTCCTTGCTATGGCTGGGTTGCGTGGCGCCGCCCTGTGCCAGCGCTTCGGGCTTTTTTTGTCGCGGACTGAGCGAAGCCTCTTCTCCTGTTTCTGCGTTGGTCGAAGTCCGTTCTTTGGGAAGCGCCGGGAGCTTCGGATGTTTTCTCGACGTCACGGTATTGCTGGAATTGCCGCTGCTCATATCAACCTTTCTTCCTTGTTTGGTTCTGGCCTCACGTCGAGGCAAGCCTCAGTTGAAAGTTGACGCTGAACGGTTCCGGCCCCAAACCGGCGGTTCGAATGCAGCCCGTTTGCTTGTTTTTCGGACGGTTGATTCGCTACCCTGTTCGCCGGCCCGAAGGCAAGGATGACGGCCTTCCCTTAAAATTGCTGGATGACAAGCGCCATCACCACCACAGCCACACTGCCGCGCCGGGAATTCCTCCTCGGCCTTTGCATCGCCATCATCGGCGCCATCCTGTTCTCCGCCAAAGCCATCTTTGCCAAGCTGATCTACCGCTACCAGGTGGATGCAGTCACCATGCTCGGCTTTCGCATGATGTGCTCCGTGCCCTTCTTTGCCGTGGTGGCGCTATGGCAAATGCGCACCCAGAAGCCGCTGGAGAAGGCCGATGTCCTGCGCATCATCTTCCTTGGCCTGATCGGCTACTACATCTCCAGCTTCCTCGACTTCATCGGCTTGCAATACATCAGCGCCGGACTGGAAAGGTTGATCCTGTTCCTCACGCCGTCTTTCGTATTGCTGATCTCGGTGTTCTTCCTCAACAAGCGCATCGGCCTGGTGGAGTGGCTGGCGCTGGTCATCTCCTACAGCGGCACGGTGCTGGTGTTCCTGCACGATGTGGGCAGCGGCGGCTCCAATGTGGCGCTGGGTGGCGCTTTCGTGGTCGGCAGCGCCGTCACCTATGCCATCTACCTGATTCTTTCCGGCGAACTGGTGCGCCGGGTCGGCGCGGTGCGTCTGGTGGCTTATGCGATGTGCGTCTCCAGCGTCGCCTGCATCCTGCAATTCTTCCTGCTGCGCCCGGTCTCAACACTGGTGCAGCCGATGCCGGTCTATACGCTGTCGGTGCTCAATGCCGTGTTTTCCACCGTGCTGCCGGTTTTCATTACCATGGTGGCCGTACAACGCATCGGCGCCGCCACCGCGGCCCAGGCGGGCATGATCGGACCGGTGTCGACGCTCTTCATGGGCGCGGTATTCCTGGCCGAACCGATTACTTCGATTCAACTGGTCGGCACCGCGCTGGTGCTGTCCGGTATTTACGTTTTGTCGCGCAAAAAATCATAAGGAGCAGCAGCAATGGATCTGGGCATTCGTGGCAAAAAGGCGCTGGTGTGCGG
>JAEVZY010000166.1 GCA_023392035.1 Pseudomonadota bacterium | reverse complement strand
GCCATGATCCGCGCCGCCGACGTGATCCTGGAATTCCCCATGATCGACCAGGACCCGCTGCCATGGTGGACCCAGGGCCGCGTGACCTTGCTGGGCGACGCCGCCCATCCCATGGTGCCGCGCGGCTCCAACGGTGCCGGCCAGGCGATCCTGGACGCGCAGGCGCTGGCGCAACTGCTGGCCGCCAACCCGGACACGGCGGCTGCGCTCAAGGAATACGAAGCCAGGCGCTTGCCGGCCACGGCCAACATCGTGCGCACCAACCGCGTCAACCCGCCGGACGCCATCCTGCGCGAAGTCTACGAGCGCACCGGCGACAAGCCGTTCAAGAACATCGACGACGTCATCAGCAAGAAAGAGTTGATGGAGATCTCGGACAACTACAAGCGCGTGGCCGGGTATGACAAGGAATCGCTCAAGGCCAAGAGCGCCTGAGCGAAACCTGGCGTACCCCGGGGTCAGGCAGCTGACGGTGCCGGACCCCACAGTGACACCGCCGGCTAGGCGATCGACACCACGCCCACGTGGCCCCGCTTGTCGACAATGTTGATGCCCACATTGTTGGGATAGCGCTGCAGGCAGAGATCGACCGAGCCGTCCTTCAATTGCAGGTTACGGATGTCGACGCGGTCGAGGAATTGCGGCAGTTGCGGATTGCGAAACCGTATCTGCCGCTCATGCGGCGAAAAGCTCATGCCCAGGCAGGACTGCAGCAGGTAGAACACCGTGGCCGCGGCCCAGGCCTGGGGCGAGCAGGCCACCGGGTAGGCGGTCGGACCTTCATCCGGCCGCTGCTCGAAACCTGAAAACAGTTCCGGCATGCGGTGCTGGTCCATCCAGAGACTGACTTCGCGCATGCCTTCGAACACCCGCATCGCGGCCGCGGTGTGGCCATAGCGCGCCATGCCGGCGGCGATCAGGGCATTGTCATGCGGCCAGACCGAGCCGTTGTGATAGGCCATCGGGTTGTAGCGGCGTTCGCCCTTGCGCAGGGTGCGTATGCCCCAGCCGCAGAAAAAATCTTCATCCAGCATGCGCTGCACCACGCGTTCGGCGTGATGCGGTTCGGCGATGCCGCTCCACAGCGCGTGGCCGGCATTGGAAGCGCCGACCAGGCAGGGGCGCTTGTCGCCATCCAGCGCCAGTGCGTACATGCCCAGCGCGTCATTCCAGAACACTTCGCTGAAATCCTTGCGCAGGCGCCGTGCGGCGACTTCCTGCTCCTCGGCCAGATCGTCTTCGCCCAGCGCGCGCGCCAGGCGCGCCGCCTGCAGGCGGGCGTCATACACATAGCCTTGCACTTCGCACAGCGCGATCGGCGCCTCGGCCAGCTGGCCGTCGGCGTGCATGACGGAATCGTGCGAATCCTTCCAGCCTTGCTGCACCAGGCCGCTCTCGGTGCGGCGTGCGTACTCGACAAAGCCGTCGCCGTCGCGGTCGCCGTACTCGTCTATCCATTGCAGCGCCGCCTTGATATTGCTCCAGATGCCCTCGATGAATTCGAGGTCGCCGGTGCGCTCGTAATAGGCGCCGGCCAGGCCGATGAAGAGCGGCGTGGCATCGATCGTGCCGTAGTAGCGGCGAAACGGAATTTCATCCAGCTCGGCCAGTTCGCCCTTGCGCGCCTCATGCAGGATCTTGCCCGGCTCAGCATCGCGCACCGGATCGAATTCGGTGGCCTGGGTGTGCGCCAGGAAGGCCAGCACGCCGCGCGCCATCGAGGGATCGATCCACAGGCATTCCCAGGCGGTCAGGATGCCGTCGCGGCCGAAGGTGGTGGAATACCAGGGCAGGCCGGCATAGGGATAGGCGCCTTCCTGGGTGGCGGTGGACAGCATCACCAGGTCGGAGGCGGAGCGGTCCACCCAGCGGTTGAACAGCGGATCGGAGCTGCGCACCTGGCAAGCGGTCAGGCTGGCGTTCTCGCATTTGGCCTGCGCCTGCTGAAAGGCGCGGAAGTAGTCGGTGTTGCGCACACAGACCTCGTCGCGCTCGCAGCAGACGGTGATGTAGAGATGCACTTCGGCCTTGGATTCAAGGTCGATGGCAAAAGTGGCTTCGGAAGCCTTGACGGCCATCGGCGCCGGCTCGAAGTTGAAGCGGGTCTTGCGCACCGAATTGTCCAGGCCCTGGTAGCCCAGCACCACTTCGTCGGCACTGACTTCCGGCTCCAGGTCGCGGCCGCGCTTTTCGCGCTCGAAGCCGCGCACCTCGAAGATGTCCTTGTTATAGGCGCCGTACAGCAGGCTCAGGCTGGTCTGTATCCGCTCCAGGCCGTAATTCACCACGCGGATGTGTTCATAGCAGGTGTTGTCCTGCAGCAGCTTGGCGCGAAAGATGTGCAGCTCGCCCTTGGCGATGGCGTCGCCGCTTTCGGGATGCAGGTCGGGGTTCATCAATTCGATGATGAACAGACCGTTGTCATCCTTCACGGTGGAATTCAGGAACAGCGGCCGTACGCCGCCCATCTGCAGCTCCAGGCTGGAGAGGAAGCAGGTGTCGCCGAAATACAGGCCTTCCTCGCCCATGCCCACGCTCTGGATATCGCCGAAGCGGTCGAACAGGGCAAAGGTATCGTTGTGCTTGAGCACGCGCCGGCGCTCGTCGGGAGAGGACGCAGTCGCGAGGATGTACCACTCTTCACCAAGACGGATTTTCTGGACCATGTTCTTGTTCGGGCTCAGGAACGATCGGACCGGCGCCGGGCGCGGTGCTGATCGATCAATTTTTGGTAGATGCGCAGATAGTCGCCGGCCATGCGGGTGGCGGTGAAGCGCTTCTCGAAATTTTCGCGGCAGCCGCGGCGGTCGATTTCATGGATGCGGCATGCGGCCCGCACCGCTGCTTCCTGGTCGCTGACCACAAAGCCGGTCACGCCGTCGTCCACCACTTCCGGGATCGCGCCATGGCGCCAGGCCACCACCGGTGTGCCGCAGGAAAATGCTTCGATCATGACCAGTCCGAATGGTTCTGGCCAGTCAATGGGAAACAGCAGGGCGCAGGCGTTTTCCAGCAGCTCGCGCTTTTCCGCCTGGTTGGCTTCGCCGACATAGCGCACCCAGGGCTTGTGAAACAGCGGCCGCAGCTCCTGTTCGAAATAGGGCTCGTCCATCTCGTCGATCTTGGCGGCCACCACCAGCAATCGCTTGCAGCGTTCGGCGATATCGATGGCACGGTCCAGCCGTTTTTCCGGCGACACCCGGCCGACGAAGGCAAAGTATTCTCCCGGCGTTTCATTCAGGGAAAACAGGTCTTCCGGCAAGCCGTGGTGCACGGTGCCGACC
>JAEVZY010000148.1 GCA_023392035.1 Pseudomonadota bacterium | reverse complement strand
CGTCGGCAGCGTCAGAATGTGTATAAGAGACAGGCCGATGCGGGTGCGCGTCAAGAGCAGCCAGATCGACACCAGCATCACCAGCGCCACCAGCATCATGAAGCCGCGGTAGGCCGGGAAGGTGGTGCTGTAGAGCGTGAACAGCGGGCCGTCCAGTTCCTTCGGTATGCCATAGGGCACCGCGGCCCGGCCCCAGACCAGGTTCACCACTTCGAAGATCACATAGGACAGGCCGAAGGTGAACAAGAGCTCCGGGATGTGGCCGTACTTGTGCACGGTGCGCAAGCCATAGCGCTCCACCACGGCGCCGATCACGCCCACGATCAGCGGCGCGATAAACAGCGCCACCCAGTAATTGAAGCTGCCGGCCAGCATGTAGGCGAAATACGCGCCCAGCATGTAGAAGCTGGCGTGGCCGAAATTGAGCACGCCCATCATGCTGAAGATCAGGGTCAGGCCGGACGACAGCATGAACAGCAGCAGGCCGTAGGACAGGCCGTTAAGCAGGGTAATGAGTGTGAATTCCAATCAGGCTTCCCCGGGATGAGCCGTACGAGGCCCGCAGCGCACGTTGCGCCGCGGGCTTCCCTTGCTTGACTACTTCATATGCGGGGCGGCGCTTGCCGCCAGCGCTCAGGATGCCGATTTGCTCGGGCGCTTCATCTGGCACGAGGTCGGCTGGGTGGCGATATAGGCCGGCACCTTGACGTCGGTACGCCAGCCGTAGCCGGTGTTTTCCTGGTCGAACTTGACGTCCTTGCCGTTCACCTTGGTCCAGGTGGCAATGTACAGCGGCTGCAGCATCTGGTGGTCGGTGGCGCGCATCTCGATGTCGCCGTTGAGCGACTTCAGCTTCATGCCTTCCATGGCAAATGCCACTTTCACCGGATCGGTGGAATTGGCCTTCTTGATGCCGGCCGACAGCAAGGTGATCATGGAATGGGTCTGCATGACGTAGTAGTCATCGTTGTACTTCTTCTTGAAGGCTTCGGCGATGTCCTTGCCGACGAAGCCTTCATTGTTCACATTCCACAGGCCCACATACTTGACGCGATCGGCGCCGGCCGCGCCCATGGCGGTCGGCACGCCGCTGGTGGAACCGTAGTAGGTGTAGAAGTTGGCTTTCAGGTCGGCATCCTTGGCGGCCTTGATCAGGAGCGCCAGGTCGGCGCCCCAGTTGCCGGTGATGACGGTGTCGGCGCCGGAAGCCTTGATCTTGGCCACATAGGGCGAGAAGTCCTTCACCTGGGCGATCGGATGCAGGTCATCGCCGACGATCTGCACGTCGGGACGCTTGCGCTTCAACATCTCCTTGGCGGCGCGGCTGACCGACTGCCCGAAGGAATAGTTCTGGCCGATGATGTAGACCTTCTTGATGTTCTTGTCCTTGGCCAGCTCCGTGGTCAGGGCTTCCATCTTCATGTCGGAGTTGGCATCGATGCGGAAATGCCAGAAGCTGCACTTGGCATTGGTCAGGTCCGGATCGACCGAGGAATGGTTGAAGAACACCACTTCCTTGCCGGGATTGCGCTCGTTGTGCTTGTTGATGGCGTCGATCAGCGCCAGGGCGATGGCCGAGCTGTTGCCCTGGGCGATGTAGCGGTAACCCTGGTCGATGGCGGCCTTGAGTTGCGTCAGGGCTTCCTGCGGGCTGCCCTTGTTGTCGAAGGCCACCACTTCAATGGTGTTGTTGCCGGCCCAGTGCTGCTTGTTGGCCTGCTCGGTGATCAGCTGGTAGGAATGCAGCTGGTTCTGGCCGATCGGCGAGAAGGCACCCGACATGGTTTCGATCATGGCGACTTTCACCGTTTCCGCATGGGCCAGCGGAGCGGCGAAGGCTGCGGCGAGCGACAGTGCAATCAGGGATTTGGCGTGCATGAGCTTGTCTCCAGGTTGTAGGTATGGGTTGGGCAAACGATTCGAAATCGATTCGAAAAACGGGTATGCAGCTTCAGGCAGTGGGCAACTGGTAGTCGTGGAAGTTTTCGCGGATGCGGTTTTTCAGGACCTTGCCGGTGGCGCCAATCGGCAGCGCATCGACAAACACCACATCGTCGGGCAGCCACCATTTGGCGATCTTGCCCTCGTAAAACCGCAGCAGTTCTTCCTTGCCCACTTCGGCGCCGGGGCGCTTGACCACCACCAGCAGCGGCCGCTCATCCCACTTCGGATGGTGCACGCCGATGCAGGCGGCTTGCAGCACGGCCGGGTGGGCCATGGCGATGTTTTCCAGGTCGATCGAGCCGATCCATTCGCCGCCGGACTTGATCACGTCCTTGCTGCGGTCGGTGATCTGCATGTAGCCGTCGGCGTCTATCGTGGCGACGTCGCCGGTGGGGAACCAGCCGTCCTGCAGCACGTCGCCGCCTTCGCCCTTGTAGTAGCTGTCTATCACCCATGGGCCGCGCACCAGCAGGTTGCCGTAGGTCTTGCCATCCCAGGGCAATTCGGCGCCGGCATCGTCCACGATCTTCATGTCCACGCCGTAGATCACCCGGCCCTGCTTTTGCAGCACCGCCTCTTGTGCTTCGGGCGGCTGGTCCAGGTGTTGTTTCATCAGGGTCGAGGCGGTGCCCAGCGGCGACATTTCCGTCATGCCCCAGGCATGCACCACTTCCACGCCATATTGTTCGCGGAAAGTCTTCATCATCGCCGGCGGACAGGCCGAGCCGCCGATCACGGTGCGCTTGAGGCTGGAAAACTTCAGGTTGTTCTGGCCGACGTAGGTCAGCAGGTTGAGCCAGACGGTGGGCACGCCGGCCGAGAAAGTCACCTGCTCCTGCTCGAACAATTCATGCAGCGACTTGCCGTCCAGCCCGGGGCCGGGGAACACCATGCGCGCGCCGGTGAGCGGCACCGAATACGGCAAGCCCCAGGCGTTGACGTGGAACATCGGCACCACCGGCAGCACGGTGTCGCGCGCCGAAACGTTCAGCGCGTCCGGCATGGCCGAGGCATAGGAATGCAGCAGGGTCGAACGATGGGAATACAGCGCGCCCTTGGGATTGCCGGTGGTGCCCGAGGTGTAGCACAGGCTGGAGGCGGAATTCTCATCGAACAACGGCCACTGGTAATCGTCACCGTGGGCTTCGATCAAGTCTTCGTAGCACAGCAGATTGGCGATCTTGGGGTCGGCCGGCATATGGCTCTTGTCGCACATGGCGACATAGCCGCGAATGGTCTTGCAATGGGGCGCGAAGGCCTGCACCAGCGGCAGGAAGGTCATGTCGAAGAACAGGTAGCCGTCTTCGGCATGGTTGGCGATATAGGCCACCTGTTCCGGATGCAGGCGCGGATTGATGGTGTGCAGCACGGCACCGGAGCCCGACACCGCGTAATAGGTTTCCAGGTGGCGGTAACCGTTCCAGGCGATGGTGGCGACGCGATCGCCCATCTTTACGCCCAGGGCCGTCAGCGCATTGGCCAGGCGCTTGGCGCGGCTGTGGCAGTCATGATAGGTGTAACGGTGAATATCGCCTTCGACCCGGCGCGATACGATCTCGGTCTTGCCGTAATAGCGATCGGCGTGCTGGATGATGCTGGAAATGAGCAAAGGCATGCTCATCATCTGGCCCATGAGTGGGCTCTGTTGATACCCCATCTTGTCTCCTCGAATTGCAGGTGTTCTTACTGCGATTTGTCGTGCGGATGGCGGCTTACTTGCGGCGATTCTGGAACGAGCGTGCTAAAACTGCAAACTTTTTCGGTGCTGCGACGCACAAGCTACCGACTGCCTCAAAAGCGCTGGAAAAATCAGGTCCGCCGGGGCGCGGCGAGTCGCCAATTATGCGCCGCAGCAGACCCCCTGAATTTGATCTGGCAACGTCCTTTTCCCATCTCTGTCAGAATGGGATTCCGGCACAGCCGCGCAAGCACCTTCCCCTATGCAAACCCTGGCAAGACCCGTATTGAATCCTCTGGATCGTCTTTCGTTTGAAAACCATTTCTCCGGCTTGCCGGCGGACTTCTATACCCGCCTGCAGCCCACGCCCCTGCCCGCACCCTACCTGGTGGCCAAGAGCGAATCCGCCGCGCGCCTGCTGGGCCTGGACCCGCAAGTCATGGACAGCGAGGAATTCATCCAGGCTTTCAGCGGCAACCTTGCCTTGCCGGGTTCGGAGCCGCTGGCGGCGGTATATTCCGGCCACCAGTTTGGCGTGTGGGCCGGCCAGCTTGGCGATGGCCGCGCGATCCTGCTCGGCGATCTTGCTGGCAGCGACGGTTCGCGCCTGGAGCTGCAACTCAAGGGCGCCGGCCGCACGCCGTATTCGCGCGGCGCCGACGGGCGCGCCGTGCTGCGCTCCTCGATTCGCGAATTCCTGTGTTCGGAAGCGATGGCGGCGCTGGGCATTCCCACCACCCGCGCGCTGTGCGTGACCGGCTCCGATCAATTGGTGATGCGGGAATCGCCCGAGACCAGCGCGGTGGCCACCCGCATCTCGCCCAGCTTTGTGCGCTTTGGTTCTTTCGAGCACTGGTATTACAGCCAGCGCCATGAGCAATTGCAGATCCTGGCCGATTATGTGATCGCCGATTTCTACCCTGAACTGAAGCAGCAGGCGCGCCCCTACCACGCCTTGTTGCGCGAGGTCACACGCCGCAGCGCCGAACTGGTGGCGCAATGGCAAGCGGTCGGTTTCATGCATGGCGTGATGAACACCGACAACATGTCCATCCTCGGCCTGACCCTGGACTATGGCCCCTTCGGCTTCATGGAAGCCTTCGATGCCAATCACATCTGCAATCACTCCGATGCCCAGGGGCGTTACGCCTATCACATGCAGCCGCAGATCACGAACTGGAACTGCCACGCCCTGGGCCAGGCCTTGCTGCCGCTGTTTCCCGATGGCGTGGACGAAGTGCGCGATGCGCTGTCCATCTTCAAATCCGCCTATACCGAAAAGCTGGATGCCTTGCTGCATGCCAAGCTCGGCCTCGCCACGGTGCAGGAAGGCGACGGCAGATTGATGGATGAGATGTTCGCCCTGCTGCAAATGAATCATGCCGACTTCACCCTGTTCTTCCGCAAGCTCAACGCCTTGCAGGTCGACCATCCCGAAGCCGACCAGCCGCTGCGCGACCTGTTCCTGGACCGCGCTGCCTTCGATGCCTGGGCGGTAAAATATCGCGCGCGCCTGGCCGGTGAAAACAGCGTGGATGGCGAGCGCCGCGCGCGCATGGACCGGGTCAATCCCAAGTACGTGCTGCGCAACTGGCTGGCCCAGGTCGCGATTGAAAAGGCGCAGCAGAAAGACTTCTCCGAAATCGCACGCCTGTTGGCGGTGCTGGAAAAGCCCTTTGACGAACAAGCCGGGAACGAACACTATGCAGCCCTGCCTCCCGATTGGGCGGCGCATCTTGAAGTGAGTTGTTCTTCCTGAACTGTTCTTCCTGAACGAATTGCCATGGAAAAAGTGCAAAAGACCGACGAGCAATGGAAAGCCCAGCTCGACCCGATGGAATACGAAGTGACGCGCCACGCCGCCACCGAGCGCGCCTTCACCGGCCGCTATTGGGACCACCATGAGCCCGGCATCTACACCTGCGTGTGCTGCGGCACGCCGCTGTTCGAGTCGGATGCCAAATTCGATTCCGGCTGCGGCTGGCCCAGCTATTTCCGTCCGCTCGATCCCGCCAACGTGCGCGAAAAAGTCGACCGCAGCCACGGCATGGTGCGCACCGAAGTCATCTGCAATGTCTGCGATGCCCATCTCGGCCACGTGTTTCCGGATGGACCGCCGCCGACCGGCCTGCGTTACTGCATCAACTCCGCCGCCCTGCGCTTTACGCCCCTGAAGGATTCCTGAAACGTGAAACTCCTGTTCGACCTGCTGCCCGTCATCCTCTTCTTCGTGGTCTTCAAATGGGGCGATGCCCATCCCGACCAGGCCTATGACCTGGCCACGCAATTGCTCTCCGGCCTGGTGGCCGGACATGCGGTGGTGAAGGGACAGTCGCCCATCCTGCTGGCGACCGGCATCGCGATTCTTGCCACCTTCGTGCAGATCCTGATCCAGCTGGCGCGCAGGAAGAAGGTGGACGCCATGTTGTGGGTGTCGCTGGCGATCATCACCGTGTTCGGCGGCGCCACCATCTATTTCAATAACGAGACCTTCATCAAGCTCAAACCCACAGTGCTCTACTGGTTGTTTGCCGCCGGCCTGCTGGTGGCCAAGCTGGGCTTCGAGCGCAATCTGATCAAGTCCATGATGGGCAAGCAGCTCGAGCTGCCGGAGCCGATATGGAATCGCCTCAACCAGGCCTGGGTGCTGTTCTTTGTTGCGATGGGCGTGATCAACCTGATGGTGGCCTGGAGTTTTTCCACCGCCACCTGGGTCAGCTTCAAGCTGTTCGGCTTCATGGGCATCATGCTGGTCTTCATCGTCGCCCAGAGCCTGATGCTGTCCAAATACATGAAGGACGCCAAATGAACGCGCGCATGGAACAGATGCGCGCGTTGATTGGCGCCGCGCTCACGCCGCAAGACCTGCAGATCGAAGACGATTCGCACCTGCACGTTGGCCATGCCGGGGCCGCCGGCGGCGCTGGACATTATCGCGTGCGCGTGGTGTCCGAAGCCTTCGCCGGCAAGAACCGCTTGGCGCGCCATCGGCTGGTGTATGATTGCCTGCGCAATTTGATGCAGGCCGACATTCATGCCCTGAACATCGTCGCCCTGACCCCTGCGGAAGCCGCGGGTGGCGCCTGACAAGACGCTGAACCCGGAACTCTCCGCCTGTTGAACAGATGCATGACAGGTGGAGGTCCGAGGTGGAAATCCGGCCAAATTATTTCATTCCCATAGGAACAACAATGACGTTCAAACCCGCCCGTCTGCTTGCCGTGCTGCTGGCCAGCCTTGCCCTGCCCGTCATGGCGCAAAACCTCGCCGTGGTCAATGGCAAGCCCATCCCCTCCTCGCGCGCAGACGTGCTGATCAAGCAAATGGCCGCCCAGGGTCAGCCCGACACCCCGCAACTGCGTTCGATGGTGCGTGAAGAGTTGATCAACCGCGAAGTGCTGATGCAGGAAGCCGACCGCCGCGGCGTGTCCAATACCCCCGAAGTCAAGAGCCAGATGGACATGGCGCGCCAGTCGATCGTGATCCGTGCGCTGATCGCTGACTTCATCAAGAAAAACCCCATCAGCGATGCCGACATCAAGGCCGAGTACGACAAAGCCAAGGCCAAGGCCGGTGACAAGGAATACCACGCCCACCACATCCTGGTGGACAAGGAAGAAGACGCCAAGGCCATCATCGCCAAACTGAAAGGCGGCGCCAAGTTCGAAGAGCTGGCCAAGCAATCGAAAGATGCCGGCACTGCTTCCAACGGCGGCGACCTTGACTGGTTCTCGCCGGGCATGATGGTCGAACCCTTCTCGGAAGCCGTGTCCAAGCTGCAGAAAGGCCAGATCACCGAAACCCCGGTCAAGACCCAGTACGGCTACCACGTGATCCGCCTGGACGATGTGCGCCAGGCCAAGTTCCCGACCCTGGAAGAAGCCAAGCCGCAGATCACCGAGCAACTGCAGCAGCAGAAGTGGCAGAACTACCAGGCTGAACTGAAGAAGAAAGCCAAGATCCAGTAATCCCTGGCCTGAGGATCAAACCGCCTGAGGACCAAACGCCCCGTTCGCGGGGCGTTTGTTTTTGGAGAAGCGCATATGACTGACCGGAACATGAATGACAGCATTGTCCTGCCTTCGGGCGCCAGCATTCCCCGCTTTGGCCTGGGCACCTGGGGCCTGGGAGAAGGCCATGCCAGCCGCAAGTCTGAAGTCGCCGCGCTGCAGGCCGGGCTGGATCAAGGCGTGCGCCTTTTGGACACGGCCGAGATGTACGGCGACGGCGGATCGGAAGAAGTGGTGGGCGCCGCGATTGCCGGCCGCCGCGATGGGCTTTACCTGGTGAGCAAGGTGCTGCCTTCGAACGCCTCCGCCAGCGGCACGCTGCGCGCCTGCGAACGCAGCCTGAAGCGCATGAAGACCGAGCGTATCGATCTCTATCTCCTGCATTGGCGCGGCAGCTATCCGTTCGAGGAAACCCTGGCCGCGTTCGAACGCCTGCAGCGCGAGGGGAAGATTGCCGACTGGGGCGTCTCCAATCTCGATCTGCAGGACATGGAGGAGTTGATGGCCCTGCCCGGTGCGCCGTGCCTGGCTACCAACCAGCTGCTGTACAACCTTTCGCGCCGCGGTATCGAATTCGACTTGCTGCCACGCCTGCGCCAACTTGACGTGCCGCTGATGGCGTATTCGCCCATCGAGCAGGGACGCATCCTGCATCATCCGGCCTTGCAGAAATTGGCGCGGCAACGAAACTGCACGCCGGCCCAGATTGCCCTGGCCTGGGTGATGCGCGCGCCGGACGTGATTGCCATCCCCAAGTCCGCCAGCCTGGCGCACCTGCAGGAAAACCTGGCGGCACGGGAGATCACCCTGCGGCCGGAGGAACTGGCGGAACTGGACCGTGCGTTTCCCCCGCCATCCCGGCCGCAAGCGCTGGAAATGCTGTAGCGCTCTTGCCATTGGATGGGCCAGGCCAGGCGCCGTCGTGATACACCGACCACAGCATATGCTCAGCGCCGCATGCCATGTTCTGGAAGCCCAATGAATGCTTGCTCAGCGCGACAAGCGCAGCTTCTTGCCTTCGCCCATCACGGCCCAGTTCGGCAATTCCGGGCCACGCGCCAGCTTGGCCTGCGGTGCGCCGAGCTGGGTGGACATGGCCAGGCTCAGGCCGCGCAGATCGGCATCCAGATTGACCGTTTCCTGGTGAGCGGTAGACACCACCACCACGTCGTTGGCCGGCGCCCGCGCCAGGACCGGCACAGCTTGTTCTTTCTGGCGCTGAGCGGGTGCGGCGGCCACAATCACTACCTGTTCATCGCTATCGGCCGTGGCTTGGGCAGGCGCAGGCAGCACGCTTGCGCCCTGCTCCGCGCCGGCTTGCAGGTGGAACACCAGATGCTCATCCCGGACCGGCTCGGCGCCCTTGCCGGAACTGGCGGCCGCCACGATGGTGATCGGGTTTGCGCTATCGGCTTGCGCAGCGTCGCTCGTCACCAAACTTGCAAGCGTGGTGTCGGATGCGATGTAGGTCGCAGCGTGGGGCGCAGCCTTGGTTGCGAGCTCAGTCGCAATGCCGATTGCGGTTTCGGCTGTGGTGTTGGCGGTGGTGCTGGTGTCGGCGCTGGTGTCGGCGCTGGTGTCGGCCGTAGCGTCGACTGCAA
>JAEVZY010000135.1 GCA_023392035.1 Pseudomonadota bacterium | reverse complement strand
TAACCGAATACCCGGCCTATGCCCCATGCCGATAATCGTTGCAAAAGGAAATCGCCGACGCTTGCAGCCATGAAAAGTCCTCCGTTATTGCCCGCGGTTGCGTTTGCTCATGACAACCGCATGCATAGGACATGCCAAATCCGCATCGCCGATAAGATGAGCCTTGCATGCCGCGGGCGCCGGGGTCGCCGCAGCAGCCGGTTTGGCTTGCAAGCCCCGTGCAATGCGCCCTGCACCGGCTGTAATTTCTTCAGACTGGCCGCGGACTTGCGCCACATGACAGAGCCCGATTCCACCTATCCGCCGATCGAGGACTATGGTTTCATCAGCGATTGCCATTGCATCGCGCTGATTTCGCGCCACGGCTCGGTCGATTGGTGTTGCATGCCGCGCATGGATGCCGACAGTTGCTTCGGGCGTCTGCTTGACTGGGACAAAGGCGGCTGTTTCGAACTGATGCCGGCCGATCCGCAATTCACCATGGAACGACGCTATCTGCCCGGCACCATGATCCTGGAAAGCCGCTTCCGGCTGGCCGGCGGCGAAGTTTGCGTGCATGATTTTTTCGACGCCAGGCCGGTGCAGGAAGACAGCCATCAACTTCCGCTGGAGCGACGGCACCGCCTGTTTCGCGTGGTCGAATGTCTGGCAGGCGTGGTCGAGATGCGCACCCGTGTCAGTCCGCGCCTGGACTTTGGCCAGATCATTCCCATGATCCAGCAGCGCGGGCCGCAGGTGTTTACCGCCGTCGGCGGCAGCCAGGGCTTGCTGGTGCGCGCCAGCTTTGCGCTACAACTGGTTGAACATCGCGACCTCACGGCCAATTTCCGATTGGTCGCCGGCGAACGCGCTTGCATGGTGATTGCGTATGCCGCGCCGGAAACCCTCGGTCAGATTGCGCAGGAAGCATTCGACTGGGCCGGCGCGCAATCCTGCCTGGACCAGACCCGGCGCTGGTGGGAAATGTGGACCGCGCGCGCCCGTGGCGGTGAACAGATCGATCCGCATATCCTGCGCTCGGCCCTGGTGTTGCGCGCGCTGATGTATGAGCCGACCGGCGCAATCTGCGCCGCCGGCACCACCTCCCTGCCGGAAGCCATCGGCGCGCATCGCAATTGGGATTACCGCTTCAGCTGGGTCCGCGATTCGGTGTTCGCGGTGCGGGTCTTGTACCGGCTCGGGCATGAAGATGAAGCCACGCGCTTTTTGCGCTTCATCCGGCGCGCCTCCGCCGGCAGCGCGCGCCAACTGCAGATCATGTATGCGGTGGACGGCAAGCGGCGTTTGACCGAGATCGAACTCAACTGGCTGGAAGGCTACCGCGGCAGCCAGCCGGTCCGCATCGGCAATATGGCCCATGTGCAGAACCAGCTCGATGTGTTTGGCGAAATCCTGGAGATCGCCTGGCTGTGGCATAGCAGCGGCAAATCGATCGATCGCGAGTATTGGGATTTCCTGTCCAGCGTGGTCGATACCGTCTGCCACAAATGGATGGAAACCGACCATGGCATCTGGGAGTTTCGCGGTCCGGCGCGCCACTTCGTGCATTCCAAGGTGATGTGCTGGGCAGCGCTGGACCACGGCCTGAAGCTGGCCCAGGAAAACGGATTCGAGGCGCCGGTACAAGCCTGGACCGCTGCGCTCAACGACATCCGGCAGGCGATCGAGACCCGCGGGTATGACGCCAGGCGCGGCATCTTTGTCCAGGACTTCGATAGCGGCCATCTGGATGCCTCGCTGCTGCTCGTTCCGCGCACCGGTTTCGTCGATTACCGCGACCCGCGCATGCTGCGCACCACGGACGCCATCTGCAAGGCGCTGGACCGCAATGGCCTGCTGGAACGCTACAGCTCGCCCGACAGCCTGGACGGGTGCGAAGGCGCATTCCTGGCCTGTACCTTCTGGCTGGTCAATTGCCTGGCGCGCCAGGGCCGGCGCGAGCTGGCCCAGACCTACTATCAACGCGCCATGGCCTGCTGCAATGACCTCGGGCTGTTCGCCGAGGAATACGATGTCGAACAGCACAACATGCTGGGCAATTATCCGCAGGCGCTAACGCATGTCTCGCAGATGGTCGCCAAACTGGCCTTGAGCGAAGAGCAGTGAACTATACAGAACGAGCTATTTACCACGGGCCACGTCAATGAGGTGTTGAATATGTGCGTCTAGCTGGGAAGCAGACTCGCTAATCTGTTCGCGCAAATCTTCAGTTTGGTTCATGAATTCACAGTATTTCTTTAGCGCTCGGTGTTGGTTCTTCTCAGTTTCAAGTGAATTAAGACGATTGCGCCAACCTGGAATAGGATCAGTCTTGGTAGCCCAGGGATAATTATTTCCGAACCACTCAACATACCCGCCAACGGATGTTTTGGGTGCTTGCTGTGCTTGGGCATACGCCTTGCCTTCCTCTGAGAACGCTAATGCCCATGCTTGGCAATCAAGGATCACCTGGTTTCGGCTCTTCTTTCCAAGGGGCGACTCATCGGCCAGAAACTGCATCTGTTGATCCACGCGGTCGATTGTCTCCCGCATATCGCCGTGAAGATCGCTGCTCAAGGAATCAGCCATTGATGCAGCCACCTCACGCAGCCTCTCCCAAGCGGATTGAAAGGCCTTCTCACTATCCCAAAAATTGGCCTTTCCAAGATACTTCATAGCGCGGTGTGGAATTCGATCTTCACTACTGGATGACCAGAACATTGGGGAGTAGCTTGCCAATACCGAGCACGCGTTATTGAAATAGAAGAGCGCAAGTGAGTGAAGAATACGTTCGTGACGCAATCCCCGATGGTAAGCAGTGTTTCTAAATGAATGCAGGTACTGGATGCTGTCACAAACTTCGTTCGAGAGTAGCCCCCGTTCGCGCGCCAACTTTACCTTAGAGTCAAAACGAGGCCCGAGTGCTGCTATAACTGCCTTCGTATCGTCACCGGAAGCTCCGTGCCGTCGAGACATCTCACTCTCGTAGCTTCTGTCTTGTGCATATTGGTGAAGGGTTAGTTCGACGACGTTGTCGATCAACATGAGAGCGAACCGATCGAAATTTCGGTCTCGCATAGCAATTTGATCGAGAGCGAGATCCATCTGATCGATGTGATCCGCGAGGAACTGCATCATGGTCGCACCTTAAATCGACGAAGGCATTCTGAATAGTACTTGGCAATTTATGTATAAGACGAATTTCAGCGACAATTTGTCGATATCCGGCATGCCAGATGAAATTGCCATGTGCTGACCACTCTGCTCCTCTCCCACCAATGGGTTTGGAATAGACGACGTCAGAGAGCTGAATCTCGGGGAAGTGACGCCTGAAGTTGGCGTTTCGTGCAAAGACATTTGCGATGTCAGCGGGGCTATCCTCAGCCGCAGGATGATGTCCTTACCCTACATGCGACACCCACGCAGGCTACATAACAAAAAACCCCGCCGTTCTTGCGAAGGGCGGGGTTTTTCGTGCCAGGACTCTGCTTAAGCGTAGCTGCGCAGACGCAGGGAGAACTCTTGCAGGGACTTGATGCCCGATTCCTCGGCACGCTTGCACCAGTCTTGCAGCAGGTGCAGCAACTGGTCCGGCGTGAAGTGGGAGCGTTCCCAGATCGCGCCCAGTTCGCCGCGCATGTCGTGCATGGTCTTGAGCGCCTTGCTGTGGGCAAGGATTTCGCCCAGTTGCTGGCGTTGCGGCGCCTGCAGTTTGGCCGGCTCCTGCTGCAGCAGCTTGCGGGTCGATTTCAGGGTGCCGGGCGCGAAATTCCCCTTGCTCTTCAACTGCACCAATTCCTCGCCCCAGGTCTGCTTCAGGGTCTTGGCGTATTTGGCCATGACGTCATAGCGGTTGGCGACCACGGCCTGCAGGGTGGCCAGGTCGGCCACGTTCTTGCCCGGCTCGAACTTGGGCGCGGGGATGGTCTTCTTCACCTTGGCCAGACCGACCGCGGCCATGATGCGGATGTAGACCCAGCCGATATCGAACTCATACCACTTGGACGACAGCTTGGCCGAGGTGGCGAAGGTGTGGTGGTTGTTGTGCAGTTCTTCGCCGCCGATCAGGATGCCCCAGGGCAGGACGTTGGTGGCAGCGTCGCTGCAATCGTAATTGCGATAGCCCCAGTAGTGGCCGATGCCGTTGATGATGCCGGCGGCGGTGATGGGAATCCACAGCATCTGCACGGCCCACACGGTGAGACCGATCACGCCGAACAGGGCGAGGTCGATGATGAGCATCAGCGACACGCCCCATACCGAGTGCTTGCTGTAGACGTTGCGCTCGACCCAGTCATCCGGGGTGCCCTTGCCGTATTTTTCCAGGGTCTCCAGATTCTTCGACTCTGCGCGATACAGCTCGGCGCCTTCCAGCAGCACTTTCATGATGCCGCGCGTTTGCGGGCTGTGCGGATCTTCTTCGGTTTCGCACTTGGCGTGGTGCTTGCGATGGATGGCTGCCCATTCCTTGGTCAGCATGCCGGTGGTCAGCCACAGCCAGAAACGGAAGAAGTGGCTGGGCAAGGCATGCAGGTCCAGCGCGCGATGCGCCTGGCAGCGATGCAGATAGATGGTGACGGCCGCAATCGTAATGTGCGTCACCACCAGGGTATAGATGACAACCTGCCAGGCGCTGGCGCGGGTCAGGCCATTGGCTGCGAAATCCAGGAAGGATTCGAAAACTGCGTTCAAAGTGCTGTGCTCCGGTAGTTGGGCGAGGGTGCTGCTGAACGATAGCGCCGAATTTTACGCTGTTTTTCCGGGAGATCGACGAAAGAAACCGCTTTGTCAATCCCTTTTTTTGAGAACGTCGATTTGGTCTTGCTGGCCTGACACGAAGCGCAGCTCGCGTTGCGGATAAGGCACATTGATGCCCTCTTCCTTGAGCAAGGACCATATTTTGCGGTTCACGTCGGAAATCACATTGCCGCGGCCATTGTGGGGATCGTCGATCCAGAAGCCCACTTCCAGATCCAGGCCGTCGGCACCGAAACCCAGCAACAAGGCCTGCGGCGGCGGGTTTTGCAGCACCCGCGGAATGGTGGCCGCGGCCGCGTTCAGCATGGGCAACAAGCGCTCGATGTCGGTCTCATAACCGACCGAAACCTTGGTCCACAGGCGCAAGCCCTTCTCCGTTTCCATCATGGAAAAGTTCTGCACCACTTGCGAAACCAGCATGTCGTTGGGGACGATGGTCTGCGAACCGTCGCCCGCGCGCAGCACCGTATAGCGGGTGTTGATGCGCGCCACCCGGCCCTGGAATTCACCCACCTTGACCTGGTCGCCCAGCGCCAGGCTGCGTTCCAGCAGGATGACAAAACCCGAGAAATAACTGCCGACGATCTTTTGCAGGCCCAGGCCCAGGCCGACGCCCAGTGCGCCGCCGAAGACGGAAAGCACGGTCAGGTCGATGCCCACCAGGGACAGCGAAATCATCAGGGCCATGAAGATCAACAGGGCCCGCACCGTGCGCGCCATGACCGCGCGCAGCGAGGAGTGCACGGTCTGCACCTTCATCAGCCGCTCTTCCAGCGCCGCGCCGACCCACAGGGCCAGCACCACGGTGATGGCGACCGAGATCGCACCTTGCAACACGGTCAGGATGCTGACCCGGTGTTTGCCGATCGGCACCATGGTGTTGTCGAGGAAGCCCTGGATATCCGGCCACAAGCCGGTAATCCAGATCGCCACGCCCAGCCAGACGGCCAAGGCGAAGACCCGCTCGAACATTGCCAGGAAGCTGCCGACTCGGCCGCTGCGGGCAAAGATACGCCGCAGCACGTAGAACACCGCGCGAATCATGGCAAAAGAGCCGAACAGGGCAATCGCCGTGCGCAGCAGCGAAGTGCTGGTCCAGGCCGCCAGCATCGGCACGGCAAGCATGAGCAGGCCGACCGTGACGAGCGGCGCCACAATCCCGAAGCGGGGACGGATGCCGCCCGGCCCGGCCGCTTCACGCAGCTTCAGGCCGCGCACGAAGAAGGTGGTGATGCCCCAGGCCAGCACCACGCACAGCGCAATGGTGGCCAGTTGCCAGACCACGCGCGGATCTGAAAGGTCGCGCAGCAGCTCGGCGCCAAGGCCGGTGCTCATCGGCCTCATTTCTGGGCTTGCTGCCTTTGCAGGACGGCGGCGAAGAAGCCGTCGGTTCCATGCACATGCGGCAGCAGCTTCAGATAGTCGCCGGTGTCGAGCGCGATCTTTTGCGCGGCCAGCACCTCGCGCATGGGCACCAGGCTGAAGCCCGCATGCGCGGCCAGGAATTGCTGCACGATGTTTTCGTTTTCTTCGTCCAGCAGGCTGCAGGTGGCGTAGACCAGGGTGCCGCCCGGCTTCACCAGGCGCGCGGCGCCGGCCAGGATGCTGGCCTGCTTGGCGGTCAGCTCGGCAATCCCGGCCTCGGTCTGGCGCCACTTCATGTCGGGATTGCGGCGCAGGGTGCCCAGGCCGCTGCAGGGCGCATCCACCAGCACCCGGTCCAGCTTGCCGGCCAGGCGCTTGATCTTGGCATCGTTCTCGTGCGCGATCACGGCCGGATGCACATTTGACAAACCGCTGCGCGCCAGGCGCGGCTTGAGCTTGGCCAGGCGCTTCTCGGAGACGTCAAAGGCGTACAGGCGGCCGGTGTTGCGCATCATGGCGCCCAGGCCCAGGGTCTTGCCGCCGGCGCCGGCGCAGAAATCGGCCACCATCTCGCCGCGCCGGGCGCCCGTGGACAAGACCAGCAGCTGGCTGCCTTCGTCCTGGACCTCGATCGCACCCTGCTGGAACAGCGGCAGGTTCTGCAGCGCCGGCTTGCCGGCCAGGCGGATGCCCAGCGGCGAAAACGGCGTGGGACTGCAATCGATGCTGGCCGCCTGCAGTTGCTGCAGCACCTCGTCGCGGTTGGCCTTTTGCAGGTTGACGCGCAAGTCCAGCGGCGCCGGCCGGTTCAGGCTTTGCGCCAGCGCCTGCGCTTGTTCTTCGCCATGCTGGCGCACCAGGCGCTCCATCAGCCAGGCCGGCATGTTCAGGCGCAGCGCATCGGGCAGGCTGGCGCGATCCACCTGCTGCACACGCTTCAACCATTCGGCCTCGTGCTCGGCCAGGGAAGCGATGGCTTCCACGCCGACCGTATCGGCCAGGCCCAGCAGCGCCATGCGTCGCAATTCCGGACCGCTGCCCGACTGCGCCAGATGGTTGTAGACCAGGCGATTGCGCAGCACGGCGTAGGCGGCTTCCGCCACCGCGCCGCGCTCGCGCGAACCAAGTTTGGGGTTCTCACGAAAATAGCGTGACAACACGACGTCAGCCGGACCGGTGAAGCGCAAAATTTCGCGCAGCACCGCTTCCAGGCTGGTAATGACCCAGGGCGACAGCCTCATAGTGTGTTTCCTTCGGGATGTCGGTTCATGCGCGCTCGGGGGCGAGCAGCACCCGGCCGTCGACCAGGCTCAGGCGATCTTCGACGAAATGCCGCACGGCGCGCGGATAAATGATGTGTTCCTGTTCCAGCACCCGGGCCGCCAGCGTGGCTTCGCTGTCGTCCTGCAGGACGGGGACTACCGCCTGCTCGATGATGGGGCCGACGTCCAGCTCCGCCGTCACGAAATGCACGGTGGCGCCATGCACCTTGACGCCGGTCTGCAGGGCCCGCGCATGGGTGTCCAGTCCGGTGAAGGACGGCAGCAGCGAGGGATGGATATTCATCATGCGGCCGGCGTAATGGCCAACGAATTGCGGCGTCAAGATGCGCATGAAGCCGGCCAGCAAGACCAAATCAGGCTGGAAACTGTCGATTTTTTCCTGCAGGGCGGCGTCGAAACTGGCGCGATCGGAGAAATTTTTCGAAGGCAGGACCGCGGTCGGGATGCCGAAGCCGGCGGCGGTTTCCAGGCCCTTGGCATCGGCCCGGTTGCTGATCACGGCGGCGATGCGGGCCGGCCATTGCTCACGGCGGGCCGCTTCCAAAATGGCCACCATATTGCTGCCACGGCCGGAAATCAGGATGACGATATTTTTCATGGCGCGCATTGTACCGCGCCGTCCCGGCAGCGCCGGGACCAGACCTGGCTATTGGAAGGAATAGAAGACGCGGAAAGCGACTTTCTTGTCGGCCCAGAAATCGGCCGCCTCGCGGAACAGGTCGAGCAGGTTTTCCCGGGCTTCGCGGTCGAAATTTGGCGTATTGGGCAATTGTTCCAGCACCACCAAAAAGCCCGGCTGGCTGCCGGCCTTGAAGACCATGCCGGTCAGGCAATCCTTGAGGGTGTCGAAATTCTTGCCGAACTGGCGCGGAAAATGGAAAGACTGGGCCAGGGTCGTCAGGACCTGGTGCTTGGTGGTGGCCTCGCCGGCCCAGGCATACAGGAAATGCTGGCCCAGGCGCGCGGCCTCGGCTTGCAATTCGGTTACGCGAAAGGCACGGATCGACTGCACCGCATTGGACGGTACCGTCGCCAGCAATTCCTGTTCACGTATTTCCAAACGCGGCTCGCTCGACACATGGTCGTGCGCCACGAAACTGTAGATGTTCACTTCTTACTCTTTGATGCGAGAAAAACTCGCATAGTGGTTGCCCGTGTAGTAAATGTCACGGGAGGTTTGCCAGTTGCCGCCAACGATGATGCGGCGGGCGCCACGCCCGCGCAGTCCGGGCGTGTTGACCGTGAACTCGTGATAATACCCGCGCTTTTGCTTTGGCAAAACCCCTTCGTAGTTGCCAAAAACGCTGCCATCCTTGGGCCAGGGGAAGGGTCCGCCCTGCCGGATCAGGGCCAGGGTATTGCGCGCCTCGACCGGCAAATCCCGAAGTTCGATTGTCGGGATTTGTTCGCCATCAAAGCCCCGGGCAAGGGTCTGGCCGGCCAGTCCGAACAACAGGAAAGCCAGCCAAAGCAGGCTCAGCCGGCGCCACCATCCGGTACGGCTTGCCTGGCCAGTTGCCAGGCGACTTGCGACAAGAACAGGCATTCCCGGACACATATTGTTGCGGTATTTACGGCCGACCGGGTGACGCCGGGCGGGCTGCGGACGTTAAATGAGCGTGCAGACAAACAAAGGAAATGCCATGAAAACCGTCTTCAAACTTGCCGCAGGGGTTGTTTCAGCCGCCGTCCTTCTTGGCCTGTCCGCGGGTGCGCAGGCGCAAGCTTACCCTGACGTCAGTTGGAACATCAACATCGGGACGCCAGGTGCGGTGTATGCGCCGGCCCCGGTTTATCGCCAAGCTCCGGTGGTGGTGGCGCCGGCGCCGGTGGTCTATCCGGCCCCGGTGGTGATGGCGCCGCGCCCGGTGTATGTGGCGCCGCGCCCGGTGGTGGTGGCCCCGGCCCCGGTGTATTACGGCGCCTACGGCGGGCCCGGCTGGCGCTATCGCCATGAGCAATGGCGGCACTGGGACCATGACCGTGGTCACGGCCGCGATTGGCGCCGCTGATCGCGCGCCGGGTAGCCGGAGGCATCCCGCCATGCCTCCGGCGCCTCCCTCGAAAAACGGGGCGCTAGTCTCCCAGCGCCTCGCCCTCGCGGCGTGGGTCCACCGCGCCCAGCCAGCGCTGTTCCTTCTCCAGCCATTGCAGGCCATGCAGGCCTGAAGTCTGCGGCCCCTGTACCACCAGGTGCCGGCGTTGGCGCAGATCGGCAATCAATCCGGAATCGAAACGTCCGGCCTCCAATTCGGTCGGCCCATTGCGGCTGCCGAAATTGGGCAAGTCCACCGCATCTTGCAGATTCATGCCCCAGCCGAGCACCCCGACCAGGCTCTTGCTCACATAGTTGATGATGGCCGGTCCGCCGGGCGAACCCAGCGCCAGCACCAGCTCGCCGCTGGCACGGTCGAAGACCATGGTCGGCGCCATGGCGCTGCGTGGACGCTTGCCGGGCTCGACCCGGTTGGCCACCGGCCCATTGCCGTCGCCCGGCAGGAAAGAGAAATCGGTCAGCTCGTTGTTCAGCAGGAAGCCGCCCACCATCAATTGCGAGCCGAAGGCGCGTTCGATGCTGGTGGTCATGGACACCACCCGCCCGGCCTTGTCGCGCGCCACCAGATGCGAGGTGGATGGCGCATCCATGGAATGGTCATCGCCCTGCGCGAATTTCACGCCCAGCGGCTGGCCGGGTTCGGCGTGGCTCATGGAACGTTCGCTGACCAGGGTGGCGCGCTTGGCGAGGTAGTCCGGGTCGAGCAAGGCCTTGGGGCTGTTGCCGGGCAAGGCGACAAAATCGGTATCGGCCACATAGCGCATGCGGTCGGCATAGACCAGACGCCCGGCCTCGGAAAACAGGTGCACCGCCCGCGGCTGCAGAACGCCATTCCGGGGTGGCAGGCGGTCTATCTGCAGGCGCTGCAGGATGCCCAGCATTTGCAGCACGCCGATGCCGCCGGATGAAGGCGGCGGCATGCCGCACACTCGCCAACTGCGGTAGTCGCCGCAGACTGCTTCACGCAGCTTGGCCTGGTAAGCCTGCAGATCTTCTTCGCGCAGCAGGCCGGGATTGCTTTTGTGGCCGGCCACCTTGGCGGCTATCGCGTGCGCCAGCGGTCCACGATAAAAAGCGTCCGGTCCGCCATCGGCGATGGCTTGCAGGGTATTGGCCAGGGCCGGGTTTTTCAGCACATGACCGGCCGGCCAGGGCTTGCCCTTCTTGTCGAAGAAATAGGCGCGGGCTTCGCGGTCTTCGGCCAGGCGCGGCTCCAGGGTCAGCAGATGCGCCAGCCGGGGACTGATGGCAAAGCCTTCGCGCGAGAGCTGGATGGCCGGCTGGAACAGCTCTTTCCAGGGCAACTGACCGTGCTGCTTGTGGACCTGGGCCAGCATGGCCAGCACGCCCGGCACGCCGACCGAGCGCCCGCCCACCACCGCCTGGTTGAAAGGCATGGGTTTGCCATCCGCGCCCAGGAACAGCCTGGGCCCGGCGGCGCGCGGTGCGGTTTCGCGGCCATCCCAGGCCTGCAAGTCACGGCCATCGTAATGCAGCAGGAATGCGCCGCCGCCGATGCCGGAAGATTGCGGCTCGACCAGGGTCAGTACCATTTGCATGGCGATCGCGGCATCCGCCGCCGATCCGCCCCGGCGCAGGATGTCGGCGCCGGCGCGCGCGGCCAGCGGATGGGCCGCCACCGCCACCTGTTCACGGAACAGCGCATGGCCTTTTGCCTGCCAACCGCTGTCGGCTTCGGGTGCCGGTTCCAGCGGCTCCTGGGTCGGGGCGAGGCTGGCGCAAGCGCTCAGCGCGAACAAGGCCAGGACTGCCAGGAGCCTGCGCGGCAGAAGGCGCTGCATTGCAGGTGCCATCCTTTCTGCCGCGCCCCCTGCTGGCGCCAGGCGGCGCGCCAAGGTTCCGGTCATGCCCGCCTTATTTGGGTTGCATGCGGATGGCGCCATCCAGGCGGATCACCTCGCCGTTGAGCATGCAGTTTTCGATGATGGACAGCGCCAGGTGCGCATACTCGCTGGGCCGGCCCAGGCGCGGCGGAAAGGGCACCATCTGGCCCAGCGCATCCTGCACTTCCTGCGGCATGCCCAACAGCATGGGGGTCTCGAAAATGCCGGGGGCGATCGTCATCACGCGGATGCCATTGCGCGACAGGTCGCGTGCCATCGGCAAGGTGAGTCCGGCCACGGCCGCCTTGGATGCGCCGTAGGCGGTCTGTCCGATCTGGCCGTCATAGGCGGCGACCGAGGCGGTATTGATGATGACGCCGCGTTCGCCATCGGCATTGGGCTCGGTCTTGGCCATTTCATCGGCCGCCAGCCGGGCCATGTTGAAAGTGCCCACCAGGTTGATGTTGACGGTGCGCTGGAAGACTTCCAGCGGATGCGGGCCGTCGCGGCCCAGGGTGCGCACCGCCGGCGCCACGCCGGCGCAGTTGATCAAGCCGCGCAGCGTGCCCATGGCGACTGCGGCCGCCACCGCGGCGCGGCCATCGGCCTCGGAGGTGACGTCGCACTTGACGAACTTGCCCTTCAATTCGGCGGCCAGTTTTTCACCGGGTTCCACCTGCACATCGGCAAGCACCAGCTTGCCGCCCTTTTCCGCCAGCATGCGGGCCGTGGCCGCGCCCAATCCCGACGCGCCGCCGGTCACGATGAATACGCTGTCCTTGATCTGCATTGTTTCCTCTGGTTTTGCTCTTTGTTGGGATGACATTCCTCAGCTGCGTTCGCAATTCTGCACCCAATGCGCTGGCGCTGAAACAGAAAAGGCAGCCGAAGCTGCCTTTTCTCTTGAACCCATCTCTTGAACCAATGAATTACTTGGCTGCCGCTTCCGTCCCCATGCTGCCGGCCGGCGCCGGCTGGGTGGCGGCCGGGGCCGAGACCGCCGGCGGATTGGCCGCATGCGGCGCGCCGCTGCTCATGCCGACCGTCGGCAACAAGGGCACGATCAGGAGCGCCACGATGTTGATGATCTTGATCAAGGGATTGACCGCCGGACCGGCGGTGTCCTTGTAGGGATCGCCCACAG
>JAEVZY010000080.1 GCA_023392035.1 Pseudomonadota bacterium | reverse complement strand
GCTGGGAGCCGCTGGAGCGCATATCCAGTGAAGATGATCTGGCCGGGGCTCTGGCTCTTCACAAACCGCTTTACGCCCTGGACTTCATTGGACTGGGGCCGCTGACCCCGTGCATCCAGCGCGTGCTGGCGCGGGCCGGAACTGCGTTCGTGGTGCAAAAAAGCGGAAGCTTGCCGCTGCCTTCCCTGTTCCAACGCCTGGCATGGCGTACGCGAATTGCGCTGGAGCGCAAACCGACCGCGCAAGCTGCCGCCTCCGTGGAAAATGAGTCGCTGGGGACCGGCACCCTGCCCTTGAAGAGCGTCTCGCCGATTCCCGCACCAGGTTCCGCGGCGACCTCCGCAGCCCGCACTGCCCGCGATTCCCTGCCGGCTCGCCTGGCGCGCAAGCTGAGAACCCGGGCCAGCCTGCTGGCACCGGATCTCGCGCTGTTGGCGGGGAAAGAATCGCGCAACGCTTTCACGCGCAAGTCGCGACAGATACTCTGGACCGGCTCGCAGGACTACCACCTGTATCAAGCCGCACTGGGCTCGCCGCAGGCCAGCAGCGCGCCGCGGCCCTACGCAGTCTTTGTGGATGACAACCTGCCTTTTGCCAGCGACTGGCCAGTGCTCGGCCTCGAGCCGCCTGTCACCCCGCAGGAGTATTACCCCTCGATGCGGCGATTTTTCGATGCCATCGAAGCGGCCTGGCAAATGCCGGTGGTGATTGCAGGCCATCCCTCCGGTCGGTCCGATAAACGCGTGCAGCAAGGCTTCGGTGGAAGGTCATTGCATCACGGGCAAACGCCGCAACTGGTGCAAGACGCCAGCGCCGTCCTCCTGCATGGCAGCACGGCAGTCTCCTTCGCCGTATTGGGCAACAAGCCGCTGATGTTTCTGACGACCCGCCAATTGCGTCGCGTGCCCTATGGCTTGCATGTGCATACGCTGGCCCTGCGGCTGGGACAGAAGCCGCTCGACATCGACGGTCCTTGCGCTCTTCCTCCGCTGGCCTCGCTCGCGCCCAGGTCCGACCTCTGGCGGCGTTATGTGGAAGACTTCTTGCGCGCCCCCGAAAGTCATGAATCCTCCCCTTGGCAGGCATTCATCGAGCATGCCCGTTTGCAGCCTGCCAACTGCCCGGCGGCTGCACCAGCAGGTAGAATGACGGGCTCACAAAACGCACGCTGACCCAGGGAGTAACGTGGAGCTAACCGAAGTCGCATTCTGGGACAACTACTGGCGGGACTGTCCCCTGCCCAGTGTTGTCAGCCAAAGCGATTCCTTCGATCGCTGCCTGGCGCAGGGCCTCAGACAGCGTCTGGGACCGGTGCAGGGACGCGCTTTCGAAGTGGGTTGTGCGCCAGGCAAGTGGCTCGCCTTCATGGCCAAGGAATTCGGCCTGCAGCCGGCCGGCATCGAATACTCGCAAGCCGGCATGCAAGCCACCGAGCGCAATTTCGCGCTGCTGGGGCTGAAGGGCGGCGGCATCATGACCGGCGACTTCTTCTCGATTGAACCGCGTCCCGAATTCGACGTTGTCATGTCTTTCGGTTTCATTGAGCATTTCGACCAGCCCGAAGATGTGGTGGCGCGCCATCTAGCCTGGCTGAAGCCGGGCGGCAAACTGGTGCTGGGCGTGCCGAACTTCAATGGCGTGTACAAGCCTTTGCAAAAAGCGCTCAAACCGGAAATCCTGGACAAGCACAACTTGTCCATCATGCATCCGCGCTGGTTCGAGAAGCTCGCGCGGCAGTTCTCGCTGTCGCCCTTGCATATCGGGTATCTGGGCTCGTTTGAACCCTCACTGCCGGTGGCGGAACGCGGCGTGAAGTCGGTCGGACAATTGCTGGCCAAATTGCTGATCAAGGGCGGCATGTGGCTGCGTCGCCTGCGCTGGCTGGACCGGGTCAATCACCCGGCCATCAGCTCCTACATCCTGGCCATCTATGTGAAGGAAGCCGGCAAGTGAAACGGCTCCTGGTCTTCACCGAGAACTATGCGCGCGGCGGCGGCAATCGCTACATGATTGACCTGCTCAACGGCCTGCACGCGGACTTCGATGAAGTCCTTCTGGCCGCCAACGCCGGCGGCGTGTTCGCCGAAGACCTGTCCCGCTCCATGGCACAAGTGAAGGTGCTGCGCGCGGCTTTCCTCACGCGCTCGCTGGTGGCGATCAGAACTGCAAAGTGGCCGCGTGCACTGCAAAGGATTCTGTTGGCTGCCTTGTTGCCGGCCGAGCCTCTGCTGTTCATGTTCAACATCGTCTTGTTGCGTGGTCTGCTGGCGCGCACTCAACCGGCCATGGTGCTGGTCTGCAATGGCGGTTACCCCGCTTCGCAAGCCTGTCTGGCCATGCTGGTGGCGGCGCGCATGGCAGGCTCGCAAGCCGCGATGAGCATCGTCAGCACCCCCTCTCCGCGCCGCCGCCTGTTGGCGGCCTGGGATGCGCTGCTGGACCGCATTTCCTGGCGCAACGCCGGACGCGTGATCGTCAATGCAAACGCCATTGCGCAGGCACTGGAAAACCTGCGCGGCATGCCGCCCGGACGCGCCGACATTCTGCACAATGGCCTGGAAGATGTGGCGCCAGTCAACCCCATCCGTAGCGAGGGCCGTATGCAAGTGGGCTGCGTGGCGCGTCTGGATCGCTTGAAGGGCGTGCTGGATTTGCTGGAAGCCTTTGCCAGTCTGGCCGGCCGTTTCCCGCAACTCGATCTGGTGCTGGCCGGCGAGGGCGATGTCTCGGCCGTCATGCGTCTACGCACGCGGGAGCTCGGCCTGGAGGAGCGGGTGCGCTTTCTTGGACACTACAGCGGCGAGATCGGCACGCTGCTGGCCAGTTTCGACATCTACGCCTTCCCCTCGCTGTGGGAAGGTTTTCCGTACAGCATTCTGGAAGCCATGCGTGCCGGGTGCCCGATTGTGACCACGAGCGTGGGCGGCATACCGGAAGCGATTGCTGACCGCAACAATGGCTTGCTGGTAGCGCCCGGCGAGCCGGCTGCGCTGGCCGCGGCCATCGCCGAACTGGTGGATGACACCGCGTTGCGCCGGACCCTGGGTGAGAATGCCCGGCGTGATTTCGACCGGCAGTTTTCCCTCAAGCGCATGCATGCCAGGTCGCGTGGTCTGCTGCAGAGCAGGGCGTGCGCATGAAGCCGCGCCCGGTCGCCGTGCTGGGAGCGGGCTTTATCGGCCGCAACTTTCTGGTCGCGGCCCTGGCCCAGGGATGGTCGCTGCGAGTGCTGGACCACAATCCCTGTCCGCCGGAATTCGAGGGCCGGCTGCACTGGGTACAGGGCGACATGGGTTCGCGCGACGATGTGCATGCAGCGCTCGATGGCGCCGGCACGGTGTTCCATTTCGTCTCCAGCACTGTCCCCGGTGATGAGGTGGATGAAAGCTACGAGCTGCAGCAGAACGTGTTCCAGACGCTGCAACTGCTCAAGCTCTGTGTGCAGGAGAAAATTGCGCGCATCGTGTTCGCCTCGTCCTCTTCGGTGTATGGCTTGCAGGAACAGTTGCCGGTGTCGGAAGCCGCGTCCACCGACCCGATCAGTTCACATGGCATACACAAGCTCGCGATCGAAAAATATCTCCGGCTGTACCAGTATCAACATGGCCTGGACTGCAAGATCGCGCGCCTGTCCAACCCCTATGGCCCCGGTCAGAGCATAGATGGTCGGCAGGGCTTCGTCGCCATTGCGATCGGCCGCATCCTGCGCGGGAAGCCGATACCGGTGCGCGGCGATGGCGAAATCATCCGCGACTTCGTCTACATCGATGACGTGGTCGAGGCCTTGCTGGCGCTGGCCGACAGCGAAAGCCGCGAAGCGCTGTTCAACATCGGCAGCGGCATCGGCTACTCGCTCAACGAAGTCATCGGCCGCCTGCGCGCCTTGTGCGCGATTCCGGTGGCGGCGTCGTACACCGAAAGCCGTTTCGTCGACATTCCGAAAAGTGTGCTCGACGTCAGCCGCGAACGTTATGTGCTGCGCAAGACGTCGAAAATCTCGCTTGAGTGCGGACTGGCCAGGACGCTGGCGCATCACGGTGTGCCGCTTACGCCGCTGGGCACGCGCAGCCTCACCGAAGACTGAGCCGGCGGCGCCGAAGCAAACATCCAACAGGAGCAACAATTGAAAGTAGTCATACTCTGCGGTGGCCTGGGAACCCGGTTGTCGGAAGAAACACAGGTGCGTCCCAAGCCCATGGTGGATATCGGCGACCGTCCCATCCTGTCGCACATCATGCAGATCTACAGCCGGCACGGCTTCAATGAATTCGTGCTCGCGCTCGGCTACAAGGGTGAGGTGATCAAGGACTATTTCCTCAACTACCACGCCCGGCAAAGCGACCTCACCATCCATCTCAAGAGCGGCAAGGTGGAGTACACCCGGCCCACCGCGGAAGACTGGACGGTCACGCTGGTGGACACCGGCCAGGCCAGCCAGACGGGCGGGCGGCTGCTGCGTCTGCGTTCCCATGTGGAGCCGACCGGCACCTTCATGCTCACCTATGGCGACGGCGTGGCGGATGTGGATGTCAATGCATTGCTGGCTTTCCACCGTTCGCATGGCAAGCTGGCCACGGTCACGGCAGTCCGCCCCCCGGCACGCTTCGGCGACCTGAGCATCGAGAGCGAACAGGTCATGCACTTTGAAGAGAAGCCGCAGGCCGGCGAAGGCTGGATCAACGGCGGCTTCTTCGTGTTCGAGCCGCAGGTGTTCAATTATCTGGGTGACGATCTCACCATCCTCGAAAAAGCACCGCTGGAAAGGCTGGCTGCCGATGGCCAGTTGATGGCCTACCGCCACTCGGGATACTGGCAGTCGATGGATACGCTGCGCGACAAGCAGGCGCTGGAGCAGCTGTGGAACACCGGCAATGCGCCCTGGAGAGGTCCGCGATGAAACAGTTCGGCGACTTCTATCGCGGACGGCGCGTTCTGATCACGGGCCACACCGGCTTCAAAGGCTCGTGGCTGGCGCTGTGGCTGCTGCAACTGGGTGCGGAGGTGGCGGGCTTTTCGATCGACGTACCCTCCACGCCTTCCAACTTCGAGCTGCTGGGACTGGAAGACCGGCTGCGCCACTACAGCGGCGATGTCTGTCAGCCGGGCCAACTGGAACAGGCGATCGACGATTTCCAGCCCGAGATTGTTTTCCATCTGGCGGCCCAGGCACTGGTGCGGCGTTCCTACCAGGACCCGCGCGGCACCTTTGAAACCAATGTCATGGGCATGGTGAATGTGCTCGAATGCGTGCGCAGCCGGCCCTTCGTCCAGACTACGGTCCTCATCACCAGCGACAAGGCTTATCGCAATGACGAATGGTGCTGGGGTTATCGCGAGACCGATGCCCTGGGCGGCCATGACCCCTACAGCGGCTCCAAGAGTTGCGCCGATCTGGTCGCGCAGACTTACACCCATTCGTATCTGCGCGCCGCGGGCAAGCGGGTGGCGATCACCCGCGCCGGCAATGTGATCGGCGGCGGCGACTGGGCCAGCGACCGCATCGTGCCGGACTGCATACGTGCCTGGACCGATGGTCGTTCCGTTGAAGTGCGCAGCCCCTCCGCCACGCGCCCCTGGCAACACGTGCTGGAGCCTCTGAGCGGCTATCTCTGGCTGGGCGCTGCGCTGCAAGAGGATGAGCGCATCAATGGCGAAGCTTTCAATTTCGGTCCGGACGCCCACGTCAACCAGAGCGTGGCCGAGCTGCTCGACGCCATGGCCCTGCGCTGGCCGGGCGCGCAATGGAATACGCCGGCCAATGCTGTGCGGCCGGCACAAGCCGAAGCCAATCTGCTCAAGCTTTCCTGCGACAAGGCGCTGGCATATCTGCAGTGGCGTGCCGTGCTCGATTTCTCCGACACCGTGGCCTACACAGTCGACTGGTACCGCAACTGGCACGAAGGGAAAGAGGACATGTTCGGCTATGCGCTGAGCCAGATCGATGCGTATTGCGGTCTGGCCAAGGCCAAAGGTTTGAAATGGCTGGCATGAAAGCCATCGAAGGGCTGACCCTCACGCCTCTGCGCGAAATTCGCGACGAGCGCGGCGCGGTGCTGCACATGATGCGCTGCGACGCACCCGATTTCACCCGCTTCGGCGAATGCTATTTCTCGGAAGTGGCGGCCGGGGCCGTCAAGGGCTGGAAACGCCATCGCCTGCAAACGCAAAACCTGGCCGTGCCCAGCGGCCGCATACGACTGGTGGTGTATGATGCCCGCCCCGGCTCTGCCAGTGAGGGCCAGATGCAAGCGCTGGAACTGGGCCGGCCCGACCAATACTGCCGGGTGACGATCGCTCCCGGCCTGTGGTATGCCTTCGCCGCGATCGGGGAAACGCCGGCCCTGTTGGCCAACTGCGCCGATCTGCCGCACGACCCCACCGAAAGCGAAGTGCTGCCGCTGGATACGCCGCTCATCCCCTGGGACTGGAAGGCAGGAAGGACTGCGTGAAGATACTGGTCGCAGGCGGTTTCGGTTTCGTCGGAGGACGGGTGGCGCAGGCCCTCGCCCATGCGGGACACACGCCGGTGCTCGGCTCACGCGTGAAGCGCGACTCCCCGCATTGGCTCTCCCAAGGCGAAGTCCGGATTCTGGATTGGGCCAGCGAGGCCAGCCTGCGCGCCGCCTGCGAAGGCGTCGATGCCGTGGTACATGCCGCCGGCATGAACGCCGCGGAGTGCATGGCCAAGCCGGTTGCCGCTTTGCAGGCCAACGGCGTGCAAAGCGCGCGGCTGGTGGCCGCCGCGGTTGCTGCCGGCGCCCGCCGCTTCTTCTACTTTTCCACGGCCCACGTCTATGGCAGCCCCCTCGCCGGTGAGATCGACGAGACCAGCTGTCCGCGCAACCTGCATCCCTACGCCACCAGTCATCTCGCCGGTGAACACGCCCTGCTGCACGCCCTTGCGCAGGGCGCCATACGAGGGTCAGCCTTGCGGCTGTCCAACGGTTTCGGAGCGCCGGCACATGCCGCTGCCGATTGCTGGGACTTGCTGGTCAATGACCTGTGCCGTCAGGCGCTTACGCAGCGCAAGCTGGTGTTGCGATCCAGCGGCGCTCAATTGCGCGACTTCATCGCGCTGTCGACGGTTTGCCAGGATGTACATGCTCTATTGTCAGCGCCGGAAGACAGTCTGCCTGCGATATTGAATCTGGCAAGCGGGCAAGCCATCAGCGTGGCCGACATGGCAGGCATCATCGCCGAACGCTGCGCCGTCACCTTGGGCTTCGAGCCGAAGATCGAGTTCGGCAGCCGTATGGAGGCAGCTGCGCCGCTGAAGATAGGCAGCCTGCATGCAGAAGCTCTGGGGCTGGAGCCTGCGCTCGGCCTGGTTGCCGAAATCGATGCGCTGCTGGCGTTTTGCCAGCGCCTGCATGATAAGGGAGGCAACTGATGTCGCCCCTCGTCTCCGTGGTGGTACCAAGCTATAACCACGCCCATTTCCTTCCCCGCGCGCTGGATTCGGTCAAGCGCCAGGGCTGGACCAATTGGGAAGTGCTGATAGTGGACAATCATTCGACCGACGACACGGACAAGGTCCTGCAGCCGTATCTGAACGAACAGATACGGCTCATCAAGATCCACAATCATGGCGTGATCGCCGCCTCGCGCAACCTCGGCATCCGTCAGGCGCGTGGTGAGTGGATCGCCTTTCTGGATTCCGACGACTGGTGGACCGACGACAAACTGCAAAGCAGCATGCAACTGGCGCTGGCCGGCGCCGACGTGATCTACCACGACCTGACCATGGTGGGACTGGACGGAAAGAAGCGGCCTTGGCGCCGCTCGCGGTCGCGCCCTCTCGGTCGCCATGCACATGAGGTGCTCTGGCGCGACGGTTGCGCCCTGCCCAACTCCAGCGTGGTGGTCAGAAAGGCCCGCCTGGACGCCGTGGGCGGCCTGCGCGAAGACGCCGACATGGTGGGATGGGAAGACTATGACACCTGGTTGCGGCTGGCATCGAGCGGATGCAGCTTCCACCGCCTGTCCGGCGCCCACGGCTATTACTGGGTGGGCGGCGGCAGCGTATCGAATCCGCGCCGCACGCTGGCCAACATCGACGCCTTCATCGCGCGCCATGTCGACGGCAAGACGCAGTCGGCCCCCTGGTGGTGCCACTACTCGCGCGCGGTGGCCTTCGGCATGCTGGGACAAAGAGATCAGGTCGGTCCTTCCTTCGCAGCCGCCTGGCGCTCGGGTCCGGGTCCCTGGAACCGCCTGCGCATCGCCTGCAAATGGCTGTTGACGAGATAAGCGCATGTTGCTGATTCAGGCTTCCAATATCCATACCGGCGGCGGCGCCACTCTGCTGCGCCCGCTGCTGCAGGCCAGCTTTGAGCAGAAACGCCAAGTGTGGGTGGATGCGCGCTTTGGCTTGCCGGCCCAGCTTGCGCCGGGAGTCGAATTCAGCCAGGTGGCGCCAACGGTCGCTGCCCGTTTGCGGGCCGATGCCCAGGTGGCGCGCCGCGCCAGCGCGGGCGACGTGCTGCTGTGCCTGGGCAATCTGCCGCCGATTCGCCGCGCGGCCTGCCGTACCGTGGTGTATCTGCAGAACCGCTATCTGGTCGGACCGCCCGCGCTGGAAGGCGTGCCTTTGCTAGAGCGCGCGCGTCTGACGGTGGAAAGGCTGTGGCTCTCCAGGCTGGCTTCGCATGCGCATTTGTTCCTGGTGCAGACGCCCTCGATGCAGCATGCTGTATGCGAGCATCTGCAGCTGGACGAAAGTCAGGTCCGGGTGGCGCCCTATCTCCCGGGAGACGCCACCTGGTCCCGATCGCTGGCGCCCCAGGGCGGCCGCCACACCCAGGACGAACGGCCGTTTCTCTACGTGGCTTCCGGCGAGCGGCACAAGAATCACAAGACACTGGTGCAGGCGTGGATACGGCTGGCCGCGGAAGGGATTTATCCGCGTCTTCAACTCACGCTCGACCATGCACGCTTTCGCATGCTGTCCGACTGGATAAGCGAGCAGGCCGCACGCCATCAACTCGCCATCGAAGTGAACGCGGCGGCAAAAGCGGCCGTGCCGGATCTGTACCGCCAAGCGCGCGCACTGATCTACCCGTCGCGCTTCGAGTCCTTCGGCTTGCCTTTGATCGAAGCACGACAGGCCGGCCTGCCGGTCCTGGCGCCGGAACTGGACTATGTGCGTGATGTGCTCGAGCCGGATGAAAGCTTCGACGCCAATTCGCCGCGCTCCATTGCCCGCGCCGTCAAACGCTTCCTGGGCATCACCGAGCCCGGCCTTCCCACCCTGGGCGCCGAGCAATTCCTGCAGATGCTGTGGGCGGAGTGCCGGCGTTGAAGATTCTGCTCGTCACGCAATACTTCTGGCCCGAAAGTTTCCAGATTAACTCGATCGTCGCCCGTTTGGTACAGGACGGACACGAGGTCGATGTGCTTACCGGCCAACCCAATTACCCGCAAGGGCGCATCTATCCGGGATACCGCGCCTGGTTTTGCAAGCGGGAGCAATACGAAGGGGCGCACGTCCTTCGCGTGCCGTTGGCGCCGCGTGCCACCGGCGGCTTTCGGCTCGCGCTCAACTACCTGTCTTTCATTGTTTCCGGCTTGCTGTTTGGACCATGGCTGCTGCGCCGCCGGAAAGCCGATGTGGTTTTCGTTTATGCGCCCTCGCCCTTGCTGCAGACCCTGCCCGCAATCTGGCTGGCAAAACTGAAACAAAAGAAACTGGTGCTGTGGGTGCAGGATCTCTGGCCCGAAAGCCTGTCGGCCACGGGTTATGTGCGTAGCCCATTTGTGCTGGGCATGGTCGAGCGCCTGGTTCGCACCATCTATCGCCATAGCGACTTGATCCTGGTGCAGTCGCAAGCTTTCAAAGCGCCGGTGCGACGCCTGGCGCCTGGACGCGAGATTGCCTGCCTGCCCAATGCGGTCGATGACAGCTTCTCCGTGCGCCTGCCACATAAGTCTGGTGAAGGCGGCCCGTTCACGGTCATGTTCGCCGGCAACCTCGGCACGGCACAGGCGGTGGAATGCATACTGGATGCGGCCGAAGCATTGCGGGATCATGCCGACATCCGCATCATGCTGGTCGGCGACGGCAGCCGTCGCCCCTGGCTTCTGGAAGAAGTGGCGCGCCGCAGGCTTGGCAATGTCGAGCTGCCCGGCCGCTTTCCGCTGTCGGACATGCCCAGGCTGATGGCGCGTGCCTCAGCCCTTTTGGTGACTCTGTCGGCGCAGGAAATTTTTGAATATACGGTACCGAGCAAGGTACAGGCTTACATGGCGGCTGGCCGCCCGGTCATTGCAGCGCTCAATGGAGAAGGCGCGCGCATCGTGCGCGAATCCGGCGCTGGGCTGGCCGTGCCGGCGGAAGACCCGCTGGCGCTGGCCGGCGCCATCCTGCAATTGCGTGACATGCCCGCCGAGCAATTGCAGGCGATGGGCGACGCCGGCCATGCCTGGTACCAAGCGCATTATCGGGAAGACATGCTGGTGGAAAAGCTCCTTGGCTATCTTGCCCGCAGCGCCCAACAGAAAGAGGAAACTTGATGAAAGCCCTGGTCATTGGAGCAAGCGGAATGCTCGGCAATGCCATGATGCGCGTACTGTCCGAAGGCGCCGGCTGGGAAGTGCACGGCACGCTGCGCTCGCCCGCAGTCAGACGCTGGTTCGCTTCCGATATCGCGGCCCGCCTGCATGATGGGATAGACGTGGACGACCAAGATGCACTGGTCGAAATCTTCGGCCGGCTGCGTCCGCAGCTGGTGGTGAATTGCGTTGGCCACGTCAAGCAGGTGGAGAACGCCGAGCAGCCGCTGCACGCGATACCCATCAACGCACTGTTGCCGCATCGGCTCGCCAAACTCTGCGAACTGGCGCAAGCCAGGCTTATTCATATCAGCACGGACTGCGTGTTCACCGGCAGCCGCGGCCAGTATCGCGAGAGCGATTTTCCCGATGCGCTGGACTTGTACGGGCGCACCAAATTGCTGGGCGAAGTGGATGCTCCGTATGCGTTGACTTTGCGCACTTCCATCATCGGCCATGAACTGCAATCCGCACATGGCTTGATCGAATGGTTTCTCGCTCAGCAAGGCAGCTGCAAGGGCTACACCAGAGCAATATTCTCGGGCCTGCCGACCGTGGTACTGGCCGGCGTCATACGCGATGTGGTGGCGCCGCGCACCGACCTGCACGGCGTCTATCATCTGGCGGCCCAACCCATCGCAAAGTACGACCTGCTGCGTCTGGTGGCACAGATCTACGGCAAACAGATCGATATCATCCCCGACGACCAACTTCAAATCGACCGCTCGCTCGACGGCAGTCGCTTCCGCGAAGCGACCGGCTACGTGGCGCCCGACTGGCCCGAGCTGATCCGGATCATGCACGCCTACCGATAGGATTAATTCATGTTTGACGACAAAACCCTCCTCATCACCGGCGGCACCGGTTCCTTCGGCAACACCGTCCTGAAACGCTTCCTCGACACCGGCGTGCGCGAAATCCGCATCTTCAGCCGCGACGAAAAGAAGCAAGAAGACATGCGCATCGCGCTCAACAACCCCAAGCTGCGTTTCTACATCGGCGATGTGCGCGACCACTACAGCGTGCTGCAAGCCATGAAAGGCGTGGACTACGTGTTCCATGCCGCGGCGCTGAAGCAGGTGCCGTCCTGCGAGTTCTATCCGATGGAAGCAGTACGCACCAATGTGATGGGTACGGAAAACGTGCTCAACGCCGCCACCGCCGCCGGCGTGGCGCGGGTGGTGGTGCTGTCCACCGACAAGGCGGTCTACCCCATCAACGCCATGGGCATCTCCAAGGCCATGGCGGAAAAGCTGATGGTGGCCAAGGCGCGTCTGCAGCGCCAAGGGGAAACCGTGTTCTGCGCCACCCGCTACGGCAACGTAATGGCTTCGCGCGGCTCCGTGATTCCGCTGTTCGTCTCCCAGATCAAGGAAGGCAAGCCGCTCACCCTGACCGATCCCAACATGACGCGCTTCCTGATGTCGCTGGAAGACTCGGTCGACCTGGTGCTGTATGCCTTTACCCACGGCCAGCAAGGCGACATCTTCGTGCAGAAAGCGCCGGCTTCCACCGTGGGCGATCTGGCGCAAGCGATCAAGGAGCTGTTCGGCAACAAGAGCCAGACCCGGGTGATCGGCACCCGCCATGGCGAAAAGCTGTATGAATCGCTGATCTCGCGCGAGGAAATGGCGCATGCGGTCGATATGGGCGGCTACTACCGCATTCCGGCCGACAACCGCGACCTCAACTACGCCAAGTATTTCAGCGAAGGCGAAGAAACCATTTCCGAATTCGACGACTACACCTCGCACAACACCGAGCGCCTGGATGTGGAACAGGTGAAGAAGCTGCTCCTGACGCTCGACTACATGAAGGACGAACTCCGTGCTTAAAGTCATGACCATCGTCGGCACCCGGCCCGAGCTGATCAAGATGTCGCGGGTGATTGCCGAGTTCGACCGCCACACCCGCCACGTACTGGTGCACACCGGCCAGAACTACGATTACGAATTGAACCGGGTGTTCTTCGAAGACCTCGGCATCCGCGAGCCCGACTATTTTCTGGAAGCCGTCGGCGACAACGCGGCGCAGACCATTGCCCGCGTCATCGAGAAAGCCGACGCCGTGCTGGAACAGGAAAAACCGGATGCCGTCATGCTGTATGGCGACACCAATTCCTGCCTGGCGGTGATCGCCGCCAAGCGGCGCAAGATTCCGGTATTCCACATGGAAGCCGGCAATCGCTGCTTCGACCAGAACGTGCCGGAAGAACTCAACCGCAAGGTGCTGGACCACCTGAGCGACATCAACCTGGTGCTGACCGAGCACGCGCGCCGCTATCTGCTGGCCGAAGGCATCCGCCCGGAAACCGTCTTCAAGACCGGTTCCCACATGCGCGAGGTGCTGGACCATTACATGCCGCGCATCCTGCAGTCGGACATCCTGCAAAGATTGCAGCTGGAAGAGAAAAAGTTTTTCGTGGTCAGCCTGCATCGCGAAGAAAACGTCGATTCGCCGCAAGCCCTGTCGGCCCTGCTCGATACGCTCAATGCGCTGGCCAAGGCCTATGGCTTGCCGGTGATCGTCTCCACCCACCCGCGCACGCGCAAGCGGCTCGATGCGCACAACGTGCAGGCGCTGGATCCGCTGATCCGTTTCCTCAAGCCCTTCGGCTTCACCGATTACGTGCGGCTGCAGATGCAGGCGCTGTGCGTGCTGTCCGACAGCGGCACCATCACCGAAGAGACGGCGCTGCTCAAGCTGCGCGCGATCACGCTGCGCACCGCGCATGAACGGCCGGAAGGCATGGATGCGGGCACCCTCATCATGAGCGGCCTCAACAGTGAACGGGTGCTGGATGCGGTGCGGGTCACCATCGCCGAAGGCGCGGTCAGCAGGCCGGTGGATGACTATGAGCACCAGGGCGCGGTCTCGCAGCAGGTGCTTCGCATCGTGCTCAGCTATGTCGATTACGTAAACCAGCGGGTATGGAGAAAGCCGCTCTGATGCGCGTCCTGGTTACCGGCGCGGATGGTTTTGTTGGCAGCCGGCTCGCGGCCAGGCTGGAAGCGGATGGCATGCAGGTACTGCGCGCCGGTCGGCGTTCCGCGCCAGGCGCGGATCGTGTATTGATCGACCTCGAGCATCCGGCCGACTGGTCGCCAGCCCTGGCCGGCGTGGACGTTATCGTGCACGCCGCCGCAAGAGTGCATGTCATGCAGGATGTGCAAGACCCGCTGCCGCTGTACCGGCAAGTGAATGTTGAAGGCACGCTGGCGCTGGCACGGCAGGCGGCGGCAGCCGGTGTGAAGCGTTTCGTCTTCGTGTCATCCATCAAGGTCAATGGCGAGCAAACGCTGCCGGGCCAGCCCTTCCGCGCCGACGACGAGCCCGAGCCGCAAGACCCCTACGGCGTTTCCAAGCTGGAGGCCGAGCGCGGCCTGTTTGCCTTGGCCCAGGAAGGAAAAATCGAAGTCTGCGTGGTGCGCCCGCCGCTGGTCTATGGCCCCGGAGTGCGCGCCAATTTCCTTTCCATGATGCGCATGCTGGATCGCGGCCTGCCCTTGCCGCTGGCCTCCATCGACAACCGGCGCAGCCTCGTGGCCCTGGACAATCTCGTTGATTTGCTGGTTTGCTGCATGCACCATCCCGCCGCGGCCAATCGGTGCTTCCTGGTTTCCGACGGCGATGACGTCTCCACCGCAGAACTGCTGCGACGTACGGCGCGCGCGCTTGGCAAGCCGGCCCGGCTGTTTCCCATGCCGCCTGCCCTGCTGACCTTGGCGGCGCGCATGCTTGGCAAATTGCAGGTCGCCGATCGGCTTTGCGGTTGGCTGCAAGTGGACAGCATGCCTGCGCGTACGCTGCTGAACTGGCAACCGCCACTCACCATGGCCGCCGGTCTGGCCTTGACCGCCGCGGCTTACCGCGACTCGCAAGCAAACCAAGGGAAGAGCGCATGAAGCGTCTGTTCGATTTCATCATGGCGCTGGTGCTCGGTCTGCTGCTGGCCCTGCCCATTGCCATCATCGCGATCCTGGTCAAGCGCGGCTCGCGCGGCCCGGCCATCTACTGGTCGGACCGGGTCGGCCGCCACAATCGCATTTTCAAGATGCCGAAATTCCGCACCATGTATGTGGATGCGCCGGTGGTGGCCACCCATTTGCTGAAAGACCCGTCCGCGCACATCACGCCGCTGGGTGCCTTCCTGCGCAAGACCAGCCTGGACGAATTGCCCCAGCTATGGAGCATCCTGAAAGGCGACATGAGTTTCGTCGGCCCGCGTCCCGCCCTGTACAACCAATATGACTTGATCGAGCTGCGCACCCAACGCGGCGTGCATGAGCTGGTGCCAGGCCTCACCGGCTGGGCCCAGATCAATGGCCGCGACGAGCTGCCGATTCCGCAGAAAGTCGCGCTCGACGAGCATTACCTCCAGCAGCGTTCCCTGCTGCTCGACCTGAAAGTGATTTTCCTGACCGCGGCCAAGGTGCTGCGGCGGGAAGGCGTTTCCCACTGAGGGAGCCTCTCATGCCTATCCAGAATTTTGCAGTCCCCATGCTGGCCCTGCCCCGGGTCGCCAAGCGCCTGCTCGCCATCACGGTCGATTCCAGTCTTTGCGTACTGACCGTCTGGCTCGCCTATTACCTGCGCCTGGGCGAATGGATTTCACTGGCGGGTCCGCCCATGATGGCAGCCGGCGCTTCGGTTGCCATCGCGCTGCCGCTGTTCATTGTCATGGGTCTGTACCGTGCCATCTTCCGCTACTCCGGCTGGCCGGCGCTGGTGGCGGTGGCCAAGGCCACGGCCATCTACGGCCTGGTATACGCGGCCATCTTCACTGCGATCGGCGTGTCCGGCGTGCCGCGCACGGTCGGACTGATCCAGCCGATCCTCCTGCTGTTCTTTGTCGGCGCATCGCGCGCTTTCGCCCGCTACTGGCTGGGCGGCCTGTACCAGAATTACCTGATGCGCCAAGCCTTGCCCAAGGTGATGATCTACGGCGCCGGCACCTCCGGCCGACAGTTGGCGCTGGGCCTGGCCAATTCCACCCAGATGCGCGTCGCCGGCTACCTCGACGATGACGAGCGCCTGCATGGCAACCTGATCGACGGCTTGCCGGTCTATGGCCCGGCCGATCTGCCCAGCCTGGTGGATTCCCTGAGCATCAGCACCGTGCTGCTGGCCCTGCCTTCGGTGGGCCGCCGGCGCCGCAATGAAATCCTGAACGCCATGCTGGAAGCCAAGGTCTCGGTGCGCACCCTCCCCAGTCTGACCGAGCTGGCGGAAGGCAAGGTGCGCACGTCCGACCTGCGCGAGCTGGAAATCGAAGACCTGCTGGGGCGCGAACCGGTGTCGCCCAACCACATCCTCCTGCGCAAGAACATTGCGGGCAAGTCGGTGCTGGTGACGGGATGCGGCGGCTCCATCGGCAGCGAGCTGTGCCGGCAGATCGTCAAGCTGGAGCCGGCCACACTACTGCTGTTCGAGCAGAGCGAATTCGCGCTTTATGAAATCCACCACGAGCTCAACGCCAAGCTCGGGCATGCGTCGGCAGCGCCGCTGCGCCTGGTGCCCCTGCTGGGTTCGGTCCGCGACGCAGAGCGCATGCGCGAAATCATGAGTACCTGGCAACCGGACACGGTGTATCACGCGGCCGCTTACAAACATGTGCCACTGGTGGAACACAATCCGGCCGAGGGTGTTCGCAACAATGTGCTGGGCACGCTGACTTGCGGGCGCGCCGCTGCGGAAAACGGCGTGGCCGATTTCGTCCTCATCAGCACCGACAAGGCGGTGCGTCCCACCAACATCATGGGCGCCAGCAAGCGCCTGGCGGAAATGGTCTTGCAAGCCATGGTGGCAGACTTTCCCGATACCCGCTTTTCCATTGTCCGCTTCGGCAATGTGCTGGGTTCTTCCGGCTCGGTGGTGCCGCGTTTCCGCCAGCAGATCCGCGATGGCGGGCCGATCACGCTGACCCATCCCGATGTCACCCGCTACTTCATGACGATTCCGGAAGCGGCGCAGCTGGTGATCCAGGCTGGCGCCATGGCCAGGAGCGGCGACCTGTTCGTGCTGGACATGGGCCAGCCGGTGAAGATCCTCGATCTGGCGCGGCGCATGATCGAACTTTCCGGCTTGTCGGTGCGCGACGACGACAATCCTGACGGCGACATCGCCATTGAAATCTCCGGCATGCGCCCCGGCGAAAAGCTGTATGAAGAACTCCTGATCGGCAACGATCCGCAGCCGACTTCGCATCCACGCATTCAGAAGGCACGCGAGGAATTCCTGCCTTGGTTGCAACTGGAAGAAAAACTGGCGGCCCTGCAACTGGCCCTGAACGTGAACGATGTGGGGGTGGTGCGGGCGCTGCTTGAACAACTGGTGTCAGGCTATCAGCCCAGCGGCGGCATCGTCGACTGGGTGCACCTGGAACAGGAAATGGAATTGGAAGAGCAGGATGTGCGCGGCTGAAGCCCTGCCCCTTCAGACGATGCGGCGCAGCGAAGACTTCGGTACTGCCAGCCGCACCGGTTTGCTCAGCATTTCAATCAGCACCACGGCGCGCATTTCGCCATCGCTCATCTGATAGAGCGCCTCCAGGCCGGCAAAAGGACCGTCGGCCACTTCCACCTTCTCGCCCACTGAGAACAAGGCCCGCGCGGCCATGGCCTGCTCATTTCGCTGCAGGCTTTCAATCAGCGCCTCATCCACCCGAGCCGGCGCATCCCCAAACGCAACGAGGCGCGACACGCCCTTGGTCGAGCGGATCGGCGCCCAGCCCTTGCCCTGCAAGGACGGATCGAGTTTCACGAACAGATAGCGGGGAAACAGCGCCTCCTGGGCCTGCACCACCGCGCCTCGCTGCAGCCTTTCCACCGGCAGCAGCGGGAGATAGCAGTCATAGCCTTGCTGCTGCAAATTTTGCAGCGCACGCAATTCCTGCCTGGGTTTGGTATGGATGACGAACCAGAACATCGGCATCTGTGCAGATTTGGAAAGTGCCGATTTTAATATGGCCACCCATACCCGGCAAATCGGGGCACGATTCCCGTTTCAGCTTTCGCAACGCTTAACGGGGCAGGAGTGACATATGGCGACACTCCAAATAAACAAAAAGCGCGCTGGTCGTGGGATGGAAAGAATCAGGGCGCCCGGCTTCATGCCATCGCCACCCTGCGGTCCCGTCCCACGGCCACCGCGCTCCTTGCAAATCATTCTAGCCACACGCCAACCGCGCGCCTTGCGAGGGCTCAATGGGGCCTGTACGTGCTGCACCTACAGCACGGTAGGACTGGCCGGAAGAACCAGAAAAACCGGAAGAGAGAAAGAGAGAAAAGCGAAGCAAGCCGATAGGCCGGATTCTGTTACGGCGACCACCGAAGCAGTCGCTATGACAGCCATTCATCTAGGCCTGCGGTTACCCGCAGGCTCGAGCTTCCTACCCGCACGCTCCGCGGGCAACATCATCGCGTGCCTATTTGGAATTGCTCCAGGTGGAGGTTACCGCGTTTCA
>JAEVZY010000037.1 GCA_023392035.1 Pseudomonadota bacterium | reverse complement strand
GGTAACGTTCCACGTGATATTCCTTTGCATACCCCATCCCGCCATGAGTGAAGATCGCGTTCTCGCAGGCGTGGTAGCAGGCTTCCGCGGCCAGGTACTTGGCGCTGTTGGCTTCGGCGCCGCAAGCCTGGCCCTGGTCATACAGCCAGGCTGCCTTGTGCACCATCAAGTGCGCGGCTTCCAGCTCCATCCATGACTTGGCCAAGGGATGCTGGATCGCCTGGTTCTGGCCGATCGGCCGCCCGAACACTTCGCGCTCTTGCGCGTAGTTGGCCGCGCGCGCCAGGGCGGCGCGCCCCAGGCCCACCGCTTCGCTGGCGATCAGGATCCGCTCCGGGTTCAGTCCATGCAGGATGTAGCTGAAACCCTTGCCTTCTTCGCCGATGCGGTCTTCCACCGGAATCTTCAAGCCGTCGATGAAGACCTGGTTGGAATCGACCGCCTTGCGCCCCATCTTTTCGATCTCGCGCACCTCCACCTTGCTGCGGTCGAGGTCGGTGTAGAACAGGCTCAGGCCCTCGCTGCCACGGCTGTCCTCGATGGGCGTGGTGCGCGCCAGCAGCAGGATCTTGTTGGCCACTTGCGCGGTGCTGATCCAGACCTTCTGGCCGTGCACCACGTAATGATCGCCTTGCCGCACGGCGCGCGTCTTCAGCTTGAGCGTGTTGAGCCCGGTGTTGGGCTCGGTCACGCCAAAGCAGGCGCGGTCGCGGCCGGCGATCAGCGGCGGCAGCCAGCGCTTTTTCTGTTCTTCGTTGCCGAACACCACCACCGGGTGCAGTCCGAAGATATTCATGTGCACCGCCGACGCGCCCGACAAACCGGCACCGGTGGCGGCGATGGTATGCATCATCAAGGCCGCTTCGCTGATGCCCAGGCCGGCGCCGCCGTATTCTTCCGGCATGGCGATGCCCAGCCATCCCGCGTGCGCCAGGGCCTGGTGGAAGTCTTGCGGAAAGCCGCCTTCGCGGTCGCGCGCCAGCCAGTAATCGGCATCGAAGGGGGCGCAGACCCGCTCGATGGCTTCGCGGATCTGTTCCTGCTCGGGGGAGAGTGCGAAGTTCATGCCGCCGACCCCACTGCCGCCGGACGGATCACCTTGTCCGGCGATTCGCCGTAGGGCGGGCTGTAGATCACCAGCAGCTTGACCGGCGTGTCGCTGGTGACGCTGAAGACATGCATGGTATCGGCCGGGAAAAAGCAGGTGTCGCCCGGCACCATGTCGAAGGCCTGGCCGGCCACTTCCACATGCGCCGTGCCTTCCAGCAGATGACAGGCCTGCTCGATGCCGGGATGCGCGTGGGGCAGGGCGCCACCGCCCTTGTGCAGGGTGCCCAGCAACACTTCCATCTGCTTGGCCCCCACGGTCTCGGGGCCGATCAGGCGCTGGTTGAAGGTGTGATGATGATTGGCCGGCTGATAGGACGGCACATCGGCAGTGCGGATCAGGTAAGAGGGGGACATGGTGCAATCCTCGCTTGGGTTCGGACTTGGTTCAGGCTTTCAGCGGCAGGCGCCATTGGCCAGCATGCTATCGATGCGTTCGGGCGCGTAACCCACCGCCAGCAACACTTCGCGCGTGTGCTGGCCCAGCTGCGGCGCCGGAGAGAATTCACGCGCCGGCGGCGTGGCCGACCAGCGCGTGGGGTGCGCCATCAGGTGCAGCTGGCCTTCGGTCGGATGCTCGCTCTCGTGCAGGAAGCCGGTGGCGCGCAATTGCGCATTGTCCAGCAGCTCGGCCGGGCTGTTGGCCGGCATGTTGGGCACGTCGGCTGCATCCAGCAGCGCCTGCCATTCGGCGCTGCTGCGCGTGCGCATGATGCGCGCCACCTCCGCATACACCTCGCCGATATGGGCGGCGCGCGCGCTGTGCGTGGCAAAGCGCGGATCGCGCGCCAGGCCTTCGCTTTCGCCGATGGCGGCAAAGAAGCTGCGCCAATGCTTGTCGTTGTAGATCAGCACGCATAGGGTGCCGTCTGCCGTGGCATAGGGCTTGCGGTCGGGCGTGAGCAGGCGCGCGTAGCCGGGCGGGCCCTGCGGCGGCTCGAAGCTCAGTCCCGCCATGTGGTCGCCCAGGATGAATTGGCTCATCGCCTCGAACATGGGCACCACGATCGCCTGGCCCAGCCCGCTCTGGCTGCGCGCGTAGAGGGCGGCGGTGACGGCATAGACCGCATGCAGGCCGGTGACCCGGTCCGACAGGGTCGTGGGTGCGTAACCATCGGCGCCGTATTGCCGGTTCAGCCAGGGCAGGCCGACCGCCCCCTGGATCAGGTCGTCATAGGCAGGGCGCGCGGCATCCGGGCCTTCCTGGTCGAATCCGCAGCAGCTCACATGGATGAGGCGCGGATTGCGCGCGCGCATCGAAGCATCGTCAAGACCCAGCCGCGCCAGGGCCTGGGGACGCACATTGCTGATGAAGACATCGCAGTCCTCGGCCAGCTTCAAGGCCGCCTCGCGCCCATCCGGGTGCTTCAAGTCCAGCACCACGCTCTTCTTGCCGGCATTGGCATGCAGGAAGATGTGGCCCATGCCGGGATTGCGCATGGGTCCCACGTGGCGCATGTTGTCGCCTTCCGGGGTTTCCAGCTTGATGACTTCCGCGCCCAGCTGGGCCAGGATCTGGGTGGCGAATGGGCCAAGAATCACCGAAGTGAGGTCGAGTATCCTCACTCCGGCCAGGGGACCCCTGGCCGGTTTGTCTTCTTCCGCGTGCATTACTGTTCCTGCTTGATGTTGGCTTTCTTGATCAGGCTCGACCAGTTGGCGAGCTGGTCCGAGACATAGGTGGCGAACTCGTCCGGCGTCTTGGTGGGCCACACTTCAAAGCCGATCTGCGCCAATTTCTCCTGCACGTCGCGCTCGGCCAGTGCCACCTGCAATTCCTGGTTGATGCGATCCACCACCGGACGCGGCATGCCGGCCGGACCGAAAATGCCGTTCCACGATGTCAGGTCAAAGCCCGGCACGCTGCTGGCGATCGGCGGCACGCCGGGGAAAGTCTTCAATGGCCGCGCCGTGGTGACCGCCAGCGTGCGCACTTTGTTGGCGTGCATCATGCCCATGCCGGAACCGACGTCGGTCACATACATCTGGATCTGGCCCGACACGGTATCGGTCATCGCTTGCGGGCTCGACTTGTAGGGCACGCCCAGCACATCGATGCCGGCAATGCGGTTGATGGTCTCGGAGGCTACCAGCGAAGTGCTGTTGGGCGTGGCATAGGACAGCTTGCCGGGATTCGCGCGGGCGTAGTCGAGGAATTCCTTGAGCGTCTTCACCGGCAGCGTGGGCGTCACCACCAGCGCAAACGGCAGCTCGCCGACGCGCGCAATCGGCGTGAAGTCCTTGATCGGGTCGTACTTGAGGTTGCGGTACAGGCTGGGATTGGCCGAGTGCGAGGTATTGGTGGTCATGAACAGCGTGTAGCCGTCGGGCTTGGCCTTGGCCACATAGACCGCCGCGATCTGGGCGCTGGCGCCCGGCTTGTTATCCACCAGCACCGGCTGCTTCAACCGATCCGACAGCTTTTGCGCCACCACCCGCGCCACGGCGTCGGTGCCGCTGCCGGGGGCGAAGGGGACCACCATGGTGATCGGTGCGCTGGGCCAGGGATCGGCCGCGGATGCGGCGCTGGCGCCGGCCAGGCCCATGGCCAGCAGAATGGCCTTGATCAGGACTTTCACGTTTTGTCTCCTGTTTTATTTGTTTGCGCACCGCTTCGATTCAGGGCGCCCGGGGATTGTTGGGCGAATCAATCATTTCCGTCCAATTCCATTTCGCTTTTGAACAATATCTTTCGGATATGATGCGCTTCCATGAAACTTCACTTCCTGCGCTATTTCGCCGTGCTGGCCGAAGAGCTGCACTTCGGCCGGGCGGCGCAGCGCCTGTCGATCACCCAGCCGCCCTTGTCCAATGCGATCAAATCGCTGGAGGCCGAGCTTGGCGTGCGCCTGCTCGAACGCGACAGCAAGCACGTGGCGCTGACGCCCGCCGGCGAGGCTTTCCTGGAAGAGGTCGGTCCCATCCTTGACCGGGTGGGCAGCGCGTCGCAGATCGCCAAGGCGGTGGCCAGCGGCATGCGCGGCCGGCTGGAGATCGGCATCACGGGTTCGGTGCTGTACCGCGGCGTGCCGGAAATCCTGCGCCAATTCAACCAGACCATGCCGGGTGTGGAAGTGGTGCTGCGCGAAACCTCCACCGCCGACCAGGTGCAGGA
>JAEVZY010000006.1 GCA_023392035.1 Pseudomonadota bacterium | reverse complement strand
GCTACAACATCCTGTTCCGCGACGACAAGTCCTACCCCTACCTCAAGCTCTCGGGGGAGCAGTATCCGCGCATGGCCTACTACCGTGGCGGAGTCGACAAGAAGAACCAGTACTTCGGTCCTTTCCCCAGCGCCTGGGCAGTGAAGGAGTCGATGCAGATCCTGCAGAAAGTCTTCAAGCTGCGCACCTGCGAAAACTCGGTCTTTGCCAACCGCACGCGACCCTGTTTGCTGCACCAAATCGAGCGCTGCAGCGGACCCTGCGTCAAACTGATCAGCGAAGAAGACTACAAGACCGACGTCGACAACGCCGCCAAATTCCTGCGCGGCCGGCAAAGCGAGGTGCTGCAGTCGCTGGAAACCAAGATGCATGCCTTCGCGGCCGAATTGAAATTCGAGCAGGCGGCGGCGGTGCGCAACCAGATCAGCGCCTTGTCGCGTGTGCTGCACCAGCAAACCATGGAGACCGGCGGCGATGCCGACATCGACATCATCGCCGTGCTGGTCAAGGGCGGACGCGCCTGCGTCAACCTGGCCATGGTGCGCGGCGGCCGGCACCTGGGCGACCGCGCCTACTTCCCGGTGCATGTGGATTTGGCCGACGCCACCGCCGAAGACTCGATCGAATGCGAAGTGCTGAAAGCCTTCCTGGCCCAGCACTACCTGGACAAATTCATTCCCGGCCTCCTGATCCTGAATATCGAATTGAACGAACCGGAATTGATGCTGGCCTTGTCCGAGCAATGCGGACATCGCATCAACCTGGTGTTCCAGCCGCAGGGCCAGCGCCGGCAATGGCAGGAGATGGCGGAGAAGGGCGCGGAACTGGCCCTGGCGCGCCTGCTGTCCGAGCAGGGTTCGCAACAGGCGCGCACGCGCGCCCTGGCCGAGGCCCTGGGAGTGGACCAGCCGGAACTCGAAACCCTGCGCATCGAATGTTTCGACGTCAGCCACACGCAAGGCGAAGCGACCCAGGCGTCCTGCGTCGTGTTCCACCACCACGCCATGCAGAACGGCGAATACCGGCGCTACAACATCAACGACATCACCCCGGGCGACGACTATGCCGCCATGCGCCAGGTCCTGACGCGCCGCTATGAAAAAGTGGCGGGCGGGGAGGGCGTGATGCCCGACATCGTGCTGGTGGATGGCGGGCGCGGCCAGGTGGAAATGGCGCGCCAGGTATTCGAAGAACTGGGACTGGACATCAGCATCATCGTCGGCGTGGCCAAGGGCGAGGGCCGGCGCGTGGGACTGGAGACCCTGATCTTCGCCGACGGCCGCGCGGCGCTTGAACTGGGCAAGGAATCCGCGGCCCTGATGCTGGTGGCGCAAATCCGCGATGAAGCGCACCGCTTCGCCATCACCGGCATGCGCGCGCGTCGCGCCAAGGCCAGGCAGGCTTCGCAATTGGAAGAGATCGAAGGCGTGGGCGCCAAGCGGCGGCAGAAACTGCTGGCCCGCTTCGGAGGATTGAAAGGCGTGCAGGAAGCCAGCATCGAAGAACTGGCCTCGGTCGATGGCATCTCGCGTACGCTGGCGGAAGACATTTACCGGCAATTGCATTAAATTACCGCGTTCCTGCTTACGCTCACTTCATTTCCTGCAAAGACCTGCGTCGCATGCCCATCAACCTTCCCATTCTGCTGACCTGGCTGCGCGTGGCCCTGATTCCCCTGGTGGTGGGCGTGTTCTACCTTCCGGATACCTGGCTGTCGCCGTTCAACAAGGGCGTGGCCTCCACCGCAGTGTTCATCATCGCAGCCATCACCGACTGGCTCGACGGCTACCTGGCGCGGCGCTGGAACCAGACCTCCGCCTTCGGCGCCTTCCTCGATCCGGTGGCTGACAAGCTGATGGTGGCCGGCGCCTTGCTGGTGCTGATGGAATTCCGCAGTGTCGATTACATCGCCGCCATCGCCTTCATCATCATCGGCCGCGAAATCACCATCTCCGCCTTGCGCGAATGGATGGCGCAACTGGGCGCATCGAAATCGGTGGCGGTCAGCTCGCTGGGCAAGATCAAGACCACGGCGCAGATGATCGCGCTGCCCATGCTGCTGTTCGATGGCATTCTGTTCGACGTCATCGATACCCATTTCTGGGGCGAGATCCTGCTGTGGGTCGCCGCCATCCTCACCGTGTGGTCGATGTTTTATTACCTGCGTCGCGCATGGCCGCTCATCAAGGAAAACGCCGGCAAGCTGAAGTGAAAAATCGCGGCCACCGCTCGCAATAATTCAGTCAGACGCTTGACACATTCTTTTCATCATCTATAATGGCGTCTCTTTCAGCGATGCGGGCGTAGCTCAGTTGGTAGAGCGCAACCTTGCCAAGGTTGAGGTCGAGAGTTCGAGACTCTTCGCCCGCTCCAAGAATGCTTAAAGGGAAGCCTAAACCGCTTCCCTTTTTCATTGTTGTAGTACCCATCGATGTAGCGCCTGTCGTGATGCACGCCAGCGTTCTTCAGGCATGAAGGCGCATCGAAAACTCAGCAATGTGTGACCGCGGGGCTGCTCAGCAAGCCTGACAGACAGCGGTTACAATACGGCTCCCTCGGCGGGGTAGCAAAGTGGTTATGCAGCGGCCTGCAAAGCCGTCTACGCCGGTTCGATTCCGACCCCCGCCTCCAATTCGACAAAGCCCACCCAAGCGGTGGGCTTTGTGCTTTTCGGCGCAGTGCTTTTCGGCGCAGTGCTTTTCGGTACGCTGCTTTTTGGTACGGTGCTTACCGTGGCGAAGCACTTGCGTTTGTGGACGCAAGCCGTGGCCGCATCACCCGCAATACCGGTGGTTTGCCGGGCCGCTTCAAGGGCAAATAGATTTCATGCGTGGCCGGGTCCACCGCCACCGTATGCGCATTGGCGCCGATGCGCGCTTTTCCCGCTTGGCTGACGCCCTGGGTACTGACCTTGAACTGATAGAGGGTCCCCGCTTCGCTGGCCACATACAGCAGGCCGAGGCCGGCATCGTAGGCCAGCACATCCGGAGCGGCGGCAGGAAATTCCGAGACGATCTTTTTCGTGCGCAGATCCATGACCAGCAACTTGTCATTGCCTTCGCAGGCGATGGAGGCCAGGCGCAGGACCGGTTCGATGAACAGGCCGTGATTGCCCTTGGCGCCGGGCAGGGGAATCCGCTGGACGATTTTGTCAGTGGCCGGGTCGATTTCGATCAGTTCCGACGTGTCTTGCGCATTGACGAAGATGTGCCTGCTTGCGGGGTCGTATTTTGTATTGCCCACATCGCTGTCCAGCGCAATGGTGGCCACGCGCTGGTTGGACTGGCCATCGACCACGGTCACCGTCTTGCCATGTGCATCCGAGACATACAGCTTGTGCAGCTCCGGCGCGTAAGCCAGCCCATCGGGATAGGCGCCGGTTGGAATGCGCGCGACGATCTTCAGCGTGTCAGCGTCAATCGCAACCAGTTCATTGGTTTGGGTGGCGGTCGCATAGACGCGGCCCAACTGCGCAACGGCGATCACGCCATGCACCTCGCCGATATTGCCGACGCTGCCGATCACCTTCTTCGCTTTGGTGTCGAAGACGACGACCGCGCTGTCGCCCAGGTGAGCGATGTAGAGTCTGGCGCGGCTGGCGTCAAAGTCCATGTAGTCCCAGCGGGTGGACTTCCCGGGCAAGGGATAATCCTTGACTGCCTGCAGATCGGACGCCGCGACAGCGCCAGCCAGCAGCAGCAAGGCGCAGCCGGCCGCGAGCAAGCCCAAGGCGCGCATCAAACAGGGTTTCATCTCATTCCCTCCAGTTTCACGCGGGTGACTGCTTGCGCTAGTGACGCGCCGGGCGGGTCCAGGTCAAGCCGGCCCGGATTTCGGTCACCCCCTGTCCTTCGCTGCGGGCTTTGCGCAGCGCGATGTCGAACTGCAGGTTTTCACTGACCGTCCACAGCAAGCCGGCCAAGGCCGAGTTGGTGGCAAGCCCGGCGGAATCGCGCACAACAAAGGTTTCGAATACCGGTCTCAGCGCGCCATAGCTGGGCCCGGCGACGATCACGCCCAGGAAGCGCTCCCAGTTGCCCTCCCGGTTCTTGCTCAATGCAGCGTTGAAATGGGCGGTCGTTTCGCCCCAGCGTGTCGAGAGGATGCCGGCACAGGAAGCGCCGGTGCGCTCGCCCTGCAGCGTTGGGATCAGCACCCCGCATTCACTGGCGATGCTCGGCCCTTTGGCTTCCTGCATCACCCCGTCACGAAGCATGTGCTTGATGGAAACCGCGCCCTCTTCGAAGCTGGTGCGCCGGCTGCCTGCTTCAGGGTTGAGGCGGGTCCGCACCAGCCCCTCCAGCACCAGCTCGTTGCCTTTTTCCAGCCCCAGGTTGACCACGGCTGCCGGGGCCAGCACCGACTTCTGGCTGCCCTCGCGCAGGTAGCCGAGATTGCCCAGCTCGAGTTCCAGATCGCCTGGAGCGGCCACGGCGGCATCGGTTCCGACAAATGGGCGCAGGGCCCAGGCGGGCGCTGTCCAGCTTGCCGCCAGGACCGCTCCACAGACCATTGCCTTGGTATTCATGTGCAGAGCCGTTCCCGCCTGAGTTCAATGCCCGTTTGAGTGGCAGGGCTTTCGGTCATTCCTGCCCGGATTGGCGTGTTTACGGTTTTTTTACGAAGGCCTGCGTAAATTCCCCTCAAGTCTGACTTCCCGGAAAACTCTCATGTCATCGCTTGCAGCCAAGTCGCGCATCACCGCCCTCACACTGGCCGCCATCGGCGTCGTGTATGGCGACATCGGCACCAGTCCCCTGTACACCATGAAGGAAGTGTTTTCGCCGGTGCATGGCTTGGCGCTCAACGAGGCCAATGTCCAGGGCGTGGTGTCGCTGATCCTGTGGGGCCTGACCCTGGTGGTCTCGCTCAAGTACGTGGCCCTCATCATGCGCGCCGACAATCGCGGCGAGGGCGGCATCATGGCTTTGTCGGCGCTAGCCATGGCCTCGGTCGGCCGCAACTCGCATTGGTGGCGGCCCTTGATGCTCACGGGCCTTCTGGGAGCGGCCTTGTTCTATGGCGATGGCGTCATCACACCGGCGATTTCAGTGCTGTCCGCCATGGAAGGCCTGGAAGTGGCCGCGCCGGCGCTGTCGAAATGGGTGATCCCGCTCACCGTCCTGACCCTGGTTTGCCTGTACTCGGTACAGCATCTGGGCACGGGTGGGGTGGGGCGCTGGTTCGGTCCCATCATGACGCTCTGGTTCGCCGTTCTGGCTGGGATGGGCCTGGTCAACATTGCCGCCCATCCCGAAATCCTGGCCGCCATCAATCCGCTGCACGGCCTGCGCTTTCTGCTCAGCCATGGCTGGTGGGCTGCGCTCCTGACCCTGGGTTCGGTGTTCCTCGCCTTCACCGGCGCCGAAGCCTTGTATGCGGACATGGGGCATTTCGGCAAGCAGCCGATTCGCATTGCCTGGTATGCCGTGGTGTTTCCCGCGCTTGGCCTCAACTATCTGGGGCAGGGCGCGGTATTGCTGGCCAATCCGGCGGCAGTGGAACATCCCTTCTACCATCAGCTTGGAGACTGGAGCGTGATTCCGCTGGTGGCGCTGTCGACCGTGGCCACCGTGATCGCCTCCCAGGCCACCATCTCCGCCACCTTTTCCATCACCCAGCAGGCGATCTCGCTTGGTTTCCTGCCGCGCATGCAGGTGCGCCACACCTCGGAAAGCCAGATGGGACAGGTCTACATGCCCCTGGTGAACTGGGCGCAGCTGACGGCCGTGCTGTTGGCCGTGGTCGGTTTCGGCTCGTCCGACGGCCTGGCTTCGGCCTATGGCATCGCGGTCACCATGACCATGGTCACCACCACCTTCCTGACCTTTTTCGTGGTGCGTTTCGGCTGGCGCTACAACGTCTGGCTGGCGCTGGGGGCGACTGCATTTTTCCTGGTGGTGGACCTGTCCTTCTTCACCGCCAATCTCTTGAAGATCGCCCATGGCGGCTGGTTCCCGCTGGCGCTCGGCGCGCTGGTGATGACGGTGCTCCTGACCTGGCGCCGCGGACGCGAGCTGGTGTTCGAGAACCTGCAGTCGCACATGATTCCGCTGCAGGAATTCCTGCAGACCCTGTTTGTCGATCCGCCCTTGCGCGTGCCCGGCGTGGCGGTCTTTTTCCGCGCCGAGGGCGATGGCGTTCCGCACGCCATGCTGCACAACCTGCTGCACAACAAGGTCCTGCATGAGCGCATCGTGTTTCTCACCGTGCACAACCAGGAAATACCGCATGTGCCGCTGGAACAGGGTATCGCGTTGCAGTCGCTGGGACATGATTGCTGGCAGCTCGACCTGTCATATGGTTTCAAGGATGAGCGCGACATTCCCCGCGCCCTGGCCGCTTGCGCCGAACGCGGACTGCAACTGGAAATGATGCAGGTATCATTCTTCGTGGCGCGCCAGACCGTGGTGCCGACGGTAGGCTCGGGCATGGCGCTTTGGCGCGAAGGCCTGTTCGCCACCATGTCACGCCAGGCGCGCGATGCGGCCGATTACTTCAAGGTGCCGCCCAATCGCGTCATAGAACTGGGTACACAGATTGAAATCTAGGGACCATCTCCAGACGCAGACATTTGCCCGCCGGCCGTCGGTTTCCGGGGCGCTGTTGGCCTTGCTGGCTTGCGCCGGCATCACCTTGATCGCGCTGCCTTTGCGCGGACTGCTCAATCCGGCCAACCTGCTGGTGCTGTATCTGTTGCCGGTATTGTGGATTTCCGCCAGCCGCGGTTGGCTGCCGGGCGTGCTGGCGGCGGTGCTGGGCGTGCTGGCCTACGACGTGTTCCTGGTCCCGCCCTACTATTCGATACGGGTGGAGGACACGCAATACCTGATCAGCCTGCTCATCCTGTTTGCGGTAGCCCTGGTGGTGGGGCGGCTGACCGCGCAACTCAAGCAGGAGGCGCACGAGGCCGCGCAACGCGAGACGCGCACCCGCGCCCTGTTCAACCTGGCGCTCGATCTGCTGGCCGCGCAGGATGTCCAGGCCGCCATGCAAATCGTCGACCGCCACAGTCAACAGCTATGGAATTGCCGGACGCAGTTTCTGCTGCCCGATGAGGGCGGCCATTTGCAGTGCGCGGACGCAGCGCGGCCGCCGTCGCCGATGGCCCTGGCGGCCGCGCAAGCCTTGATGGATGCAGCCGCGCACGGAAAAATCCTGCCGGAGCTGTCCACCACGGCCGACGCCTGCCTGATTCCGCTGCGCTCGGCCGGCGCCTGGCGCGGCGTGCTGCTGCTGTCGCAGGCCAGCCGCGCCTGCCCGGTCCTGGGCCCGACCGAATTTGCCACCGCCTGGGCGGCCCTGATCAGCCTGGCGCTGGACCGCATCCATTACGCCGCGCTGGCGCAACAGGCCAGCATGGCGGCCGAAAGCGAAGCGCTGCGCAATGCGATCCTGGCCGCCGTCTCGCATGACTTGCGCACCCCGATTGCTTCCCTGGCCGGCCTGGCCGGCGCGCTGGTCGAGCAGCAAAGCGTGGATGCGCACAGCATGGAGCTGTGCCGCGCCATCGAAGACGAGGCGCTGCGCATGGATGACATGGCCGGCAATCTCCTGCAATTGGCCCGCCTGCAGAGCGGCGCGCCGCTCGATCCGCAATTGCAGATGCTGGAAGAGGCGGTGGGTCCGGCCCTGAAACACGTGGAACGCGCCCTGGCCCGGCATGACTTGCAGATCGAGATTCCGGCCGGCTTGCCGCTGTTGCGCTTCGATGCCGTGCTGATCGAACGTGTCCTGTGCAACCTGCTCAGCAATGCGGCGCACCAGGCGCCGACCGCCAGCCGCATCCGCTTGTCCGCCCGCGAGCTGGCCGAAGGTGTGGAAGTCCGGGTCGAAGACCAGGGACCGGGCATGGCGCCGCAGGCGCTGGCGCGTCTCCTGCGCGATGAAGATGCGCCCGGCGGCAGCGGCCTTGGCCTGTGGATCTGCCAGCGCATCCTGCGCGCCCATGGTTCAAGCCTGCAGGCCGAAGCGCTGGAAGCGGGCGGCATGTGCTTTCGCTTTGTACTGCCGCGTCCCAAGCCGGGCGAACTGAAGGGCGCCTTGTCATGAGCCATGCCAGCCTGCCCCGCCTGCTTCTGATCGAAGACGACCGCGGCATCCGCCGCTATCTGCGCATGGCGCTGGAAAGCGCGGGCCTGAAATTGGTCGAAGCCGAAACCCTGCAGCAGGCGCGCGCCGAGCTGGCCGCCGGTTGGCCCGACCTGGTCCTGCTCGACCTCAGCCTGCCCGATGGCGACGGCGTCGATTTCCTGCGCGAGCTGCGCGCGTACTCTACGCTGCCGGTGCTGATTCTTTCGGCCCGCATGCAGGAGCAGGAAAAAGTGGCGGCACTGGACGCCGGCGCCGATGACTTCCTGTCCAAACCCTTCGGCAGCGCCGAACTGGTGGCGCGCGTGCGGGCCCTGCTGCGGCGGGCGCCGGCCGGCGCCCAGGAGGAACGATTTCGTTTCGGAGACATAGAAGTCGATCCGGCGGCCCCCAGCGTCACCCGCAATGGCGAGCGGGTGCATCTGACGCCAACCGAAATGCAATTGCTGCTGGCCCTGCTGCGTTCACGCGGGCGGGTGCTGACCCACGCCGTGCTGCTGCGCGAAGTCTGGGGCGGCAATTTCGCCGAGCACAGCCAATACCTGCGGGTCTACATGGGCCACTTGCGGCGCAAGCTGGAGCGCGACCCGGCGCGCCCGCAATGGATCTTGACCGAGCCGGGCGTGGGCTATCGGCTGGGCTGAAGCGCCCGGGCTGCAGCACCGGGTCCCAAGTTGCGCGATTAAAAGGAATAGCCGAATGCGCGGATCGTCGAACGCGCCGCTTCGCTGCGCAGGTATTGCGCAAATTGCGCCACCGCCGGTTTGGCCAGGCCCGGCTTCAGGATGATCGCGTCCTGGCGGATCGGATCGTAAAGATCGGCCGGCACTTCCCACCATGAACCGGCCGGCTTGCCATCCTTGATGATCTGCGAAAAGGCGACGAAGCCCAGGCTGGCATTGCCGCTGGCGACAAACTGGTAGGCCTGGCCGATGTTTTCGGCCGTCACCAAGCTGGGCCGCAAGCTTTCCAGCAGCCCCAGCCGGGTCAGGGTCTGGATGGCGGCGGCGCCATAGGGCGCCAGCCTGGGATCGGCCAGCGCCAGCTTGTCGAAGCGGCCCTGGCGCAAGACCTGGGCTTGCGGGTCAACCATTGCGCTTTTGGGCGACCACAACACCAGCTTGCCAATGGCATAGGTGAATTGGCTTTCCTGGCGTCCCAAACCTTCGCGTGCCAGCCGGCTCGGCGTTTCATGATCCGCCGCCAGCAGGATGTCAAACGGCGCGCCGTTGACGATCTGGGCGTAGAACTTGCCGGTGGAGCCGACCGAAACCAGCAGCTTGTGGCCGCTGTCCTGCTCGAACCGGGCGGCGATTCTCTGCATGGGCGCGGCGAAATTGGCGGCGACGGCGACCTTGATTTCATCGGCATGCGCAGCGCCGGTCAGGCACAGCAGGGCGGCCAGTCCAAGGCGAAGTAGAGAGAAATTCATGTTTGAAGTGCGGTTGACGGCGAAAGCGGCGATTATTCCGCAAACGCCGCGCTTTCGCGATATGAAAAAATCTGCATAGTTGAGCTGCAATTCACCGGCCCGGCCCGCGCGCGAGCTGCGGTTAACCACAATCGCGGCCCGATTGCTTCCCTACCTTTGACAATCCTCAAGCCCGCTTTCGATTGACTTTGGCAACCTTGCCGCACACAAAACGGAGCGGCCATGACCGTTGCCGAACGACTGGACACCAACGACGACAATCTCCCTCTCCTCGAGGGTGCATCAACAGAGAGGATTCATGAAGCATCGGGACAGCCTTCCCGAGGACGTTCAACGATTCATTCTGCTAGGCATACCTTCAGTACCCTACCTGGAAGCACTGCTGCTCCTGCGTGCAGACCCGGCGCGGACTTGGACTTGCCAGGAAGTGGCGCAACGCCTCTACCTGACCGACAAGGCGACGCAGCAAGTGCTGTCCGAATTGGCGGCTGCCGGCGTGACACGCGCCGACGATGCCCCCGGAGGTGTGCCGGCGCAAGACTGCGCCGACCCGGCGACCGAGCCGAGGATGGATGGCATTCGTTATGCGCCGCAGCGGCCCGAATTGCAGCAGATGATCGAGCGTCTCGCGGAAATTTATCCGCGTCACATCGTCGCTGTGAGCGAACTCATCCATAGCCGGGCACGGCAGAACCGCGAGCAGCAATTCGCGGATGCCTTCGTGCTGCGCAAGGAGAACCCATGAACGCGTTGATTTACGTGATGTGCGCCGCCACGGCCCTGCTGTGCGCGGTGCTGCTGCTGCGCGCCTGGTCGCGCGGCAGTCACCGCTTGCTGTTGTGGAGCGGCCTGTGCTTCGTTGGACTGTGCATCAACAATATCTTCCTGATGCTGGACCGGGTGGTCCTGCCGGACGTCGACCTCATGACCTGGCGCCAGGCCTCGGGCTTGATCTCCATGCTGCCGCTGCTGTACGGCCTGATCTGGGAGGACGACTGATGGACTATCTCAATACCACCCTGGCGGGCGCCGGCGCCATGGCGGCACTGGTGATCGCCTTGTTCTTCCTGCGCTTTTGGCGCCGTACCGGCGACAGGTTCTTCATCTACTTTGCCCTGTCGTTCGCGGTGGAAGGGGGACTGCGCGCCTACATGGCCGCCAATGGCAATTCCAACGACGGCAGCGCCAGCGTGTATCTGCTGCGTTTGGCCAGCTATGGATTGATCGTGATGGCCATCGTCAGCAAGAACCGGCGCGCGCGCCGGCAAGCGCCGCCCGACGCCAATGCGAAGTCACCCGCCCTCGACTGAGGTCCGGGAACCGGATTGCCCCGTCAGGCCTTGCGATACAAGGCCGAGCCCAGATGCAGCGGTCGATAAGCCTGGGCCAGCGGCCCGCTGTCGATCTCGGGCGCATGGCCGACCGCGATCAATCCGTAGTGGTAAAGGCTGTTGTGGTACAGCGTCAGGGCGCGCTTGCGGCTGCTGCCATCCAGGTCGGCCAGCGATTCGCGCGCTTCGATCCATTCGAATTCGTTGAATGAAGTGTCGGTGTGGATGTTGTACTCGGCCAGCACCACGCCCGACAGCAGCTCTTGCGAAAAGCAGAACTGCCCATCCTGCATCCGGCCGTAACGGGCCAGGCTGAAGCGGCCGCCGGCCTGCCGGTACAGCTTGTCGTATTCGTCCAGCCGCGCGCCGTCTATGCAGGCCTCGCGCAATTGCGCCAAGAGGCGCGCGCTGCCGTGCGTGACATACACGGTCGAGCGCTCGCGCAAGCCTTCTTCTTCCAGCATCAGCAGCAGCGTCAGCAGGCTTTCCGCCGAGCCGCACTGGGAAATCCATATGCGCGGCAGGGCAAAGGAAGCCAGTTGCGGGCCGAGCGCTTCGCGCACCTCGCGCTGGTACCAGCTGTCGCCGAACATCATGGCGGCGTCGGTGGTCAGTGCCTGCAGCACGGCGCGCGCGGTGCCGGCTTCGTGCAGCAGTTTTTCCAGCAGGCCGGTGAGGGTGGCCGCGCCATGGCCCAGCATCAGTCTCTTATACACAACTCCGAGCCCACGAGA
>JAEVZY010000366.1 GCA_023392035.1 Pseudomonadota bacterium | reverse complement strand
CCTTACGACAATCGCGAACGCATGGCCAAGTTTTACGAAAGCGCGTTCGACTGGAAGATCAAGATGCTGGGCCAGGAGATGGGCAACTATGTGCTGGCGCACACGGTGGAAACCGACGACAAGGGCTGTCCGCAAAAGCCGGGCGCGATCAACGGCGGTTTTTACCAGCGCAACCCCGAATGGCCGGAGCAGGTCCCCTCGGTGGTGATTGCGGTGGACGACATCCAGGCCGCCATGAAGAACATTCGCGATGCCGGCGGCGAAGTGATGGGCGAACCGATGGAAATTCCGGGCGTGGGCCAGTACGTCTCGTTCTACGACACGGAAAAGAACCGGGTCTCGATCCTGCAACCTAAGATGCCTTCGCAATAGGGGGAAACTGGCATGCAATTCGACAAGATCACGCCCTGTCTGTGGTTCGATTCTGAGGCGGAACAGGCAGCGAAGTATTACACCTCCATCTTCCCCGACTCGCGCATCACGCAGGTTTCCTATTACACCGAGGCCGGCAAGGAGGTGCATGGACAGCCGGCCGGCAAGGTCCTGGTCGTCGCTTTCGAGCTCAACGGCCGCTCCTTCACCGCCCTGAACGGCGGACCGCAATTCAAGTTCAGCGAGGCGATCTCGCTGCAGATCATGTGCGACGACCAGAAGAAGGTCGACTACTACTGGGATCGCCTGAATGAAGGCGGCGACCCCAATGCCCAGCAATGCGGCTGGCTGAAGGACCGCTATGGCCTTTCATGGCAGGTGGTGCCCAAGCCGATGATGGACTTCATCGCCAGCAGCGACCGCGTCGCTGCGGGGCGCGCCTTGAGCGCGATGATGGAGATGAAGAAGCTGGATATTGCGGCGCTGGAGAAGGCGTACCGGGGCGCGTAGATACGCTGTCCCGGAAAAAGAAAAGGGCGGGGCGCTTGCGCGCACCCGCCCTTTTTTATGCAGCAGCTGCCTTTATGAAGCGAGCCTGCTTGCGGTCAGCTTGCGATTGCGGATCACCTGCGATGCCACCGCCAGGATCACCAGGCCGAAGCCCACCACGTCAGCCACCGCGCCCGGGTAGACCAGGGCAAAGCCGGCGACGATGAACATGATGCGTTCGATCAGCGTGGTCTTGACCAGCATCCAGCCCTGGAAGCCGGCCGCGATCGAGGCGATGCCGATGGCGGCGGTAACGGTCACTTCGGCGATGGAGAACCAGTTGGCCGTGGCCAGCGCCTTGGTCGAGCCCATCAGCAACAGGCCCAGGCCGCTCGGGTCGAGCACGAACATGAAGGGCAGCAGGAAAGCCGGCACCGTGTACTTCCAGCACTGCAGCGTGGTCTTGTAGGGATCGCCGCCGGTGATGGCTGCCGCCGCGAAGGGCGAGAGCGCGGTCGGGGGCGAAACTTCGGACAGCACTGCGTAGTAGAAGATGAACATGTGGGCTGCGTAATCCGGCACGCCAAGCTTGGTCAGGGCCGGCGCCGCGATCACGGCGCAGATGATGTAGGACGCGGTAACCGGCACGGCCAGGCCGACGATCCACACCACCAGCGCGGTGAAGACCGCGGTCAGGAACAGGCTGCCGCCGGCATAGTCGATCACGATGCCGGAGAACTTCAGGCCGAGGCCGGTCAGGGTGACCACGCCCACGATCAGGCCGGCGCCGGCGCAGGTGGCGCCCACGTTCAAGACGCCTACCGAGCCGCCTTCCAGCGCCTTGATCAGCTTGGATTGGCCGAGGCCGCGCAGCAGGCCTTTTTCCTTGATTTCGGAAATCGAGATCAGGGTGGTATCGGAGCGCAGGAAGCTGGTGAAGAGAGACACCACCGTCGCCCAGAACACCGACAGCACCGGCGAGAAGCCCCACATCATGAACAGCACGATCGAGATCAGCGACAGGAAGTGGAACCAGTACTTGCCTGCCAGGACCCACACCGATTCCACTTTCTCGAAGGTGGTCTCATGCATGCCGTATTTGCGGGCATCGATTTCCACCATCAGGAACAGTGCCAGGTAGAACAGGCAGGTCGGAATGATCGCCATCTGCAGCACGTCCAGATAGGAGATCTTGAGGAACTCGGCGATCAGGAAAGCCGCCGCGCCCAGCACCGGGGGCGAAATGATGGCGCCCAGGCCACCGGCCGACAGCAGGCCGCCGGCGGCATTGCGCTCATAGCCAACCTTGGCCAGCATCGGCCAGGCCACCGAACCCAGGGTCACCGTGGTGGCCACGCCCGAGCCGGACGGTCCGCCCAGCAGGAAGGAAGCCAGCACCACCGTGCGACCGGCGCCGGTCGGCTTGCCGCCCATGGCCGAGAACGAGAAGTCGATGTAGAACTTGCCGGCGTTGGAGTACTGCAGGAAGGCGCCGAAGATGGTGAACAGGATGATCAGCGAAGACGAGACGTCCACCGCGCTGCCGAAGATGCCTTCCAGAGTCATGTACATCTGGCCCACCAGGCGGCCGATCTCGTAACCCTTGTGGGTCCAGGGATGCGGCAGGTACTGGCCGAACAAGGCATAGGCCAGGAACATGGTGGTCACGAAAGGCATGATCCAGCCGTTGGTACGGCGCATGGCTTCCATGATCAGCAGGATCAGTGCCACGCCGAACAGGATGTCGATGGTCTCGGGCGAAGTATTGCGGTCGAAGAAATCGTCGCCGCCCATCAACAGATAAACGATGGTGGCCACCGCAAGGCCGGCCGCGATCCAGTCCCACCACATGATGCGGTGCCGGAAGCGCTTGGAAACCGGGAACAGCAGGAAGGTCAGGAACAGCACGAAAGCCACGTGCACCGGCCGCAAGGTTTGCGTCGCCACGATGTCATACGCCGCATACAGGTGGAACAGCGACATCACCACCGCCACCGCCACCAGGAACACGCCCAGCCAACCGCCTATCTTGTTGGCCGCGCCTTCCTCTTCTTCAATGAATTCTTCGGCGCGTTTCAGCTGTTCTTCGCTGATCGTGCCGTCCTTGTCGTTCACTTGGGCCAGTTCACTCATATTTCATCCTCCGGGGACTTGCCGGGTCCCCAATAAATCAAAACCCCGCCGGGGCGGGGTTACTTGGGCGTATCAGGTTTATTGAACCTTGATGCCCTTCTCCGCGAAATACTTCAGGGCGCCGGGATGGAAAGGCACAGGCGAAGCGCTGGCTTTCTGGTTCTCGAGCTTGAAGTTTTCAGCTTCCTTGTGCACGGCAACGATGTCAGCCTTCTTCTCGAAGATGGTCTTGACGATGTTGTAGGCGGTCTTGTCATCCATGCTTTGGTCGGCGACCAGGATGTTCATGACGGTAGCCTGCTTGTTGTCATGATCCATGCCTTTGTAGACCGACTTCGGAATGGTGTCCTCGATGTAGAGGTTGCCGTACTTCTTGTTCATGGCGGCCACGGTTTCGGCGTGGTCGATCATCTTGAGCTTCATGCCGGGGGTGTTGGCCAGGTCGGTCACGGCCGCGGTCGGCACGCCACCCACCCAGAAGAAGGCGTCGATCTTGCCGTCCTTGATGGCGTTGACCGATTCGGCCGCGCCCAGGCGTTCACGCTTGACGTCCTTGTCCTTGTCGATGTGGGCCGCTTCCAGGATGCGGAAGGCCATCACCTCGGTGGCGCTGCCCGGCGAGCCGGTGGAAATGCGCTTGCCTTTCAGGTCAGCCACCTTGTTGATCGGCTTGCCTTCAACGGTGACCAGGTGCATGCGGTTGGGGTACAGCACCATCAGCGTGCGAACGTTGACCTTGTGGCTCTTGAACTTGTCTTCGCCCTTGTAGGCGTCCTGGGCTGCGTCAGCCATCGAGAAGCCGATGTAGGGCTTGCCCGAGCCGACCAGTTTCAGGTTGTCGACCGAACCGCCGGTGACTTCGGCCGTGGCTTGCATGCCAGGGACATACTTGGACAGCACGGCAGCCACGCCGCCACCCATCGGGTAGTAGACGCCGCCGGTGCCGCCGGTGGCGACGGAAATGTTTTGCGCGGACGCGGTGGCAGCGGCGATCAGGCCGACGGACAGCGCAGCAATGCGCAGCAAACGGGATAGCATGGATGTGTCTCCTGTTGAGGAATTCCGGGACTGCGAGGGGCAAGCCCGGGCTGGTCGGAAAAAGGTGGAGGGCTTTCGGAAAGCCCCCCTGTTTTTTGTGCTGCGATTATAGTCAGGACCCAAGGCCAGCGGGAAGACTTTACGGGTAAATACTTAAGCCTTTCGGATGATTTCCCGCTTGCTGCTCAGGTCCCTATCCTTCAATCGAACTTATTGTTGCTCTTCGTCGCGCAGAATCTGCATGGCCTTGGCCAGGGCCACGCGATAGCGATCCTGCTCGCGCGCGATGGCCGCATCGTCCCACTCGTAGAAGCCTTTCTTGCTGGGCGCCTTGACGCCATAGTCGCCGCGCGCCACCAGATCCTGCATCAGGCGCGCCGGTTCGCGGCCGGTGTTCAGGGCCGGATAGATGGAGGCGGCCGCCGCGCAGTGGATGTCGACGCCGGCCAGGTCTTTCTGCAGCAGCGGACCGGCAGCGATATAGCGGAAACCGAAGCCATAGCGCACGGCGGTATCCACGTCTTCCGGGCTGGCGAAGCCTTCGTCCACCAGCGCAATCGCTTCGCGCATCATGGCGTGCTGGATGCGGTTGGCCAGGAAGCCGGGCACATCCTTCTTCACCTGCACCGGCTTCTTGCGCACGGCGCGCATGATGTCGGAAACGGTTTTGGCGACAGCTTCATCGGACTTTTCGCTGCGGATCACTTCCACCGCCGGCACCAGGTGCGCCGGCATGAAGAAATGCAGGCCCAGCATGCGCTCCTGGGTGGCCAGGCCTTCGCCGATCAGCGTGATCGGAATGCCGGATGAATTGCTGGTCAGCGGCACATGGGCGGGCGCGTACTTCTCCAGTTCGGCAAACACCTGGCGTTTGACTTCCAGTTTTTCCGGCGCGCATTCGATCACGATGGCGACATTGCTCCAGTCCAGCTCGGCAATGCTGGCCACGGCGCGCACGCTGGCGCCCAGCCGGAAGACGCCGGCTTCTTCGCCGGCCACCGGTACGCTTTGCGCCAATTGCTCGCGCACCTTGCCCGGTTCCACCACTTGTACCGGCCAACCGGCGGCATAGAAAATGCCCGCCACATCGCGGCCCATGGTGCCGCCGCCGATCACGACGGCCGATTGTGCTGCTGCTTGCTGCTGTGCTGCCAAAACCATTCTCCTGTTTCGTCTTGCGTTGTTTCGAATCAGCCGGCGATGCCCGGCATGCCGAATCCGATTTCATCCAGTGCCTTGACCAGCGCCTGGCTTTGTTCGGCGTTCAGGTTGGCCAGGGGCGGACGCACCGTGGCCCAGCCGGCGTCGCCGGTGTGATGAGCGATGGCCGCTTTCAGGGCCGGAATCACCGGGAACTTCGAATAGGTCTGGCGCACCAGGTTGAGCTTTTGCTGTTGTTCGTCGGCGTCGGCGTTTTTCCATTCGCGGAACAGCTTGGCGATCGGGCCCGGATTGGCATTGCCCATGGC
>JAEVZY010000350.1 GCA_023392035.1 Pseudomonadota bacterium | reverse complement strand
CTGGCGGCGATCTGGCTGGTCCTGACGCGTACGCGGATCGGCCTCGTGATCCAGGCCGCATTGACCCATCCGGAGGCGGTGGAAGCCCTGGGCCACAACGTGCCGCGCGTGTTCATGCTGGTGTTCGGCGGCGGTTGCGCGCTGGCCGGGCTGGCCGGCGTCATCGGCGGCAATGCCTTCGTCACCGAGCCGGGCATGGCGGCCATGGTGGGCAGCATCATTTTCGTGGTGGTGGTGGTGGGCGGCATGGGATCGCTGGCCGGCGCCTTGCTGGCATCGGTGCTGATCGGCGTGATCCAGACCTTTGCCGTGGCGCTCGATTATTCGCTGGCCGATGTGCTGGGAAAATTCGGCATGGTGGTCACCATGGACACTCCGGCGGCCAGCGTGCTCAAGCTCAGCATTGCCCAGACCGCGCCTATCCTGCCGTATCTGTTCCTGGTGTTGATCTTGATTTTCCGGCCCAAGGGGCTGATGGGAACGCGTGAGGGCTAAATGCAGACCAGCGAACTCGATCTGCCGCGCGCGCAAAACGGGGCGCAAGCCTCCATGACCATGCAGGCAACCAATCACACTGTCAGTTTCCGGCCCATCAATCTCGGGCGTCGCATCGTATGGAGCGCCTTCGCGCTGGTCCTGGTGCTCGCGCCGCTGGTGTTCAACAAGGGCGCTTCGCTTTCGGTCTTGTGCACCATGGGGACGGTGATGATCTTTGCCCTCTCCTACAACATGCTGCTGGGGCAGGGCGGCATGCTGTCCTTTGGCCATGCGGTGTATTCCGGCCTGGGCGCGTACTTCGCGGTGCATGCAATGAACATGGCCGGGGCCGGCGAGCTGCCGATTCCGGTCAGCCTGATTCCCCTGGTTGGCGGCTTTGCCGGCATGTTCTTTGGCGTGCTGTTCGGCTACGTCACCACCAAGAAGGCCGGCACCACCTTCGCCATGATCACCCTGGGCATCGTCGAGCTGGTGTTTGCCTGCTCGCTGATGTTCCCCGGCTTCTTCGGCGGCGAGGGCGGCGTCAGCACCAACCGCGTGATCGGCAAGCCTTTCCTGGGCATCAGCTTCGGGCCGCAAATCCAGGTCTACTACCTGATCGCGGCCTGGCTGTTCATTGCCACCATCGCGATGTTTGCTTTCACCCAGACGCCGCTGGGGCGCATCATCAATGCCGTGCGCGACAATCCGGAACGGGCCGAATTCATCGGCTACAACACCCAGTACGTGCGCTACTTCACGCTGATTCTCTCGGCCTTTTTTGCCGGCATTGCCGGCGGGCTTTCCGCCATCAACTTCGAGCTGGTGACGGCGGAAAACGTATCCGCCCTGCGTTCTGGCGGGGTGCTGCTGTTCAGCTTCATCGGCGGCGTCGGCTTCTTCTTCGGACCGATGATAGGCGCCATCGTCGGCGTGTTCATGACCGTGCTGCTGTCCGAATTCACCAAGGCCTGGCAGTTGTACCTGGGCGTGTTCTTCATCCTGATCGTGATGTATGCGCCGTTCGGCATTGCCGGCATCATCATGCTCAACCTGCGAGTGTTGAAATACGGCCTGTTCAAGCGGGTGCGCGCCAGCATGGCGGCCACCTGCCTGGCGACCTTGCTGGGCCTGATCGGCGCCTTCGCCTTCATCGAAATGCTGTACCACCGCACGCTGAATTCCGCCAATGGCTACGTCATGCAGTTGTGGGGGATGACGCTTGACACCAATGCCATCCTGCCCTGGGCCGTGGCTTCGGCGGTGATCGTATTGGGCATGGTCTTGTTCCTGCTGACCTCGCGCCGCTTCAAGCGTGAGTGGGGCGAAGTCAACGCTGAAATCGAATCCCGCATTGCGCGAGGTGAAGCATGAGCCAGCTGGCGCTTGAATTGCGCGATGTAAAGAAGAGCTTCGGCAAGGCCGAGATCATCCGCGGCGCCAGCCTGTCGGTGCCGGCCGGCGAGCGCTACGCCATCATCGGCCCCAACGGCGCCGGCAAGTCGACCCTGTTCAACCTGATCTCGGGCCGCTTTGCGCTGAGCTCGGGCGAGATCCTGCTCAATGGACAAAGCCTGCGCGGCCTGAAGCCGTATGAAATCAATCGCAAGGGCTTGTCGCGCAGCTTCCAGATAACCAACATCTTTCATCGCCTGTCGGTGTTCGAAAACCTGCGCTGCGCGGTCTTGTGGTCGCTGGGTTACAAGTATTCGTTCTGGCATCGCCTGAATGGCTTGAAGGATGCCCAGGAGCGCGCCGAGCAGGTGCTGGAGCAGATCGGCCTGACGCGCCGGCGCGACCGGGCCGCGGGTTTGCTGACCTATGCCGAGCAGCGCGCCCTGGAAATCGGCATCACGATTGCCGGCGGCGCCGACGTTATCCTGCTGGACGAGCCGACGGCCGGCATGAGCCGATCCGAATCCGATCACGCGGTGGAATTGATCCGCAAGGTCACAGTCGGCAAGACCCTGTTGATGGTGGAGCATGACATGAGCGTGGTGTTCGGCCTGGCCGACAAGATCGCGGTGGTGGTGTATGGCGAGGTGATCGCCTGCGACACCCCGACCAACATCCGCGCCAATGCGCGCGTGCAGGAAGCCTACCTGGGCGGCCACGCGCCGGCGGAGGTGGCATGAGCGCGCTGCTTGAGATTCGCGATCTGCATGGCTATTACGGCAAGAGCCATGTGCTGCATGGCGTGAACATGGAAGTGGGCGAGGGCGAGATCGTCTCCCTGCTGGGCCGCAACGGCGTCGGCCGTTCAACCACGGTGAAGGCGGCCATGGGCATGGTCAATGCAACCGGCTCGGTGCGTTTCAAGGGCCAGGAATTGCTGGGCTTGAAGGCCTTCGAGGTGGCGCATCGCGGCCTGGGTTATGTGCCCGAGAATCGCGATGTATTTCCCACGCTGACGGTGGAACAGAACCTGATGCTGGGCGAGAAGAAAGGCCACAAATCGCGCTGGCAAATGGCCGACATGTACCGCATGTTCCCGCGCCTGAAGGAGCGCCAGCATACGCAGGCCGGGGTGCTTTCCGGCGGCGAGCAGCAGATGCTCACGCTGTGCCGCACGCTGATGGGCGACCCCGATCTGATCATGATCGACGAGCCCACCGAAGGCCTGGCGCCGAAGATCGTGGAGTTGGTCGCGCAGTATCTGCAGGAACTGAAGAACCGCGGGATTTCAGTCTTGCTGGTGGAGCAGAAACTGGCGATCGCCTTGCAGATTTCGCAGCGGGTCTACGTGATGGGGCATGGGGCGATTGTGTTCGAGGGATCGCCCGCGGAGCTGATGGCCAATCCTGGGATTCGGAAGGAGTGGTTGGAGGTTTGAGGATCCCGGCAGGGCTGACTCAAGTGGGAAATTGGCCTCTAAGTTCGTCCCAGTGGATGCCCTTGACTGACATTTCGTATCTTTCCCGTTGATCGGGCTTTGCATGCAGCAAGCGCGGAAACCAAGCCACCCATGGCTCGCTACTTGTGTACAGGCGGCCAGCGCCTGGCTGCATGAAGGACTTGCAGCACGCGTACTGAATCACCTTTCAGGTCATAGACCAGGATGTAGTTCCGGTGAACTACCAATTCTCGCGTGCCAGCTATACGGCCCGGCCGGCCGAGGGCAGGATAGGAGAGCAGGCGGTTGGCGCATTCCGAGAACAGCTCGTTCAAAGCCAAGGCGGCTGCAGGATTGTCAGCTTCAATGCAATCGTAGATTTCCAGCCGGTTTTGAATCGCCTCATGCGTCCAAAACAGCTCCATCAGTCGTTTGTTTTGAGGCGCTGCCGGGTTGCCGCTGCGCGTGCGGCGAAGATGGCTTCTACTTCAGCAGCTGGCACAAGTCGTCCTGCGTTTGCGGAGTCCAATCCTGCCTGTACCTGCTGCCGAAACCATGCATCGTGTTCTTTGGCTTCTTGCTGGTGCTGAACGAACTCGCACATGAAGTCGCGTAAAAGCTGTTCGCCGCTAAGGTCCCGCGATTCCGCTGCTGCGGTAAATTCTTTCTGTAGGGATTCGTCGACGCGGAAGGTGAAATTGACTTCACGCATGATTTGCCTTATTGGGTCGGAGGTTGGGTGCATCCTAACACGCTGGTACGGGCGTAACGGGGTCAGGTACTTTAACTTTGGTGACCGAGCAGCTGTGCGCCCTACGCTTTGAGTCCCATCGTCGCACCTATCACCAAAACCGAATAATTCACAAAAACTAGTTGTTTGTTTTCATCAAACCACCCGCCTATGATTTTTCCACCCAAGGCGGGGTGGCGAATGAGCATCCCCGTCTGTCCATTCCTCAAGACGAGAAAGAGACGAGATGCCGGAAAACAGCAATTGGTATGACATCGTCATCCGCGTGCTCAAGGCCAACCAGGTCAAGCTGGTGGCCTATGTGCCGGACAATGTCCTCAAACCCCTGATCGAGCGTCTGCACGCGGACGACTATTTCACCGTCATCTGCCCGGCGCGCGAGGAGGAAGCCGTCGGCATCGTCACCGGCGCTCACCTGGCCGGCCTGCGCGGCATCACCCTGATGCAGACCAGCGGCTTTGCCACGCTGCCCAATGTGCTGGCGTCGCTGGCCATGCCGTTCCAGATTCCCCTGCTGATGATGATTTCCGAGCGCGGCACCATTGGTGACCACCAGCTCGGGCAAGCCATCGTCTGCCGCACCATGCGCCCGGTGCTGCAGAGCCTGGGCATCGAGCACTACGCCATCGAGCGCCTGGACGACGTTGAATTCGTGGTCGACAGCATGATCAAGCAGGCCTTCTCCACCCAGCAGCCGGCGGCCATGATCCTGTCGCCCTTGCTGACCAAGAAGAATGCCGCGGGCAAGCAGGAATAAGGAGACGAAGATGGCAACTCGCGAACAAGCCCGGGTCATGAACCGCTCGCAGCTCACCAGCCGTCTGGTGGCCAAGCTGAACAAGAACGAAGCCGTGATCGGCGGCATCGGCAACAACAACTTCGACCTCTGGGCTAGCGGCCAGCGCCCGGAAAATTTCTACATGCTGGGCAGCATGGGCCTGGCGGCGCCGATTGCGCTGGGCGTGGCCATCGCCCAGCCGCAGCGCCAGGTGTTTGCGCTGGAAGGCGACGGCTCGCTGCTGATGCAATTGGGCGCGCTGGGCACCATCGCCAAGGCCGCGCCGAAAAACCTGTGCGTGATCGTCTGGGACAACGGTATCTACCAGATCACCGGCAAGCAGCCGACTCTCACCGCAAGCACCGTTGACCTGGTGGCAGTGGCCAAGGCCTGCGGCCTGGCACAAGCCGCCTGGGCACAAGACGAAGCAGACTTCGAGCGCCTGGTGGAACGCGCCCTGGACGGCAGCGGCCCGAGCCTGATCGCCGTTCGCATCGACGACCAGAAACCGGCCGGCGTCACCGATCGCGATCCGGCCCGCATCCGCCAGCGCTTCATGGCTGGCATGGGCGTCAAAGCCTGAGGTCCGCCATGTCAAAACTCCTGATCCGGGGCCAGTGGGTGGATGGCGAAAGCACCCAGGAACTGAAAGACAAATTCCACGGCCGCCCCTATGGCCAGATGGCGGTCGCCAGCGCCGAGCAGGTGAGTGCGGCGGTAGAAGGCGCGCAAGCGGCCTGGCAAGCCAGCACGCTTTCTCCCTACGAGCGCTACAAGATCCTGATGAAGGCTTCGACCCTCATCGCCGAGCGCATGGATTTGCTGGTGGGCCTGATGCGCGACGAAGCCGGCTTCACCCGCGCCGATGGCGAAAACGAAGTGCGGCGCTGCGTGCAGACGCTGGAGTTGTCGGCCGAGGAAGCCAAGCGCCTGAATGGCGAACTGGTGCCGATGCAAGCCGCCTCCGGCATGAAGAACCGCATGGGCTATACGCTGCGCGTGCCGCGCGGCGTGATCTGCTGCATCACGCCCTTCAATTCGCCGCTCAATACGGTGGCGCACAAGGTGGCGCCGGCCCTGGCCGGCGGCAACAGCGTGGTCTTGAAGCCTTCCAACCTGACCCCGCTGACCGCGGTCGAATTGTGCAAGGCCTTGCTGGATGCCGGCCTGCCGCCGCAACTGCTGGCGCTGGTGAACGGTTCCGGCACCCGCATCGGCCGCCAGTTGCTGGAAGACCAGCGCATCGCCTACTACGCCTTCACCGGCAGCACCCAGGTGGGGCGCGAAATCCAGCAGGCCGCCGGCTTGCGTGGGGTGCAGCTGGAGCTGGGCAGCATTGCCAGCACCATCGTCTGCCATGACGCCGACATCGAGATGGCGATCCCCAAGATCATCAACGCCGGCTTTCGCAAGGCGGGCCAGGTCTGCACTTCGGTGCAGCGCCTGATGGTGGACCGGCGCATTGCCTCCGCCTTCACCGAAAAATTCGTGGCCGCCGCCAAGTCCACCGCGGTGGGCGATCCAGCCCATGACAAGACCATCGTCGGCCCCATGATCAGCACCCATCACGCCGAGCGTGCCGCGGCCTGGGTGGCAGAAGCCGTGGCAGCCGGCGCGAAACTGCTGTGCGGCGGCGAGCGTGTCGGCAATGTGCTGCTGCCCACCGTGCTCACCCATGTGAAGGACGACATGCGCGTCTACTGCGAAGAGATCTTCGCGCCGGTGGTGTGCATGATCGAATTCGACACCCTGGATGAAGCCGTGGCGCGCGCCAACGACAGTGCCTTCGGCCTGGCTGCCGGCCTCTTTACCCGCGATCTCTCCACCGCTTTGCGCACCGCGCCGCGCCTGGCTTTTGGCGGCGTGCATATCAACGAAGCCTCCAGCGCGCGGGTGGACATCATGCCCTTTGGCGGCGTCAAGGACAGCGGCTTCGGGCGCGAAGGCCCGGGCTACGCGATACGCGAAATGACGGAAGAGCGCCTGATCACCGTGGCTTACTGAAGTGGCTTACTGAAGTGGCTTACTGATGCGCATTACTGAAGTGCCTGACAAGAATCCCATGAAACCGAATTCGAAAGAGAACACCCTGCGCGTGGCCGTGGACATCGGCGGCACCTTCACCGATGGCGTGGCAACGCTGTCTCCCGCCGGCCGCATCTGGGTCGGCAAGACCCCGACCACGCCTTCCGACCCCGGCGAGGCGGTCTCGACCGTCATCCTCAATCTCCTGCAGCAGGTCAAGCAATCCATGGGCGAAGCCGCCCCGGCGCTGGATGAAGTGGTGCATGGCACCACCCTGATCACCAATACCCTGATCGAGCGCAAGGGCGCGCGCACGGGCCTGGTCACCAGCAGCGGCCAGCGCGACATGCTGGATATCGGCCGCGAATGGCGCTACGACATCTACGACCTCGATATCGTGCTGCCCACGCCCCTGGTGGCGCCGGCCGACCGGGTGGAACTGAACGAGCGGGTCGATGCCCGCGGCGAAGTGCTGCAAAGCCCGACCGTCCAGGACCTGGCGCGGGTGGCGGCGGAATTGAAAACCATGGGCGTGGAATCGGTGGCGGTGTCGCTGCTGCACGCCTACGTGAACGACGAACATGAACGCCAGGTGCGCACCGCGCTGGAAGCGGCCTTGCCCGGCGTGGCGGTCTCGCTCTCTTCGGAACTGGCGCGCGAAATCAAGGAATTCGAGCGCACCTCCACCACCACCGCCAACGCCTACGTGAAGCCGATCGTGGCGGCCTATCTGCATGAGCTGGAAAACCGCATCGCCAAAATCGAAGACGATGTGCCGCTGCGCATCATGGTCTCCAGCGGCGGCTTCACTTCCGCCAAATCGGCCGCGCATACGCCCATCCTGTTGCTGGAATCGGGCCCGGCGGCCGGCGTGCTGTCGGCGCTGAACACCGCGCGCCAGAACAATGTGGAGCAGGTGCTGGCCTTCGACATGGGCGGCACCACGGCCAAGGCTTGCGTGGCGGTCGGCGGCGAAGCGCCGGTTGCGCACTTCTTCGAATGCGCGCGGGTGGAACGCTTCAAGCGCGGCTCCGGCTTGCCGATTCTGATTCCCAGCATCGAGCTGATCGAGATCGGCGCCGGCGGCGGATCGATTGCGCATGCCAACCGGCTTGGCTTGCTCAACGTCGGTCCGGAATCGTCCGGTTCGGTGCCGGGCCCGGCCTGCTACGGCCGCGGCGGAGAAGACCCGACCGTGACCGATGCCGACCTCTTGCTGGGCTATCTCTCGGCCGACAATTTCCTCGGCGGCGAGATGAAGCTGAACGTGGACCTGGCGCAAAAAGCCATGGGCCGGCTGGCGGAAAAACTCAAGGTCAGCATGGTGGATGCCGCCTTCGGCATCTACAACATGGTCAATGAAAACATGGCCAGCGCGGCGCGTATCCATATCGCCGAGAACGGTCATGACCCGCGCGACTTCTGCATGGTCGGCACCGGCGGCGCCGGTCCGGTCCACGCGGTGGAAGTGGCGCGCAAGCTGCGCATCCCCAAGGTGCTGATTCCAATCGCCGCCGGCGCCGGTTCCTGCCTGGGCATGCTGGCCGCGCCGGCCCGGGTGGATCGTTCCTTCTCCAATCCGCAATTGCTGGCCGAAGTCAGCTGGGACCAGGTGGCCGCCAACCTCGACGCCTTGAAGAAAGAGGCGCAGGCCGAACTCGATACCGCCGGCGCCACGGACGTGGAATGGCGCATCGGCGTGGAAATGCGCTACTACGGCCAGGGCGCCGAAGTGCCGGTGACCCTGCCGTATGAAGTGGTGAGCAGCAGCACCAGCGCCGCCATCCTGGCCGCCTTTGAAGAGCAATACGAAAAGCTCTACGGCCGCACCGTGCCCGGCGCCCGTCCGCAAGTCATCACCTGGCGCCTGACCGGACGGGCCCAGGCGCGCGGCCATCACTTCGCCTGGGGCGATGCGCGGGTGGAAGCCGGCGCGGCCTTGCGCGGCGAACGCCGCATCTGGCACACCCTGCAGAAGGATTACGTCACGGCCAAAGTCTACGACCGTTACTCGGTACGCCCGGGCGAAGTGCTGCATGGTCCGCTGATTCTGGAAGAGCGCGAATCGACCATCGTTGTGCCGGTGAAGTCCGAAGTCACCGTGCTGCCCGACCTGACGGTTGCCGTCACCATCAAGGAATTCGACTGAATGAATACCATTGCCGACAAGCCGGCGCAAAAGCGCGCGGTGCAAACCAGCTTCAATTCGATCGAGCTGGAAATTCTCTGGAAGCGCCTGATCAGCGTGGTGGATGAAGCGGCGGCCGCCTTCGTGCGCACCTGTTTTTCCACCCTGGTGCGCGATGGCAATGACTTCGCCATCGTGCTGACCGATGCCCAGGGCCGCTCCCTGGCGCAGTCCACCATGAGCCTGCCGGGCTTCATCGGCTGCCTGCCGGCCACGGTACGCCATTTCCTCGACAAATATCCGGCGCACACCATGCGCGAGGGCGACGTCTTCATCACCAACGATCCGTGGAAGGGCTCCGGCCATATTCACGACGTCACCACGGTCACGCCGATTTTCCGCGACGGCAAGCTGGTGGCTTTTGCCGCCGTGGTCTCGCACCTGCCCGATATCGGCGGCAAGCTGCGCAGCAACAGCAGCCGCGAGATCTACGAAGAGGGCTTGCAGATTCCGATGATGAAGCTCTTGGATGCCGGCCAGCCCAACAGTGTGCTGATCGAGATGATCACCCAGAACGTGCGCGTGCCGGACCAGGGCATGGGCGATATCTGGGCCCAGGTCTCGGCCTGCCGCATGATGGGCGAGCGCCTGCAGGGCTTGCTGGATGTGGTGGACCTGGATGCGCTGGGCGCGCAGGTACGCGGCCGCTCCGAGCAGGCCATGCGCGACGCGATCCGCGCGCTGCCCGATGGCGTCTACCACTCCACCGTGCAGCATGACGGCTTTGAAGCGCCGATCATCATCCAGTGCAAGTTGACGGTCGCAGGCGAGACTATCGCCATCGATTTCGCCGGCTCCAGCCCCCAGGTGGCGCGCGCCATGAACGTGGTGCCGATCTACACCTTCGCCTACACCGTGTACGGCCTGAAGGCGCTCTTGTGCCCGGACATACCCAACAACGAAGGCAGCTTCCTGCCGATCTCCACCGACGCGCCGCTGGGCTCGATTTTCAACCCGGTGTTCCCGGCCGCATCGGGTGGGCGCAGCGCCATCGGCCACCTGTTGCCGGCGGCGGTGTTCAAGGCCCTGGCCAGCGTGCTGCCGCAAAAAGTCTGGGCCGGCGGTTCGCCCAATTCGTCCATGACCATGTCCGGCGAATACCGCGGCCGGCGCTATGCGGTGGTGAACTTCCTCAACGCGGGGCAGGGCGCCAATGCGCGGCGTCCCGGCTATTCCGCCTTGTCCTTCCCCGGCAACCTGGGCAATACGCCGGTGGAGATGATGGAAAGCCTGGCGCCGATCAAGGTCTTGCGGCGCGAGATTCGGCGCGGCAGCGGCGGGGCCGGCATTCATCGTGGCGGCGACGGCATCAGCTTCGAATTCGAACTGCTGCCCGAAGCGAAAGAGACCACCGCTTCCTTCCTCATGACGCAATTGAAATCGGTGCCGCAAGGGCTGGATGGCGGCGGCCCGGGCCAGCCGGGGCGACTGCTCATCAATGGCGTCGAAGTGGACCCGACCGAACCCAAGTTGTTGAAGGGCGGCGACCGCATTCTGATGGAGACCGCTGGCGGTGGCGGCTGGGGCGCGCAGTAATGCGCCAAACAAGGGTGCATGTGTGCACAATGGCAGCCGGCGCGAACCAGCATGGTGAAGACGCCGGCATAAAAACAAGGAGACAAGATCGATGAGTGACATCAAACGCATCGACCAGAACGCCCGGCGCAGCCGGGCATTGGTGCATAACGGCCTGATTTACCTCTCGGGACAGGTGCCGGACGAACGCAGCGGCGGCATCGCCGAGCAGGCACGACAGGTGCTTAGGAAGATCGATGATCTCCTGGCTGAAGCAGGCACGGACAAAGCGCGACTGCTTTCGACCCAGGTGTGGCTGAAGTCCATGGACGACTTCGCCGCCTTCAACGCAGTGTGGGATGCCTGGGTCGCACCGGGCGAAACGCCGACGCGTTGCTGCGGCAAGGTGGAAATGAACGACCCCAAATGCCTGGTGGAGATCACCGCGGTCGCGGCGCTGCGCTAGTCCTTGCAACGCGCGCGGCCTTCGATCCAAAGCACGCCGCCATGGTTCATTGCTCATTGCTTAGAGCGGCATCGTCTGTCCAACTCATGAGGTATCCCATGTCTGGAAACACGCAGTCCCGCAATGCTTCACCGATGTTCAATCGCCGCGGCGCCCTGGCGCTGGCCGGCGCCCTGCTGTTGGCCGCCTTCGCCCCGAGCTCGGCGCTGGCGCAGGATGACTATCCCAACAAGCCGATCAAGCTGGTGGTGCCATATGCCACCGGCGGCGTGTCGGACGCCATGGGCCGCATGGTGGCCACGGCCCTGTCCAAGATCCTGGGCCAGAGCGTGGTCACGGAAAACCGCGGCGGCGCCGGCGGCACCCTGGGCGCCGGTGTGGTCGCCAAGTCGGCGCCGGATGGCTACACGCTGCTCTTGACCAGCCCGCCCATGGTGGCGGTGGCGCCGGCGCTGTTGCGCGATCTGCCTTACGACACGGCGAAAGACTTCACCATGGTCGGCACCTTTGCCACCACGCCCAATGTGCTGGTGGTGAACCCGGAGCTGCCCGTGAAGACCATCGGCGAGCTGGTGAACTATGCAAAGGGCGCGGGCCGTGGCAAGCTGAGCTTCGGCTCCGCCGGTCCCGGCAGCACCGGCCACTTGTCGGGCCACATCCTGTCCACCGCGACCGGGATCGAGATGCAGCACATTCCCTACAAGTCTTCCGGCCAGGCCTTTCCGGACGTGATCTCGGGCCGGGTGTCGATGGTGTTCGACTCGCTGCCTTCCACCATCGGCCATGTGCGCTCGGGCAAGGTGCGGCCGATCCTGGTGATGTCGGAGAAGCGTTCCTCGATCATGCCCGATGTGCCGACCGCGGCGGAGAGCGGCTTCCCGCAGGCGACCATGAACTTCTGGGTCGGCCTGGAAGGCCCGGCCAAAATGCCCAAGTCGGTGGTGGACAAGCTCAATGCCGCCCTGAAAAAGGCGGTGGAGACCAAGGAAATGCGCGAGCAGATGGCTTTCCTGGGCGCCGAGCCTTACTACACCAGCGGCGCCGAGATGGAGGCGCTGCGCAGCAAGGACATCGTCAATTACGGCAAGCTGGTCAAGACCATGGGCCTGAAGCAGGAGTGATATTCTGCCGCAGGCTGGCCGCCGTGCCTGGCAC
>JAEVZY010000342.1 GCA_023392035.1 Pseudomonadota bacterium | reverse complement strand
GCTTACGGGGTGATCGGTGAAGAAGAAAAAGCGGCCGCCGCGCGCGTGCTGGAAAGCGGTATCCTGTCGCGCTTTCTCGGTGCATGGCACCCTGATTTTTTCGGCGGCCCGGAGGTCCAGGCCTTCGAGAAGGAATGGGCCGGTCTGTGCGGCGTAAAACACGGCATCTCGGTCAACTCCTGTACCAGCGGACTGTATGCCGCGGTCGGCGCGGCCGGCGTGCAGCCGGGTGATGAAGTCATCGTCTCGCCCTACACCATGGCCGCCTCCGCCACCGCCGCGCTGGTCTTCAACGGCGTGCCGGTCTTTGCCGATATCGACCCGCAGACCTATTGTTTGTCGGCCGACACCATCCGTCCCCGCATCACCGAGCGTACGCGCGCCATCATCGTGGTGCACATCTTCGGTCAATGCGCCGACATGGACCCGATCATGGAGCTGGCGCGCGAACACAATCTGGTCGTGATCGAAGATTGTGCGCAGGCGCCGTTTGCCACCTACAAGGGGCGCCCGGCAGGCAGTCTAGGACACATGGGCGTGTTCTCGCTCAACTATCACAAGCACATCCACACCGGCGAAGGCGGCATGGTGACCACCAATGACGGCCGGCTGGCCGAGCGCGTTCAACTCATCCGCAACCACGCCGAGGCGGTAGTGGAAAGAAAAGGCGTGAGCGATCTCAACAACATGATCGGCTTCAACTTCCGCCTGGGCGAAATCGAAGCGGCCATCGGCCGCGAGCAGCTGCGCAAGGGACCGCAACTGATCGCCCAGCGCAAGGACAACGTGCGCTATCTGGAAAGCCGTCTGGGCAAATTGCCAGGTCTTTCTATGCCGGTGGTCGGGCCTGCGCAAGACCACGTGTACTACGTGCATGTGCTCGACTATGACGATCAGGTCACCGGCGTGCCGCGCGAAAAACTGGTGCAAGCCCTAAAGGCGGAATTGCCCTCCACCGAATTGCGCGAAGGGGAAGGTCCGCTGATGGGCATGGGCTATGTGCGTCCCCTGTATCTGCTGCCGCTGTTCCGGCAGCCGGCGGCCGCCAGCGGCCCGGATTCTCCGATCGCCCGCGCCCATGCCGACGGCCGGGTGAGCTATGCGGATGGCCTGTGCCCCACCACTGAAAAGGCCCACTTTTCGCGCGTCATCACGCACGAGCTGATGCGTCCAGGCATGCAGCATGCCGATCTGGATGATGTGGCCGCCGCGTTTCATAAAGTATGGGAAAACCTGGACCACTTGCGCGCATGAGCTCCAGCGCTGACCTGTCTCAAGCGTTTACCCGGCTGGAAGGTCGCAACATCGCCTTGCGCCCCTTTGCCGCCAGCGACATTGGCGAGTACTACATCAGCTGGTTGAATGATCCGCAAGTTGTGCGCTATTCCAACCAACGCTTTCGCCAACACGATCGCACCAGCAGCCAAGCCTATCTGGCCAGCTTCCAGGGCAGCGACAATCTTTTCGCCGCCATCGAACGCAAGACGGATGGCACCCTGATCGGAACCATGACCGCTTATGTCGCGCGCCACCATGGCACGGTGGATGTCGGCTTGATGGTGGGCGAGCGCAGCGTCTGGGGCCAGGGCATAGGCCAGGACGCCTGGAACACGCTGTGCGAATGGTTGCTTCGCCCACAGTCGGGCTTGCGCAAGCTGACTGCCGGCGCCGCCCGACCCAACACGGCGATGCTGCGCATCATGGAACGATCCGGCATGCAGCTCGAAGCCGTGCGGCGCGAGCAGGAAATTATCGATGGCGAGGCGGTGGACCTCCTGTACTACGCCCGATTTGCCAACCATGATTGAAGCGCTTCAGACCAGCGATGCCTTCGCCGCCCTGCCGCCGCACACTGCCGTGGTCTGTCACGACGCGGGCGCTGCCAACATCATCATCGCCGGCATGAAGCAAAGCGGTTCGCGGGCGTGGCGCGCTTGTATGCAGGGGCCCGCGGCGAAAATATGGGAAGCGGCATTCGGCGCTTCCTCACAATTTGAAACGCCCGAAGCGGCGCTGGATGGGGCCAGCTTTTTACTGAGCGGAAGCGGCTGGGCCAGCGATCTCGAGCATGTGGCACGCAGGCAAGCCCGGCGGCAAGGCATCGCTTGTGCGGCGGTGGTGGACCATTGGGTGAACTATCCCCAGCGCTTCGTGCGTGCCGGCGAAAAGGTACTGCCCGATGAGATCTGGGTCGGCGATGAAGAGGCATTGCAACTGGCGCAACAAAGCTTCCCCGGAATTTTCTTGCGGCAAGTGGAGAACTGGTACTTGAAGCAACAACTCGCCGCGCTTGCCAAGCTGGACATCGACGCTGCACCTGAACTGTTGTACCTTGCCGAACCCGCACGGGACGATTGGGGCCGCGGGACGGCAGGCGAGTTCCAGGCACTGGATTATTTCGCCCGCAAGCTGCCGCAGCTGAAGCTGCCGCCGCAACTTAGCATCCGGTTGCGTCCCCATCCCTCCGATGCGCTGGGCAAGTACGACGACTGGATCGCCGGACACCCGGAGCTGGCACTGGAACTGGATACGTCTGCCGACATGGCTGGCGCCCTGAGCCGGGCAGGCTGGGTAGCCGGTTGTGAATCGTATGGACTGGTGCTGGCCCTGGCCGCGGGGCGCGTGGTCTATTGCACTTTGCCGCCCTGGGCGCCTGCCTGCCGCCTGCCGCATCGCGGATTGAACCAGCTTCGCGCGCTCGACGAACAAGATGAAATACTGCACAAACTGCCTTCAGCCTGATACCCGGCCGAACACGCGCTTCACCGAGGCCGGCCTGTGCCCCGCCTGCGATTACTTCGGCAGACTGGCGCATGTGGACTGGCAGGAACGCTTCGACATCCTGCAGGACTTGCTCGCGAATTTTCCGCGCAAGCCGGGTCAGCAATTCGACTGCATCATCGGTGTCTCCGGCGGCAAGGACAGCACGCGGCAAGCCCTATGGGTGCGCGACAAACTGAAATTGCGCCCACTGCTGGCCTGCCTCAGCTATCCGCCGGAGCAAGTCACCCAGCGGGGCGTGGAAAATATCTCGAACCTGATCGAACTCGGTTTCGACATGGTCGTTTCCGCTCCCGCGCCGGGCACCTGGAAACGGCTGATGAGCGCAAGCTTCGACCGCTTCACCAACTGGGCCCGCTCGACCGAACTGGCTTTGTTCAGCTCGGTGCCGCAGCTGGCAATCCGCTACGGTATTCCGCTCATCCTGTGGGGAGAAAATCCGGGTCTGCAACTCGGCGACCTCAAAACCCTGGGGCGCACCGGCTACGACGGCAACAATCTGCGCTACATGAATACGCTTTCCGGCGGCGGACTGGACTGGATGCTGGAGTCGGGAATGGAACTGCGCAGTTTGATTCCCTATCAGTATCCCAGCCCGGAAGAATTCGACCGCCACGGCTTGCAGATCGTCTACCTCGGCTGGTTCCTCGGCGACTGGTCACTGGCCAACAATGGCATGTACTCGGCCAGCAATGGCTTGCAGATTCGCGAAGACACGGTGGCCAACACCGGCGATCTGTGGGGCGTGACTTCGCTGGACGAAGACTGGGTCACGCTCAACCAGATGATCAAGTACTACAAGTTCGGTTTCGGTCGCGTGACCGACTACGTGAATGAAGAGATTCGCCTGGGCCGCATGAGCCGTGAACGGGGAATCGAACTGGTGGAAGCACACGACGACGCCTGCAGCGACGAGTACATAGAAAGTTTTTGCCGCTACATCGACATCAGCGTGGACGCCTTCTGGAACAAGGTGCACAGCTGCTTGAACCGCGAGCTGTTCGATCTCGACAGCCAGGGACGAATCACGCGCAAATACACCGTGGGAGTGGGTCTCTGATGCCTTTGTCGATCGCCATTGTGGATTACGGCATGGGCAACCAGGCATCGGTGGTTCACACCCTGCGCGGCCTGGGTTACCGGGTCAAGCTTGCCGGTACGCCGGAAGCACTGGACGACGCCCGGCTGCTGGTACTGCCCGGCGTGGGCGCCTTCCCCACCGCCATGCAGGCGCTGAACCAGCGCCGCCTGAGCGAGTGCTTGAAGCAGCACGCACGCCAGGGCCATCCGATATTGGGAATCTGCCTTGGCATGCAATTGCTGGCCGAGGCTTCGCATGAGCATGGCTACACCGAGGGGCTCGGCCTCATCCCCGGCCAGTTCCTGCCCTTTCCGGGGAGCGCCTGGCATATCGGCTGGAACACCATCAACTGTCGCGGCGAAGACGAGCTGGTCCGCCGCGTGGATGGCCAGGCTTTCTACTTCAACCACTCTTACCAGTACCAGGGACCGGACCAGTATCAATTGGCGCGCGCCGGCGAGCCTCGTCCCTGTGCCGCCATCATCCGCAGCGGCAATGTGGTGGGCATGCAGTTTCACCCGGAAAAAAGCCAGGCCTCGGGACACCTGCTGCTGCAAGACGTCATCAATGGATTGACCCATGCTTAAGAAGCGCCTTATCGGAGTGGTAACTGTGAAGGACGGCTGGGCCGTGCAATCCTTCGGCTACCGGCGTTATCTGCCCCTGGGCAAACCACAATGGCTGGTGGAAAACCTTGATCGCTGGGGCGCAGACGAAATCCTGGTCCAGTGCATCGACCGCTCGGCACGCCAGGGCGGCCCCGATTTCGACTTGCTGCAAACCCTGGCCGGCATGGGCTTGGGCACGCCCCTGATCTATGGCGGCGGCATCGCCAGCGTGGAAGACGGCGTGCGGGTGATACAAACCGGCGCCGACCGCATCGCAGTCGATGCCTTGCTGCATGATGCGCCCGGCGTGGTGCAGGAACTCGGCCAGCATCTGGGTGTGCAGGCGCTGGTGGCCGCCGTGCCGCTGCGCATGCAAGGCGATGCAGCGCTGTGGCACGACTACCGCGCCAGGCGCGATATTCCGATCCAGTCGCTGCAACGCATACTGGAGCGCGGCCTGGCCTCCGAACTGCTCGTGATCGACCGGGAGCACGAGGGCCAGGCAGACGGCTTCGACGTTCGCGTGCTTGATGCGCTGCTCGATGTGCTACCGGATTCCAGCATGCCGCTGCTTGCCTTTGGCGGCATCAGCGAAGCTTCGATGATGCAGGAACTGCTGGTCAAGCCGCGGCTGGCAGGCGTATGCGTCGGCAATTTCCTAAGCTACCGCGAGCTGGCGATCCAGCAATTCAAGAAGGCGCTGTCCAGTCCGGAATTGCGCCCGCCCCATTTCGCCGCCGATTACCCGGACCACGCATGACCAGTCCTTCTTTCTGCAAACGCTGCCTGTACTCCACGGCACATCCACTGGGCCTCACCCTGGACGAGGAAGACATCTGCTCGGGTTGCCGCATTCATGAGGAAAAGGACCGCCTGGACTGGGGCCAGCGCTTTGAAAAATTGCGTGCTCTGGTGGAGCCCTACCGCGACAAGACGGGGCGCAGGCATGATTGCATCGTGCCCGTGAGCGGCGCCCAGGACTCGTATTTCATCGTCCATCTGGTGAAGGAAAAGCTGGGGCTCAATCCTTTGCTGGTGTCCTACAACAAGTACTTCAACACTCCGCTTGGCATTCGCAACCTGGCCAATCTGCGCATACGCTTCAACTGCGACATCCTGAGCCAGAACGTCAATCCGGATTCGGTGAAGAAAATCGTGCGTACTACGCTGCGCCGCTTCGGCAGCATCTACTGGCCGGTCCTGGCAGGGCATACGGTGTTCCCGGTGCAGACCGCGGTTCGCTATGGCATTCCGCTCATCATCTGGGGTGCGCATCAGGGCCTGGAGCAAGTCGGCATGTTCTCCCATGAGCATGAAGTGGAAATGACCCGCCGCTACCGCAAGGACCACGATCTGATGGGCCATGAAGCGGATGACCTGCTGTCCATCTTCGACGATCTGGCCGAATCCGATATCTGGCAATACCGTTATCCCGACGATGCCTCGCTGGAAGCGGTGGGCGTGCGCGGCATCTATCTCGGCAACTATGTGCGTTGGGATCCCAGGGCGCAGCATGAGCAGATGATGGCCAGCCATGGCTATGAAACCGCCGGCTTCGATCGCACTTTCGATTGCTACGACCATGTCGATTGTTTCAACTACATGGACCTGCATGACCGCATCAAGCTCTACAAGCATGGCTATTCACGGGTGACCGACCATGCCACGCGCGAAATCCGTCATGGCCGCATGAGCCGCGAGCAGGGACTGGCGCTGGTGAATCAGCACGAGCAGCAGCCGCTGCGCCATCTCGACTATTTCTGTGAATGGCTTGGCGTGAAGCCGCGCGCGCTGCAATTCGTCCTCGACCAGCACCGCAACCGCCGTTTCTGGAAGGAGCAAGAGCCGGGTAACTTTGTCTTCCAGGGTTGGAGCATTTTGCAGGGGGATGCACAGGCGCCGGCTCCGGACGCAGGCTTCGTCGCCACCTCCAGCCTGGAGCGCGACGGTCTCAGCGGCTATATCACCGTGGGCAAGGGTTGGAACTGATGTCCAGGCCGGCGCGCGCATGGTTCAGGGAAACGCTCGGGCTGGGAGGCTATCTGCGCGCGCGACTGCGGCGCGAGCAAACCTGGTATCTGGGCGAGACGCTGTTGATGCGGGTGGCCCGCCGTCTGTTGCGACTGCCCGCGAACTCGTTGGTGGAAAACTTCCACTACGGGCAGCTCGACCACTCCACCGGCATACGCCGCGAGGCTTACCGCCATGGCCTGGCCGTCATTGAAAGCACAAGCTTGCCGCTCAATCGTCTGCAACCCGGATTTGCAGCGAACATGGAGCTGTTGGTATCGAAGTTTCTGCTGGATCACCTGTTTGCCAAGTACGAATTCCAGGGCATGGCCATGCAGTTCGCGTGCGAGCATCCCGACATCGAGGTCTGTCTGGTCGCAAGTGAGCATCCCTTTCCTTTGCTTCCCTCCACCTCGCCCCGCCTGAAGCTGGTCAGACAGCACCCGCTGCAGTGGCTGGGCTTTCTTGCCGGGCTGCTGGTGGCGCCGCTGTATCTGGCGCATATGCTGAAAAGGCATGCAAGCACGGACGACGAATCGCCAATCGAGGGCAAGGTGATTTGCGAGGTGGACAGCATGCCAATCGCGGACATGTTCCGCCGCATTCTGCAGCCGGAATACGCGCCGGTGTTCTTCACTCAGCCGCATTACCGCGGCCAGTTCCCGGCCGAGCAAGCGCGCCAGATCGGCTTGCGGGTACATGGCATTGGTCCCGCCAAGCGCAAGCAGCTGCTGGCGCTGCTTGCAGGATGGCTGCGGCTGGTTCTGTCCCACGGCCTGCAACTGGCCCGGGGAGGCGTGCTGGTTTTCGACTTCTTCAAGACCCTGGCCCAGGGCATACTCTTCTCGCCTCTGGCCCGGCATTGCAGCTATCTCACTTTCGAGCACATGTCGACGGCGAAAGCGGTGCGCAATGAATTGCTGAGGGCAAGCGGCAACCGGTCGGTCTTTGTTCCGTACAACGCCTACGCCATCGATCACTTCTTCGTGCCGGAATTCCGCTACAACTACGATGTGCTGTGCTCGCCGTGCGCGCTGCTGGAAGAAGCCTATCGTTTGCAGCAGGCAGCCACGTCGGTCACGCTTCGCACCGGCGCATTCAGTCCCCATGCGTATGAGCAGGACAAGGATGCGCAAACCAGGCAGGCGCGCCTAACGGCATTCAAGGGCGATTGCTTCGCCGTCACCCTCCTCAGCACCGGCGTCACGCAACAGAGTGCATCTTCGGAAGCGAAACTTATCCGGCTGGCACAGGAACTGGCCGCTCAGCCTGGCGTGAAGGTATTCATTCGCCAGAAGCCCACCGTGCCGGAAGCCCGCTACGCTCACATGTATAGTGACGGTGCTCAGGGTCAGCCGAATATTCTGCTGACCCACGCCGAGTACCAACTGTTCGACTTCCTGGCGGTGACGGACCTCTTCATCACCTCCAGTTCCAGCGCGGCAGTGGATCTGTGCAGCGTCGGCGGCGATTTCTTTGCAATCGATTGCTGGAACGATCGCGACCTGTACCTGTGGCAAACCGAGGTGGACGGCGTGTATCTCGCCCCGGAAAAAGCCTTGGCCACCATCATGGGGACGCTATGCGATCAACCACCCGGCGAGCGCGAGGCGCACCGCCAGCGCATGGACGCCTTGCGGCGGCTGATTGCCTATCCGGCCGGCAGCTTCGAGGCCTACCGCAGGCGTTTCCTGGAACAGCTTGGCCCCTGGCTTCCCGCCCTGCCCGCGCCGGCCGAGGCCACAAAAATGTCAGAAAGAGCAACGACGTGAATAAACGAAAAATCCTGGTCACCGGCGCCGACGGTTTCATCGGCTCGCATCTGACCGAGGCACTGGTTCGCCAGGGCCATGAAGTGCGTGCCTTTACGCTATACAATTCCTTCAGCTCCTGGGGCTGGCTGGACAGCTGTGCCGACGACGTGCGGGGCAAGTTCGAGGTGTTCCAGGGCGATGTGCGCGACCCCAATGGCGTGCGTACCGCCATGCAGGGCTGCGATACGGTGCTGCATCTGGCGGCACTGATCGCCATTCCCTACTCCTACCATTCGCCCGACACCTATGTGGACACGAATGTGAAAGGCACGCTCAACGTATTGCAGGCCGCACGCGATCTCGGCGTGGCCCGCTTGGTGCACACCTCCACCAGCGAGGTGTACGGCACGGCGCGCTTCGTGCCGATCACGGAGCAGCATCCCTTGCAGGGCCAGTCGCCGTATTCCGCCACCAAGATCGCGGCCGATCAGCTGGCCTATTCGTATTACGCCTCCTTCGGCTTGCCGGTGGTGATTGCGCGGCCGTTCAACACCTATGGTCCGCGTCAGTCGGCCAGGGCCGTGATACCGACCATCATCACGCAGATCGCCAACGGCGCGCGCCGCATCCGTCTGGGCGCGGTGTCGCCCACCCGCGACTTCAATTTCGTGGCGGACACCGTAGCCGGCTTCATCGCTGCCATGCAGTCCGATGCCGGTCTTGGTGAAGTGGTCAACTTCGGCAGCAATTTCGAGATTTCCGTTGGCGACACCGCGCAGTTGATTGCGCAAGTCATGCAAGCCAAGATCGAAATCGAAACCGATGAAGTACGCATGCGGCCGACCAATTCGGAAGTGGAAAGACTGTGGGCCGACAACAGCCGCGCGCGCCAGTTGTTTGGCTGGTCACCGGCCTATGCGGGACGCGATGGTTTTGCACGCGGCATTGGTGAAACCGTTCAATGGTTCACGCAGCCCGCCAACCTGGCGCGCTACAAGTCGGGCATCTACAACATATGAAGCCATCCTCGCCCATGCTGGAATCGGTGGTGGCCGCTCTGAGTCAGGTCACGGGATCGGCCGCCGCGCCGCTGCACGCGCCCGAGTTCCAGGGCAATGAGTGGACCTATCTGAAGCAATGCCTGGATTCGACCTTTGTGTCGTCTGTCGGGCAATTCGTCGACCGCTTCGAAGCCGGCCTGGCCGAATATACCGGCGCGCGACACGCGATTGCGGTGGTCAATGGCACCGCAGCCCTGCATGTGGCCTTGTTGCTGGCGGGCGTGAAGCCGGGCGATGAAGTGCTGGTGCCGGCGCTGACCTTCATCGCCACCACCAACGCCGTCAGTTACTGCGGCGCGATTCCCCATTTTGTGGACTGTGAAGAATGCACCCTGGGCATGGATGCGCAAAAGCTGCGGTCCCATCTGGAACAATCCACCGCCCAGGTTCAGGGGCAATGCGTCAACAAGAGCAGCGGCCGTGTCATACGTGCGCTGGTGCCCATGCACACCTTTGGCCACCCCGGCGATCTCGAGGCGCTGTTGCAACTGACCGCCGACTTTAATCTGGCATTGGTGGAAGACGCGGCCGAATCGCTGGGCAGCACCTACCGCGGCCGGCACACCGGCACCTTCGGTCGGATCGGAACGCTGTCCTTCAACGGCAACAAGACCATCACTACTGGCGGCGGCGGCGCGCTGCTGATCAACGACAGTGAACTGGCCAAACGCGCCAAGCACATCACCACTACCGCCAAGCTGCCGCATGCCTGGGAATACCGGCATGACGAAGTCGGCTTCAACTACCGGCTGCCCAATATCAACGCCGCGCTCGGCTGCGCCCAGCTGGAACGGCTGCCGCAAATGGTGCAGGACAAGCGCGCCTTGTTTGAACGTTACAGCGCGGCGCTGAGCGATGTCTCCGGCGTGCGTCTGTTCCGCGAGCCCGAGCACTGCAGGAGCAACTACTGGCTGCAGACCCTGGTACTGGATGCCCAGCACGCCAACGAGCGCGACGCCCTGTTGGCGGCGACCAACGCGGCCGGCATCATGACGCGCCCGGTATGGACGCTCATGCATCGGCTCGCGCCCTATGCCGAAGCGCCGCGCATGAACCTGGCTTGCGCGGAAGACCTGGAGCAGCGTCTGATCAACATTCCCAGCAGCGCCGTGCTGGGCCGGGAAGGCGCATGACGCGCCCTTCGTTATTGCTGGTGGGCGCCGGAGGCCATGCCCTGGCATGCATCGATGTGATCGAGGCCGAAGACCGCTTCGAAATTCAAGGCTTGATCGGCTCGGCAAGCGAAGTGGGCCAGCAGCGCCTTGCTCATAGAGTGGTGGGGACGGATGAAGACTTGAAGCGTCTTTTCCGGCCCGGCGCCAATGCACTGGTTTGCGTCGGCCAGATCCAGTCGCCAGAGCTCAAGACCCGCCTGTTCCTGCAACTGCGCGAACTGGGCTACCAACTGCCCGCGATTGTTTCGCCCACGGCCTGGGTGTCGCCGCATGCCACAGTAGGCGCCGGCAGCATCGTCATGCATGGCGCCATCGTCAACGCCGGCGCGCAAGTGGGTGAGAACTGCATCGTCAATACCCGCGCGCTGGTGGAGCACGGCGCGCGCGTGGGCGACCACTGCCATGTATCCACCGGCGCCATCCTGAATGGCGATGTCGAGGTGGGTGAAGGCAGCTTCATCGGCAGCGGCAGCCAGCTCAAGCATGGGGTGAAGTTGGGCCGGCGTTGCATAGTCGGGCTGGGGGCCAGCGTATTCGGCAACGCCGGCGATGGCGCCCTTATCAAACAGGCAGGATGAAGATGGAATCGAAACACACGCTCATCATCGCCGAGGCTGGCGTCAACCATAACGGCGATCTGGAGATGGCATTGCGCCTGGTGGATGCCGCAGCCGAGGCTGGTGCGGATCTGGTGAAGTTCCAGACTTTCAGCGCGCAAAGGCTGGCGGTGCGCGATGCCAGGAAAGCGGCGTATCAGGCGACCCAGACCGGTGAAAGCGAATCGCAATTCGACATGCTGCGTCGGCTGGAACTGTCGCCGCAAGATCATCAGACTTTGATCGACCGCTGCGCCCAGCGCGGCATCGGTTTTTTCTCGACCGGGTTCGATAGCGAGAGCGTTAACCTGCTGCTGTCGCTGGGCCAGGACCTGTTCAAGATTCCTTCCGGCGAAATTACCAATCTGCCCTATCTGCGGCATATCGGCGGCCTCGGCAAGAGGCTGATTCTGTCCACCGGCATGGCGACCCTGGGCGATATCGAAGCGGCGCTGGACGCGCTGGAACAAGCCGGCACGCCGCGCGCGCAAGTGATTGTGCTTCACTGCACCACCGAATATCCCGCGCCGTTTGAAGAAGTGAACTTGCGCGTGTTGCCTGCTCTGCGCCAGAGCCTGGGTGTGGAGGTGGGATATTCCGATCACACCCGTGGCATTGAAGTGGCGATTGCGGCCGTCGCACTGGGCGCCACGATCATCGAAAAGCACTTCACGCTGGACCGCAAGCTTCCCGGCCCGGACCATGCCGCCAGCCTGGAACCACCCGAACTCAGCGCCATGGTGGCTGCCATCCGCAACGTGGAAATGGCCCTGGGCGATTCGGTCAAACGCAGGACCGCCAGTGAGGTGGGCAATGTGGCCGTGGCCCGCAAGTCGATCGTGGCCGCGCGGCCCATTCGCAAGGGCGAAGCCTATTCGGCTGACAATCTGGCCACCAAGCGTCCCGGGACCGGCATTTCGCCCATGCGCTGGGATGAAATGCTGGGCCGAGTGGCGCAACGCGACTACCAGACCGACGAGCTGATCGAACCATGAAGCGAAAGATCTGCGTAGTGACCGGAACCCGGGCCGAATACGGCCTGCTGCGCTGGCTGATGCAAGCCATCGCGGACGATGCAGCGCTGCAGTTGCAAGTGCTGGTGACGGGCATGCATCTGTCACCCGAATTCGGCATGACCAGGAAAACCATTGAGGACGATGGCTTCACGATAGACCGCAAGGTGGAAATGCTGCTGTCTTCAGATACGCCGGCAGGCATCGCCAAGTCGATGGGAGTAGGCATGATCGGTTTCGCCGACGCCTTCGAGCAACTGGCGCCCGACCTGTTGCTGATACTGGGCGACCGCTTCGAGATACTGGCGGCGGCCAGCGCCGCCATGGTGGCGCGCATTCCGATCGCCCATCTGCATGGCGGTGAAGTGACCGAAGGGGTGATCGATGAAGCGATTCGCCATGCTGTTACCAAGATGTCGCATTTTCACTTTGTCGCCAGCGAAGAGTATCGGCGCAGAGTGATTCAGCTGGGCGAAGATCCGGCCCGCGTATTCACCGTCGGCGGACTCGGACTGGACAGTCTGGCGCGCCTGCCGCGCATGTCGCGGGATGAACTGGAGGCCTCGCTCAACTATCGATTCCAACGCCGCAATCTGCTGGTAACCTTTCACCCGGTGACGCTGGAAGCCAATCAGGCGGCCGCGGAATTCGGCGAATTGCTGGCGGCACTGGACGCGCTGCAGGACACCGGCCTGATTTTCACCCTGCCCAATTCGGACACCGAAAGCCGCGGACTGATTCGCATGGTGGAGGACTTCGTCGGCACTCATCCCCTGGCGCGCGCCTATCCTTCGCTAGGCCAGCTGCGTTATCTCTCGTGCATGCATGAGGTGGATGGCGTGGTGGGCAATTCTTCCAGCGGCATCATTGAAGCGCCTTCCATGCACAAGGGCACGATCAACATCGGGGCCCGCCAGGATGGACGCAAGAAGGCCGCCAGCGTGATCGACTGCCAAGCCAGCCGCGGCGATATCGGCGCGGCCCTTCAACGTCTGGCCTCGGAGGAATTCCAGGCCACTCTGCCGTCGGTCTGCAATCCCTATGGCGAACCCGGCGCCAGCGACAAGATCGCGGCCCTGCTGCGTACCGTGAAGCTCGAAGGCGTGTTGAAGAAGAAGTTCTTCGACCTTGACTTCGAAAAGGTTGGAAACCATGACTGAACACCTACGCTGGAAAGACGCCCTGCTGCCGGAACAAGGCAGCTTGCAGGACGCGATACGCAACCTGGAACAGACCGCCCTGCGCATCGTTCTGGTAGTAGACAGCGACCACCGCCTGCAAGGCACTGTCTCCGATGGCGATATCCGTCGCGGTTTGCTGAAGGGCCTGGGACTGGACGAGCCGCTGGCATCGGTTCTGCACCGCTTTCCTCTGGTGGTCACGCCCGTGCTGACACGTGAAGCGGTGATGCAACTGATGGTCGTCAACAAGGTGCAGCAGATACCGGTTGTCGACGAAGATCGGCGTGTGATCGGCCTGCATGTATGGGATGAATTGAGTGCCTCGCGGTCGCGTGACAATCTGATGGTGATCATGGCCGGCGGCAAGGGCACGCGCCTGCGCCCGCATACGGAAAACTGTCCCAAGCCTTTGCTGCCGGTGGCGGGCAAGCCGATGCTGGAACACATCATTGAACGCAGCAAACTCGCGGGTTTCAGCCGCTATGTCATATCGGTGCACTATCTCGGCCACATGATCGAAGAGTATTTCGGCGACGGCGGCAATTGGGACGTGCAGATTGACTATCTGCGTGAAGACCAGCCACTTGGCACCGCTGGCGCACTCAGCCTGCTCAAGCCGGTGCCAAATGAAGCTTTCGTTGTCACCAACGGCGATGTGCTGACCGACATCAACTACGGCGACCTGCTCGATTTCCATGTTCGTCACGAAGCAAGCGCCACCATGGCCGTGCGCCTGCATGAATGGCAGCACCCTTATGGAGTGGTGCAAACGCGCGGCATAGACATTGTCGGTTTCGAAGAGAAGCCGGTGGCGCGCACCCATATCAACGCCGGCGTATATGCCTTGAATCCGGAAGTCTTGTCGCAGCTAGGCAGTGAGCGTTGCGACATGCCGGTGCTCTTCGAACGGCTGCAGGCACATGCCTTGCGTACCGTCGCCTATCCGATGCATGAACCCTGGCTCGATGTGGGACGCCCGACCGATCTGAAGCAGGCAGAGGCAAATGCAGTGAACCTTGATCGCGGACCCCAATGACAGGCAAGAGAACCGCAATAGGCATCATTCCCGCGCGCGCGGGCAGCAAGGGCCTGCCCGGCAAAAATGCGCGCATGTTGTGCGGCAAACCTCTGATCGCATGGACGATAGAGAAAGCCTTGCGCTCCGGATTGCTGGACGTGGTGGCGGTATCCACCGACGGACCAGAGATTGCCGAAATCTCGCGCGCAGCCGGCGCCGAAGTCCCGTTCCTCCGCCCTTCCGAACTGGCCACCGACACGGCCAGCACCTATGACGTGATTCGTCACGCCTTGAAGCACTACGCGCCGCGCGAATTCGACTACACCGTTCTGCTGGAGCCAACGTCCCCCCTGCGCGAGGACGATGATATTGACCGCGTGCTGCAGGCACTGGACCAGTCGCGCGAAGATTTCGACTCCATCGTCAGCCTGGGCCAGGTGCATGAGCATCCGTCCATCATGAAGAAGCTCGATGGCAAGGCTATCCGGCCCTATGTCGAAAACCTTGCCATGGCGGGACGCCGCCAGGATGCCGACGCCGCCTGGTTTCCCTATGGCGTGGCCTATGCCGCCAAAACAGACGTGCTTCTGGCCGAGAACACTTTCTATACCCGGCGCTGCATGGGCTTTCCCATCCAGCGCTATCAGAACTATGAAATCGACGACCTGCAGGACTTTCTCTGCGTGGAAGCCGTCATGAGACATCAATGGAACCTGAAATGAAATTCCTGGTTGTGGGCCTGGGCTCGATGGGCAAGCGGCGCGTGCGCAATCTGCAGGCACTGGGCGGACATACCGTGGCCGGTTTCGACCTGCGCGAGGACCGTCGCGCCGAGGCCGCCACGAAATACGGCATCCCCGTCTTCGATTCCTTCGACGCCGCGGTGCGCGAATTCGCACCCGGTGCATTGGTGATATCGGTTTCGCCGGAAAGCCATATGCAATACGCCTGGCAGGGACTGGAACTGGGGCTGTCCTGCTTCATCGAAGCTTCGGTGGTTGACGCCGACCGCATCCTGGAACTTGCCGATGCCGTGCGCGGAAAGCCGATCGTCATGGCGCCGTCCTGCACCATGCGCTACTTCCCGGGACCCCGCAAAGTGAAAGAGATTCTGCAATCGGGGCGCCTGGGCCGGGTGCTGAATGTGAATTACCAGACCGGCCAGTATCTTCCCGACTGGCACCCATGGGAATCGATCGATACCTTTTACGTTTCCAGACGCGACACCGGCGGCGGGCGCGAAATTGTGCCCTTCGAGCTCACCTGGCTGAACGACGTTTTCGGTGCGCCCACGCCACTGGCCTGCGTCAAGGCCAAGCTGACCAACATGCAGGCCGACATTGACGACATCTACCACTGCCTGCTCGCCTATCCGCAGGGCGTGCTGGCCAACGTCACGGTGGAAGTGATCTCCCGCCCGGCCGCCACCCGTGAGCTGCGCGTGCTGTGCAGCGAAGGCGAACTGGTGATGAGCGCGGACGAAAACTGCGTGCGCTACATGGCGGCCGGGGACAGCGACTGGACCCGCATTGTGCTGGGCAGCGGCACGGTTGAAAGCGGTTATATCAATCCCGAAGAACCGTATATCTCCGAGATGTCCGACTTTGTCGCAGCGGCCAGCGCCGGCAATCCGGCGCTCTTCCCCAATTCCCTCAAAGACGACTGGGACGTACTGCAAACGCTCTACGGCCTGGAACAACTTGCTCAATCCCGCAAATGACAGACATGTATCAGGAACGCCTGCTCAAAGCCATTCCCGGCGGCGCCCACACCTATTCGCGCGGCTTCGACCAATACCCGGCCAATGCGCCGCAGATTCTTGCTGGCGGCAAGGGGGCGTATGTCTTCAATCCGGAAGGCCGGCGTTTCCTCGACTACGGCATGGCCCTGCGCGCCGTCAACGTAGGCTATGCAGAAAATGAGATTGACGAAGCGGCGATTGCGCAAATCCGGCTTGGCAACAATCTGACGCGGCCTTCCACCATCGAACTGGAAGCCGCCGAATTGCTGGTGGACCTGATCGACTCGGTGGACATGGTGAAGTTCACAAAGAACGGGTCCACTTCGGTCTCGGCGGCCGTCAAGCTGGCGCGCGCCTATACCGGGCGCGAACTGGTGGTGCGCTGTACCGACCATCCCTTCTTTTCCTACGACGACTGGTTCATCGGCTCGACGCCAATCACGCGCGGCATTCCGCAGGAAACGCTGGAAAAGACCAAGCTGTTCCGCTACAACGACATTGCAACGCTCGAAGCCGTAATCGACAATCACCCCGGCCAGATCGCCTGCGTGGTGCTGGAAGCGGAAACCACTGAAGCGCCGCGTGAGGACTTCCTGCAGAAGGTCCAGGCCCTGTGCCGCAAGAATGGCATTGTGTTTGTGCTGGACGAAATGATTACCGGCTTTCGCTGGCACATGAAAGGCGCCCAGCACGTGTATGGACTGCAGCCGGATCTCTGCACCTTCGGCAAAGCCATGGCCAATGGTTTCTCGGTTTCCTGCATCGCCGGGCGGCGCGAGATCATGGAGCTGGGCTCGATCGAGTTTGAAGGCCGTGAGCGGCTGTTCCTGCTCTCCACCACGCATGGCGCAGAGATGTGCGGCCTGGGCGCCTTCATTGCAACCATGAAGCTGATGCAGCGCGAGAAGGTGGTGGAACACCTGTGGCGCTACGGGCAGTCGCTGGTCGATCTCATCGCCCGCAAGGCGGAAGAGCACGGTGTGGCCGCCAGCCTCAAGGCTGGTGGTCCGGCCTGCTCGCCCTGGTACATGACCCTGGATCAGCAAGGTCAGGCCTCGCTGCCGCTGCGCACGCTGTTCTCGCAAGAGATGATCCGCAACGGCGTGCTGATGCCCTGGATTGCGCTGTCCATGCGCCACGGCGAACAGGAGTTGCGTCTCACCGCCGACGCCCTGGACCGCGCCTTGCCGTTGTATCGCAAGGCGCTGGAAGAAGGCGTGGACAAGTACCTGGTCGGCCCGGCCATCAAACCCGTATTCCGCAAATTCAACTGATCCAACTGAGCCAAGTGAACTGAGCGACATGACGACTATCCAGCAACTGATGAGTTTGCGCGGGCGCCGCGCCTTGCTGACCGGCGCCCTGGGCGGGCTCGGCAAGGTCATGGCGCACACGCTGGCCGAACTGGGCGCGGATCTGGTTCTGGTGGACCGTCCGGGAGGCGACTTCGATGCGCTCGTCGCCGATCTGGCGCAGTGGGGCGTACAGGTCTCGACCCATTCCTGCGACATCGAGCAGGCCGAGCAAAGGCAGGCGCTGATGCAAGAGCTCAAGGGCGACGGCCAGGGCTTGTCCATCCTCGTCAACAATGCCGCTTTTGTCGGCACCTCCGGCCTGCAGGGCTGGGCCGTTCCATTCGAGGAACAATCGCTGGAGACCTGGCGCCGAGCCCTGGAAGTGAATCTTGGCGCCGTGTTCGACTTTTGCCAGGGCCTGGCGCCCGTGCTTAGGCAGTCGCCGGGCGCCAGCATCGTCAACATCGCTTCCATGTATGGAATGCTGGGGCCGGACTGGCGCCTGTATGAAGGCACCAGCATGAGCAACCCGGCCGCCTATGCGGCTTCCAAGGGCGGACTCATTCAACTCACCCGCTGGCTGTCCACCACCCTGTCACCCACGGTACGGGTGAATGCAATTTCACCGGGCGGCGTGTGGCGCAATCAGCCAGAGGTCTTCGTGCAACGCTATGAGGCGCGTACGCCCTTGGAGCGCATGGCCACCGAAGAGGATTTCGCCGGCGCCCTGGCTTTCCTGGCCAGCGACCAGTCCCGCTATGTCACCGGGCAAAACCTTGCAGTGGATGGCGGCTGGAGCGCCTGGTGACCTGCATTGCCATTTTGCTGGGGGCGCCTTTGAGTCCCCAGAATCTGGAGCGCATCGGGATTCCATATCTCGCTCCGCACTTTGATCTTGTCGTGCTGGATTGCCTGCCTTGGCTGGGACGCAGCGACGCCGG
>JAEVZY010000289.1 GCA_023392035.1 Pseudomonadota bacterium | reverse complement strand
CTGTTGAGCGCCGCCAAAGTAAGGAGCGCCACGCGCGCCGGCATGAATGCGCCGGAACATCCGCTGCTCACGCAACTGGAAACCCTGTTCGAAACCCTGCCGTCCATGCTGGAGCAGTGCGAACTGGCCCTGCAGGTGCAGCGCCTGGACCTGATCCGGGAGATGCTCACGGCCGGCCGCGAAAGCCTGGCGCGCAGCAAGCGCGACAAGCGCCTGCTGTCCTACGATGACCTGCTGTCCAATCTGCATGCCGCCCTGTGCAGCGATCAAACCCCTTGGCTGGCGGACCAGTTGCGCCAGCGTTTTCCGGTGGCCCTGATCGACGAATTCCAGGACACCGATCCGCTGCAGTTCGACATCTTCAGCCGCATCTATCCCGGCCAGGACGCGCCGCTGTTTTTGGTGGGCGACCCCAAGCAAGCCATCTACAGCTTTCGCAACGCCGACCTGCACACCTACCTGCACGCCAGGAACGAAGTGCGGGCCATGACCACGCTGGCCGACAACCAGCGTTCGTCCCAAGGCTTGATCGCCGCCTTGAACGCGCTGTTCGAACGCAATCCGCGCGCCTTCCTGCTGCCCGGCCTGGATTACCACCCGGTGAACTTCGGCGCCAAGCCGCGCGCGGCCTTCGAGGATGAGAGCAGTCCCGCGGCCGACCTCCAGGTCTGGCTGCTGCCCGAAGGCGCAGACGCCACGCTCGACCGCAGCGCCGCCATGCGCCTGGCCACGCGCGCCACCGCCGCCGAAATCGCGCGCCTGATCGTGGAAGGCGCGGCCGGCCGCATCCGCTTCGATGGCCGGCCCCTGGCGCCTGGCGATATCGCGGTGCTGGTGCGTTCGCATTCGCAGGCGGCCCGGATGCGCGCCGCGCTGGCCGAGCGCGGCGTGGCCAGCATAGAAATTTCGCAGGAAAGTGTGTACGCCAGCAGCGACGCGGCCGATATCGAAACCCTGTTGCGCGCCATGCTGGAGCCGGCACGCACCGGCCTGATGCTGGCGGCGCTGGCCACGCCGCTGGTGGGCTGCAGCGCCGACCAGGTGCTGGCGATTGCCGCCGATGAAAACGCCCTGGCGCATTGGAGCACGCGCTTTGCGGCCAGCCGCGAAGCCTGGTTCAAGCGCGGACTGGGCTATATGCTGCGCCAGTTCATGGAACAAGAGGGCGTCAATGCGCGCATGCTGGCGCGCGCCGACGGCGAACGTCGCATGACCAACCTGCGTCATCTGGCCGAAGCCCTGCAGCAAGCCCAGCAAAGCCTGCAGTCGCCGGAAGCGGCCCTGGCCTGGCTGCAGGCGCGCCGCCAGCAGCCGGGCGCCGATGAAAACGCCCAACTGCGATTGGAGTCCGACCGCGAACTGGTGCAGATCCTGACCATCCACAAATCCAAGGGGCTGGAGTTTCCGCTGGTGTTCTGCCCCTGCCTGTGGGATGGCTACCCGATCTCGACCGGCGAACTGGAAGGCCGCGAATACCATGACGCACAGGGCCAGCCGCTGATCGATTTCAGGCTGGATGAAGCCAGCCAGCAGCAGGCCGCGCGCGCCATGCGCGAAGAAAGCCAGGCCGAAGCGCTGCGCCTGCACTACGTGGCCCTGACCCGCGCCTCGCATCGTTGCGTGATCGTCGCCGGTCCCTACAGCCGCAAGGTGGGCAAGAACCTCAGCTACAAGGAAAGCGGACGCGCCATGCTCAACTGGCTGGTGTGTACCGAAGCGGTGGATGGCGAGCAATGGCAGGAACAGCCGCTTGCGCCCGCGCGCATCCGCCAACTGTGGCAAGACTATGCCGAAGGCCGGCCGCAGGTCCTGCTGCGCGAGCTGGCCGATATAGATGGACCGAAAAGCGTGCAGTTGCAGCGCCCGGCCCTGCAACTGGCGGCGCGCCCGGCGCAACGCGCACTTGCCGAAGACTGGCGCAACAGCAGCTTCTCCAGCCTGGCCAGCGGCCTGCTTGATGCCGCCGCGGCCGATCACGATGCCCGCGTGCAAAGTCCGCCCGCCGAGCGCAGCGCGCCGACCGGCCTGGATGAAAACGACATCCTGCTCTTCGCGCGCGGCAGCGAGGCCGGCCATTGCCTGCATACCCTGTTCGAGCTGGCCGATTTCACCGACGCCGACTCCTGGCCAACTGCCATCGAACAAGCCTTGCAGCGCCATCCGCAGCCCACGCGCGAGATTTCACTGGAGCGCCAGCGCGCCATGCTGCATGGCTTGTTGAGCGATGTGCTTTCCAGCACGCTGCCCGGCGGCGTGCGCCTGTTGGATGTGCCGCAGCACAAGCGCCTCAATGAATTGGAATTCAGCTTCCCGGCCTGCGGTGTGACGGCCGCCGAATTGAACGCCTTCCTGAAGCGGCACGGCTACGCCATGGGCGCGCTGGCGTTTTCGCGCCTGCAGGGCTACTTCAACGGCTTCATCGACCTGGTATTCGAGCAGGACGGGCGCTTTTACGTGCTCGACTGGAAATCCAATCATCTCGGCTACCAGCCGCAGGACTATGGAGCCGATGGCGTGGGCGCCGCCATGAGCGAGCACGGCTATTACCTGCAATATCTGGTCTATGTGCTGGCGCTGGACCGCTACCTGGCGCAGCGCATTCCCGGCTACAGCTACGAACGGCATTTCGGCGGCGTGTATTACCTGTTCCTGCGTGGCGTGCGTCCCGGCTGGCAGCACGCCGAAGGCCCGTGCGGCGTGCTGTTCGATCGGCCGAGCGCAGCCTGCATGCAGGCCCTGTCGGCCCTGTTTGGCGAAGCCGCCGCGCGCGAGGCCGCATGAGCGACATGAACCTGCCCGAGCGCGAAGTCTTGCTCGCCACCGGCTTCGCGGCGCGCGTGCGCGACTGGGCGCAAGCGCAGGCGGCCCAGGCCGGCGGCACGCTGGAGCGCGAGGCCGGCCGCAATCTGTATCGCGCCGCCTGGCATACCAGCCGCGCCACCAGCGCCGGCCATGTCTGCCTGCCGCTGCAACAGCTGGTGGAGTTGGAATCCGAAGTCGCGCTTGACGTGCCGGCCTGGCGCCAACTGCTGCTGGAAAGCGGCGTGGTCGGCACTCCGGCCGCGCCGCAAGCCTGTCCCTTGCTGCTGGATGGCGGCGACCGCCTGTATCTGCACAAGTACTTCGCGCTGGAACAAGCCCTGGCGCAGCGGCTGCTGCAAGCCAATGCCGTGCTGGACATGCCGCGCGCCGACACCATTGAATTGCTCAATCGCCTGTTCGCCAGGGACGCCACGGCGGATGCCGGGCCGGACTGGCAAAAGCTGGCAGCGGCCCTGGCCTTGCTGCGCCGCGTATGCATCATCAGCGGCGGACCGGGCACCGGCAAGACCACCACCGTGGCCAATATCCTGGCCTGTTTGCTGCATCAGGACCCGGACTGCCGCATCGCCCTGGCCGCGCCCACCGGCAAGGCGGCGGCGCGCATGCTGGATGCCTTGCAGGCCCGTTCCGCCCAGATTCCGCCCGAGCTGGCGGCGCGTTTTCCGCAAGAGGCGCATACCGTGCATCGCCTGCTGGGCGTGACGCCCGCGCCTGGGGTGTTTCGCCACCATGCCAAGCGGCCCCTGGCCTGCGATGTACTGGTGGTGGACGAGGCTTCCATGCTCGACCTGGCCCTGGCAGCGCGCCTGTTCGATGCCTTGCCCGTGACGGCGCGGGTGATTTTGCTGGGCGACCAGGACCAATTGGCGGCGGTGGAGGCGGGCGCCGTGTTTTCCGAATTGAGCGCCAATCCGGACTTGTCGCCAGCCACGCGCGAGAGCCTGGCGCAAATCACCGGCATCGCCGCGTCGGACATCGCGCTTGGCGGCATGGCACGCGGTCCCGGTTTGCCCGATTCCTCGGTTTGGCTGTCACGCAATTACCGCTTCGGGCACGACTCTTCGATTGGCCGCCTGGCCGCGCTGGTGGTCGCCGGCGACCCAGAGGCTGCGCTGCAATGGCTGCGCCAGGGCCCGCATGCGGGATTGGATTGGCTGCCACTGGATGACAGCCAGGCGCAGCAGGCATTGCTGGAGCGCGCGCTGCAGGAATACGCCGGCTATGTGCGCACCGTGCAGCAGCACGAAGGCGATCCGGCGCTGGTGTTCGCCGCGTTCGAGCGCTTCCGTGTGCTGTGCGCGTTGCGCAATACCGCGCGCGGCGTGGTGGCCTTGAACCAGGCTTTGGAGGCGCGGCTCAAGGCGCTGCTGCCGGCGCCGCTGCTGGCCTCGCTCTGGTATTGCGGACGGCCCGTAATCGTCACCCGCAACGACTATGGCCTGCGCCTGTTCAATGGCGATGTCGGCATCGCCCTGCGCGATGATGACGGCTGCTTGCGTGTGCTGTTCGCGGATCGTGAACTGGGATATCGGGAAGTCGCCATCAACCGCCTGCCCGAGCATGAAGCCGCGTTTGCGATGACCGTGCACCGGGCGCAGGGCTCGGAGTTCGAGCGGGTGATGGTGGTGATGCCCGAAGTGCACACGCGCGTCTCGACCCGCGAATTGCTCTACACCGCGGTGACGCGGGCGCGCGAGAGCCTGATTCTTTGCGGTGATGCCGGCGTGCTGGCCGAGGCGGTGGCGGCCGGCACCCGCAGGGGGAGCGGCTTGGGGCAGAGATTGCTTGGGCAGTGAAGCGCTGAACCAAGCCAGCCAGATTCAAGAGGCTTGACCGACCAGGGATTCGAATTCCCTTGCAGCGCCGCTGCTGGCCACCAGCACCAGCTTCAACCGCGCCCGCGTCATGCCGACGAAAAGTTTTCTGAAGCTTCTTTCGTCCAGCGTTTCGAAATCGATTTCAGTGAAGATGACGGCCGGCGCCGATTGGCCCTTGAAGCGGTACACCGATTCGGCCAGCAGTTCGCCCTCGCGCCAGATCGGATTGCCGAACAGGTCGTAGTCGCCGGTGAAGGATTTCAGGCTGTGCCGGCCCAAATGGTCCAGGTTCAACAGCGTGGATTTCTCCCTGCCATGAAAACTGAGCAGAACGATGTCGTGGCGGGCATAGCCTTGCGCCAGGCAATGCGAGATCGCCTGCTTGGTTTTTTCCTGCAGATCCAGCTGGTCATGCCCGGCATAAGTCAGCAGGTCCACATCCGCGCCCAGGAAGGGGCTGGCGGCTTCGATCGGCGCCTGGTGGCCGTGGCGTTCGGCCATGCCGCTCAGCAGATCGACGATCTGGCGCGGGCTGCGGAAGTTGGAACTTGAGCGCAGCAGCACCCAGCCTTGCAGCGACAGGGGCGCCCGACCATACAGGTTCTGCAAGGGGTCTTCCAGCCAGATGGCGCGGCCGCCCGGCTTCAGCATGCGCAGCAGGCTGTCGCGCCAGGGCTCGGAAAAGTCCTGGCCTTCATCGACGATCAGCACATCGTATTGCCAGGTGGGCGGCAAGTCGGCCGCGGCCAGCGCCTGTTCCATGCGGCGGAAGACTTCCGGATCGCGGTAATCGGGCTGCAAGCCGGCCTCGCGCGCAAAGGCGTCGCACAGCATGTGGAAGGTGGCCACCGTGCCGCCCGCGGGCACGATGGCTTGCATGTGATCCGCCAGCGGCCGGTTGTAGCAGACGTACAGCGGCCGCGCGCCGGCTTCGATGGCGGCGCGGTATTCCGCCAGCGCCAGCTGGGTCTTGCCGCTGCCGGCGGTGCCCACCACGCGCAGGCGAAAGGGCGAAAACTCCAGCTGCCGCGCCCAGCTTGCCAGGCCGCCGGCCAGGCGCGTCACCATCTGCTCGGCGCGGCCGACCAGGGCGCTGGCGTCGGGCTGCAATTCCAGCAGGCTTTCAAAGAAGCGCTGCACGCGGGCGCGCTGATTGCCCGCTTCGCCGGCCGGCAGGATTTCGCGGATGACGGCCGCCAGGCGCTCGCGCCGGCGCGCATCGACGATGCGTGCCGCATCCATTCCGGCCAAGTCGGGATTGCGTACCGTGTAGTCGGGACAATAGAGCAGGTAATCGATGCGCAAAGCCTCGCCGTCGCGATTGAACTTGCCGATCAGGGCTTGCACGGTATGCACCAGGTGATTGCGCACATTGACTTGCCTGCCCTGGAATTTCTTCACCAGTCCTTCCGGCGTCTCGTCCAGAAAGCCGGATTTCTGCTCGATCAACAGTACCCGGCCATTTGGCGCCACCACGATGAAATCGATTTCGCCATAGGCGGAAAAATTGTTTTCCACCCGCGTCCAATGCACGCCGTGATAGACCAGGTAGTCGTTGGAGAGCGCTTTCTCCAGCAGTGCCAGGGTTTCGATTTCCCGCTGGGCGGCGCCGGTTGCGGCCAGTTCGCGCCAGCCGGCGGGGTGGATGTGGGCCATGTTCGGATGCGGCGAAGATATTGAATGCCGACATCATCGCCGATTTTCCGCCTGCGGGACGGCCCGCTCGCCCCCTAGGCAATCAGGCAGCGCACCTCGGACTGCTCGTCGAATGTGAACGAAGCACAAAGGCGATGGAAGCCATCGGCCACGACGATGCGGTTCGCCTTTTCCCGCCGGATCAAAAGAATCGGTGAAAGCGGCGTGCCATTGCGTATTTCGTCGTGCTGCTTGGTCCAGTCGAAGGCCTGGAGTTCAAGCAGGGAAGTGCCCGAGGCTCTCAATATGTCCTTGGCCAGGTATTCGCATATCGGTGCATCCTTCAGCCGCGCGACGTAACGCTTTGCCCGCCGCGCCCCATACAGGATCTCCAGAAAACGCCGGGCGGCATCGAAATCCTTGTCGCTACTGGATTTGAGCCATTTGATCTTTACCTTCCTGGTCATGTCGGCATCCTCATACAGCATGGATGCTTGATTGAGAGTGCAGGGCAAAGGGAGTTCGGCCTAAGGCGGGGCCGGCACGGCTCGATCAAATCGGAAAAACTGTACACGCCAGGCCAACTTGTGATAGGTTGTCCCATAACGTCCTATCTCGTCTTATCCGGCGCGCTTACCCGCATGGCTACTTTGGAACCCCTGGACCCCGATCGCGCCGAGCCGCTCTATATGCAGCTGGCCGGCCGTCTTGCCGCGCAAATATCGAGCGGCGAATTGCCGCCCGGACGCAAAGTGCCGTCGGAAGCGGAATTGATGAATCTGTACAAGGTGAGCCGGATCACGGTGCGCCAGGCGGTGCAACTGTTGGCTCACAACGGCAAGGTCACTTCGCATCGCGGCAAAGGCACCTTCGTCAAAGGCAGGCCGCTGCAGCAGGATCTCAACATGCTGCAGGGCTTTCAGGAGGCCTTGCGCCGCCAGGGCGTCGAGCCCCAGACCGAACTGCTGGAGTTTTCCGCTTTCCGCGGCCTCACCGATTCGCAGTTGCCGGAAGGGCTGGACTTCCCGGTTCGCCTGCGCCGCCGCTATTGCCTGGACGGCACGCCCTTCGCGCTGGTCGAAGCCTATCTGCCCCGCGAAGCTGCCGCGCTGGGCGAGGCGCGGGCGCGGCAACTGGCGGTCTACGAAATCGTTGAACAATACCTGGGGCTGAAGATCAGCCGCGCCGATGTGGCCATCCGCTGCGCCAAACCGAAGGCACAGGTGGCGAAGGACCTCGGCTTGCCATCCAGGAGCAATGTGCTGGTGATGGAGAGAACTTCATACAGCAGCGCCGGGCTGCCCTGTGAATTCATGCGGATCTACATCGTCTCTGAACGCTATACCTTCAATTTGAGCGTGCAAGGCCCGCTTGAAATCGCGCGCGCCGTGCAACCGGATAAAAGAAAAAAAGCCGGCACGCAGGCTTGAGTACAACCGGCTCAAGAACGACAGACATAAGAACGACAGAAACAAGAACGACAAGACAAAGTGTTTTGGTGTGCTTCGCCGGACAAGTCAAAAGGAGACAAGCATGGCGTTTCGGTTCTTGCGTTGGAAAGTGTTGGCCTCGTCGCTGCTTGCGACACTACTCGTCAGCCAGGCGTCGTCATGGGCAAGCGACGCCACCGCCTATCCTGCCAAGCCGATCCGCCTGATCGTCCCGTTCCCCGCCGGCGGCCCGACCGATATCGTGGCCAGGCCGTTCGCGCAGATGCTGGGGGAAAGACTGGGCCAATCGGTGGTGGTCGACAACCGCGGCGGTGCGGGCGGATCGATCGGCGCCAAGGTGGTGGCCACCTCGCCAGCGGACGGCTACACGCTGTTCATCGGCACGGTCGGCACCCACGCCATCAACTCCAGCCTGTACAAGAA
>JAEVZY010000205.1 GCA_023392035.1 Pseudomonadota bacterium | reverse complement strand
ATACAGCCGCGGCCAGCTCAACGTGCTGGACCGCCCCGGCCTTGAGGCGGCGGCGTGCGAGTGCTATTTCGTCGTGCGCGACCGCTACCGCAGCCTGCTGGGCGTGGATATCGGCTGAGGCCGCATCGCAGTCTCACGCTGGCCTGTGCCGCCGCCTCGTCTTGCCGGGGCGACAAGCCTGCTATGTCAGCCAGCAGACCGACAAGCTTCCAGTGCCTGTCTACCATGCCTGCCGTTCAATGTGGCGGGGCAATAATGAAGAGAGAAGGTATCCTGTTGGCAATTCGGCCTCAGGTGGCAGATTTGGCGGAATCCCTGTTGCGTGACACCGGGATGCCGCTGGTGAGGACGCATACGCTGGCCGACGCCGGCCTGCAGTTGCAGCAAGGCTGCTTCCGCCTCATAGTAGGCACCCTGCAATTTGATGACAGTCGCCTGTTCGATCTGCTGCCGCTGGCGCGTGCGGCCGGCACGCCGCTGCTGGCGGTGCGCATGACGCCGGGCTTGCTGCCGGAAAGCGTGATCGAAGCGCTGTTCAAGGCAGTGCAGCTATGCGGCTTTCATGGCTGGATGGACGTCTGCAGGGTGACGGAACGTCACGGCGAGGCTGAGGCCGTGCGCCGCCTGCAGTCTCTGGTGCTGGACACGGCGCTGCCTTCGATACCTGATTGATCGTGCGGGGCGAATAATCCAGCAAATCTTATGATTTGTTTTTGATAAAACGCGCTCTTAAGATTGCCTCAAGACCATGCCCGACTTTGGCCCGGGCATGGGCGGTGAGACCAATCAAAGGACGCTATGACACGCACGATGAGAGTAGTCGCCATCCAGCAGCACGGTGGCGTCGAGCAAATGAAGCTGGACCAGTGGCCGGTTCCCACGCCTGAACCGGGCCAGGCCCTCGTCGAAATCAAGGCTTGCGGGCTGAACTACATGGACGTGTTTGTCCTGCACGGCATGCCCGATCTGCCCACCAAAATGCCGCGTATTCCGGGCGGCGACGTGGCCGGCATTGTGCGGGAAGTGGGCGATGGCGTCTCCAAGGACTGGATAGGCAAGAAGGTCGCCTTGTTCCCGCGCTTCCCCGAAGGCGGGGTGCTTGGCGAGCATGGCAATGGCGGCCTGTGCGAGTTCATCGCCGTCGACCAGCGCCAGCTGATCGAAATCCCCGAAGGCGTCTCCTTCGAAGAAGCAGCGGCCCTGCCGATTGCCTATGGCACTTCGCACCGCATGCTGTTTACCCGCGGTCACCTGAAGGCAGGCGAAAAGGTGCTGATCCTCGGCGCCTCCGGCGGCGTGGGCGTGTCCTGCCTGCAGTTCGCCAAGATGGCGGGCGCCGAAGTGTATGCCTGCACCAGCGGCGAGGAAAAGGCGCGCAAGCTCAAGGAGCTCGGCGCTGACCATGTCATCGACTATTCCGAGAATCCCGATTTTTCCAAGGCCGTGTGGACAGCCACCGGCAAGAAGGGCGTCGATGTGGCGATCAACTTCACTGGCGGCGATACCTGGATTCCCACCCAGCGCAGCATGGCAGTAAACGGCCGCATCCTCACTTGCGGTTCGACCGTGGGCCACATGTGTACCATCGACGTGCGCTTCGTCTGGTTCCGCGAAATGGAAATCATCGGCTCGCGCGCCTACGTGCCGGACGATATCAAGGCTTGCCTGCAGTTCGTGGCCGACAAGAAGATCGCCCCCATCATCGACAAGGTGCTGCCGCTGGAGCAGGCCGGCGAGGGCGTGCGCATGCTGGATGAGCGCCGCGTGTTCGGCAAAGTCATCATCAGGATCTGAGCATGAACGCACACCTCACCCATTACAAAAACCTGGGCGCGATCGGCAGCGACTTCCGCAACGAAGCGCGGCCGGCCATCATCGATCTGTCAGGCGACAAGCCGCGCGAAATCAGCTACCGCGAATACAACGCCAACTGCGATGCGGTGGCGCGCGCCTTGCTCGCGCGCGGCTTGCAGCCGGGCGAGCGGGTCGGCGTCATGTCGGGCAACCGCGCCGAATTCCTGGAAGCCTTCTATGGCGCCATGCGCGCCGGCGTGGTGCCGGTGCTGATGAACATCCTGCAGCCCAAGGACACCATCGCCTGGGTGGCGCAGAACTCGGGCGTGAAGCTGATCTTCACCGAGACGCCGCTCCTGGGCCTGTGCCCGGAGGGCGTGCCGGTCATCAATTTCGATGAGGACTATCGCGGCTTCCTGGACCATGGCCCGTTCGAAGTGCGCGTGCCCGGCCATGACGACGTCGCTTTCCACGCCTATACCTCGGGTTCCACTGGCCGTCCCAAGGGCGCCATGCTGTCGCACCGCGCCCATACCTGGGTGGCGGAGACGATTTCGCGCGACCGCGGCTTCGGGCCGGAGGACCGCATGATCGTGGCCGCGCCGCTGTACCACAAGCACGGCATGAACTCGATCAAGTGCGTGCTGGTGGGCGGTTCCACCGTGGTCCTGATGCGCAAGTTCGACGCCCGCAAATACGTGGAGAACATCGGCAAATACCAGCTGACCGTGGTTTCGGGCGTGCCGACCATCTTTGCCATGATGCTGCAGCAGCGCGATCTCCTGGCCGGCAAGGATTATTCCTTCGTGCGCCTGGCCACCATGGGCGGCGCGCCGGCTTCGGATGTGCTGATCGACCAGGTGGCGGAGCTGTTTCCGAACGCGGAAATCGTGCAGATCTTCGGCATCACCGAGGTCAGTGCCGCGCTGTTCGGGCCGCATCCCGAGCGCAAGCCGCGTCCGCGCCATTCGATCGGCTGGCCGGTGGCGGGCAATGAATTCCGCCTGGTGGGCGGCGCCGACGACAGCTTCGGCACGCTGCATGTGCGCGGCCCGGGCATGATGAACGGCTATGTCAACAACCCCGAGGAAAGCGCCAAGCGCATCCAGGACGGCTGGTACAACACCGGCGACATCCTGCGCCGCGACGAACAGGGTTGGTGGTATTTCATCGGCCGCTCGGATGACATGTTCGTCTCCAGCGGTCACAATATCTACCCGCTGGAAGTGGAGCTGATGCTGGAGCGCCATGCCGATATCGAGCAGGCCATCGTGGTGCCGCTGCCGGACGACATCAAGCACCGCATTCCGGTCGCCTTCATCGTCAAGCGCCGTGGCGCCACGCTGACCGAAGAAGACGTCAAGCAGCATTCGCTGAAGAACGCGCCGCCTTACCAATATCCGCGCCAGGTGCATTTTGTCGACTCGCTGCCGACCAACACGGTGGGCAAGATCGACCGCCGCGTGCTGGAAGCGCGCGCACTGCAACTGCGGGACACCGCCAAGGCTTGAACCGGGAAAGACATGACACAGGAAGAAGTGCAGGAACTCGTCAACCGCAGCCCTTATCTGAGCTGGCTGGGCATCAAGGTGCTGGACCTGGGCGACGACCATATCGAAGTGCGCGCCACCTGGCGCCCGGAGTGGGTGGCCAATCCTAAGCTGCAGCAGACCCAGGGCGGCATCCTTGCCTCGCTGGTGGATTTTGCCGCCGACTTCGCGCTGGTGAAGAACATCGGCCGCCCGGTGCCGACCATCGACCTGCGGGTGGACTACCATCGCATGGCCAAGCCGGGCGACCTGATCGCCAAAGGCCGTGTCATCAAGTTCGGCAAGCAGTTCTCGGTGTCGGAAGCGCAGGTCTTCGATGAAGCCGGCGCGCTGCTCGCCAGCGGCCGCGGCGCCTTTGCCACCGCGCCGGCGCCGGAAGCCAAGTAAGGAAGACCATGGTCGACGTCCTGGTGATCGGCGGCGGCAACGCCGCCCTGTGCGCGGCGCTGATGGCGCGTGAAGCCGGCGCCAGCGTGCTGCTGCTGGAAGCCGCGCCGCGCGGCTGGCGCGGCGGCAATTCCTCCCACACCCGCAATATCCGCTGCATGCACGACGCGCCGCAGGATGTGCTGGTGGAAGCCTATCCGGAAGAGGAGTACTGGCAAGACCTGCTGAAGGTCACCGGCGGCCAGACCAATGAAAAACTGGCGCGCATGGCGATCCGTGCCTCCAGCACCTGCCGCGATTGGATGCGAAAGCACGGCGTGCACTTCCAGCCGCCACTGTCGGGCGCGCTGCACGTGGCGCGCACCAACGCCTTCTTCATGGGCGGCGGCAA
>JAEVZY010000114.1 GCA_023392035.1 Pseudomonadota bacterium | reverse complement strand
ATGCCGAACACAAGCGCCCGCATGAAATCTCGGGCGGCATGAAGCAGCGCGTGGGCATTGCCCGCGCGCTGTCGATGGAGCCCAAGGTCCTGCTGATGGATGAACCCTTCGGCGCGCTGGACGCGCTTACCCGCGCGCACCTGCAGGACGAGCTGATGAAGATCGTCGCCAAGACCCGGTCCACGGTCGTCATGGTGACCCACGACGTGGACGAGGCCGTGCTGCTGTCGGACCGCATCGTGATGATGACCAACGGCCCGGCCGCCACCATCGGCGAGATCCTGGAGGTGAAGATCGAGCGCCCGCGCGAGCGGGTCGCCCTGGCTCACGACCCGCTGTACATGGAGTGCCGCAGCCGCGTGCTGGAATTCCTTTACCAGCGCCAGGCGCATCCGGCGCTGCAGGATGCGGCTTGAGCGCGCGCCGCATCGAGGCCTGCGATGCGGCGCCAGGCGATCCAGCGCAAGGACGGTCAGCGCGCCAGCAACAGATAGAGCAGCAGTAAATTGAGCACGACCGACAGCAGCGCCAGCAGTTTCCACCACAGCCCCGGGTCGCGCTCGGCCAGGGGCGTGGCGGCGCGCGCGGGCAGGGGGCGTTCGGCGCCGCGTTCCAGGGCCAGCTGCATCTCTTCCGCGGTTTCGAAGCGCCGCGCCGGATCGCGTTCGACCGCTTTCAACAACACGTGGTCGAGCCAGGCCGGCACGTCGGGACGGTAACGGGTGGCGGTGACCGGCTCGCCGAAGCGCGGCCGCTGGAAGGCTTCGATCTCGCCGTAGGGATAGTGACGCGTCAGCATGAAGTAGAGCGTCACGCCCAGGCTGTAGAGATCGGTCTGCGCGCTGGCCGGCGCCTGCTCGAACTGCTCCGGCGCCAGGAAAGACGGCGTGCCGGCCTGCGGCGCCTGCGCCGCCGGACTGCCCTGCATGCCGGACTGCGCCACGCCCAGGTCGAGCAGGCGCAATTCGCCATCCTCGCCCAGGTGCACGTTGGCGGGCTTGATGTCGCGGTGGATGATGTTGCGCCGATGCAGCGCGCCGGCCGCGCGCACCAGGCGCGTGCCCCAGCCGATCACCTCCGGCACGGTGTAGTGGCGGCCGCTGTCCAGCTGTTGCTGCAGGGTGGCGCCGGCATGCCAGGTACTGAGGTAGTACAGCCAGTTGCGTTCGGTCGGCGTAATCACTTGCGGAAAGAAGCGCGCCACCGCCCGCCTTGCCAGCCATTCTTCATGGGCGAAGGCGGCGCGTTCTTCCGGATCGTTGGCGCGCTCCGCCTGCAGGGTCTTGAGCACCAGCTTGCGCTGGCTGGCCGGATCATGCACCCGGTACAGCAGCGTGGCGCGCGAGGCGTGGATCAACTCTTCCACCAGCAAGCCATCCAGCGTCTGCCCGGGTTTCAGGCGCTGCGGCAGCGGCAGCTTGTGGATGTCGCTCAGGCTGTCGATCAGGTCCGCTTGCGGCAGGGCGTCCACCTTCAGCAGCAGCGCGCTCAGGTTGTCGCCGCTGCCGGCGGCCAGCGCCTGCGGCAGCAGTTGGTCGGCCAGCGCCTGGGCCGCGGTCTCGCCTTGCGCCAGGCGCGTCAGTTGCAGTTCCAGCTCATAGTGGCTGAGGCTGCTCCACAGGCCGTCGCTGGCCAGCAGGAAGACGTCGCCGACGCGCAGTTCGCCCATGCCGTGGTCGATCACGATGCGGCTGTCCAGGCCGACCGCGCGCGTCAGCACGTGCTGCATTTCGGGTTTGTCCCAGACGTGGTCGGTGGTCAGCTTGTGCAGCTTGCCTGAGCGCAGCAGATAGAGCCGGGTGTCGCCGACGTGGGCAAACCAGTAGTGATTGCCGCGCAAGACCAGGGCGGTCAGTGTGCTGGCCATGCCGGCCAGCTCGGGCCGCTTGCTGCCCTGGCTTTGCACCCAGCTGTTGATGGCATTCAGGACCCGGTCCAGCGCTTGCGAGACCGGCCAGGTATCGGGCGTGGCGTAGTAATCCGAGAGCAGGCCGCGCACCGTGTATTCGGCCGCATCGCGCCCGCCGGCATTGCCCGAGACGCCGTCGGCCACCGCCGCCAGCAAACCCTTGCTGGAGAACTCCGGTTCGCCCGGCGTGACCATGCCAACGAAATCTTCGTTGCGTTCACGCGGACCGGCGTGGGTGGCGTAGGCAGTGCTGACGATCAGGCTCATGGCAGGCCCAGCATGCGCCTGCCGGGCTTCGGTATGCAAGCGGGCGGGCGCACCGCCAGGCATCAGACGCGGGCAGTGGTCATGGCGGCGCTGCCCCAGGTGGTGCGCCAGCGCTTCTTGACCAGCGACAGACCCAATAGCGCCACCACGGCCAGCAAGGCGAACACGGTCAAGCCGAGTTGATAACTGCCGCTCACCTGGCGGCTGTAACCGAGGCTGGATGCAAGATAGAAACCGCCGATGCCGCCCGCCATGCCGACCAGGCCGGTCATGACGCCGATTTCCTTGCGAAAACGCTGCGGCACCAACTGGAACACCGCGCCATTGCCGGTGCCCAGCGCCAGCATGGCCAGCACGAACACCAGCATCGCCGCGCCGGCCGAGGGCAGCCCCAGGCTGGCCACCAGTAAAAAGCCGGCCGCCAGCGCATACATCATCGACAAGGTCCGGATGCCGCCGATGCGGTCTGCCAGCTTGCCCCCCAGCGGACGCACCATGGAGCCGGCGAACACGCAGGCCGCGGTCAGGTAACCGGCCGACACCGCCGGCAGGCCGTATTGGGTGTTGAAGTAGATCGTCAAGGAGGAAGCGAGTCCGGAAAAGCCGCCAAAGGTCACGCCATAGAAGAACATGAACCACCAGGCATCGCGGTCCTTGAGCACGTGCAGGTATTCCACCAGGGCCTTGGGCGGCGGCGCGCCGGGCGCATCCTTGGCGCACAGCAGGTAGACCGCCAGCGCCAGCAGCAGCGGCAACAGGCACCAGCCGAACACGTTTTGCCAACCCCAGGCAATGGCCAGGGTCGGTGCAAACAGCGCCGCCAGCGCGGTGCCGGAATTGCCGGCGCCGGCAATGCCCAGCGCCGTGCCTTGATGCTCAGGCGGATACCAGCGCGAGGCCAGCGGCAGCGCCACTGCAAAGGCGGCCCCGGCCACGCCCAGCAGCACGCCCAGGCTCAGCAGTTTCTGGAAAGAGTCGAGCGTGCCGAGCCAGGCCCAGGCCAGCCCGGCAATCACGATCGCCTGCCCGATCAGGCCGGCTTTCCGGGGTTTGAGATGATCGACCAGCACACCCATCACCAGGCGCAGCAGGGCGCCCGCCAAAAGCGGCGTGGCCACCATCAAGCCTTTTTGCGCGGCAGACAGATGCAGGTCGGCGGCAATCTGCACTGCCAGCGGCCCGAGCAGTACCCAGACCATGAAGGACAGATCGAAATAGAAAAAGGCGGCCAGCAAGGTGGGCGTATGTCCGGCTTTCCAGAATGAGTTGCTTTTCATGCTGCGACTTGATGGGGCGGTGGAAAGCCACCCGCACTGCAAGTGTCATGCCCGCATCCTGCTGGTGAGGCTTGTGAGAGAGAAGGCGGCGCGCATCATGCAAGCCATTGCGGCGCATGCACAGCGATGCAGCAGCGCGCGCACCAGTGCCGTGTGCAGCCAGTTCATTTTTCGCAATACAGCGTCATCAGGCATGGACGCCGTATTGGATGCGGGTCAGAAGGTCTTCTACCAGTTCCACACCGGCGTGAGTGGATAGCAAGTTGATGGGCGCCTGGTGCGACAAGGCCAATGCCGGTGCCAGCAGCCAGCGTTCAGCCTCTTCCCGTGAACCCAGCACTTCGGTGGCCCTGGTCATGACGTCCGCGAATTTCCGCAGACAGCCGCTTGGCGCTGCATTCAGGTCTTTGTTGGTGAGCTCGGGCAGGTGATTGCTCGACGAGTCGCGGGAATGGGCAGCCATCGGAAGAAGCGCAAGAGTGTACAGGACAATGGATGCGGAAAATGGTGTCAACTGTCGCCGGTCGGGTCAAGCGCTTTCGCAATTGGTTTATGCCAGGTGGGACTGTGGTCGGTCGGCAGCAATTGTGGTCAAAGGCATTGCGATCCTCGCAGGGACGAAGGTTCGAAAATAGATCGCTGGTTCCAGAAAGGTGCGCTAAATTTCCGCAACCCCTCCGTCGCGCACCAAGCCCGTGCAGCGTGCGCCTCATGCCCCTGGCATTGCTCTTGCTAATTCCCCTGCAAGCAGGCTTCAACGGCGAAGCCACTGCGATTTGCAATCGATAGGAGCTTTGATGAAGAAGCTGAAACTGGTCATGGTGGGCAATGGCATGGCCGGGGTGCGCACGCTCGAGGAACTGCTCAAGATCGCGCCGGACGTGTATGAGATCACCGTGTTTGGCGCCGAGCCTTGGGCGAACTACAACCGCATTCTGTTGTCGCCGGTGCTGGCGGGCGAGCAGACCATCCAGGACATCATGCTCAATGATGTGGATTGGTACCGCGAGAACAACATCACCCTGCATCTGGGCAAAACCGTCACCCGCATCGACCGCCATCGGCGCGTGGTGCATGCCGAAGACGGCACCACCGCCGAATATGACCGGCTGCTGCTGGCCACCGGCTCCAATCCCTTCATGCTGCCGATCCCGGGGCGCGACCTGCAGGGCGTGGTCTCGTATCGCGACATCAAGGATACCCACGCGATGATCGATGCCGCCGCGCAGAAGCGCCATGCGGTGGTGATCGGCGGCGGCCTGCTGGGCCTGGAAGCGGCCCATGGCCTGAAGCTGCGCGGCATGGACGTGACGGTGGTGCACCTGCCGACAACACTGATGGAACGCCAGCTCGATGCCGTGGCCGGCCTGTTGCTGCAGCAGTCATTGGAAGAGCGCGGACTGAAGTTCCTGCTGGGCGCCAATACGCGCGAGATTCTCGGCGATCCCTCTGGCCAGGTGCGCGCCCTGCGCTTTGCCGACGGCAGCGAAATTCCGGCGCAACTGGTGGTGATGGCGGTGGGCATCCGGCCCAATACCGCGCTTGCCGAATCCTGCGGCCTGTACTGCAATCGCGGCATCGTGGTCAGCGACACCATGCAAACTTACGACCCGCGCATCTACGCCGTGGGCGAATGCGTCAATCATCGCGGTACGGCCTATGGCCTGGTGGCGCCGCTGTTTGAAATGGCCAAGGTCTGCGCCAATCACCTGGCCAATTTCGGCATCGGCCTGTATCAAGGTTCAGTCACCTCCACCAAGCTGAAAGTGACCGGCATCGACCTGTTCTCGGCCGGCGATTTCATGGGCGGCGAAGGCACGGAAGACATCGTCCTGTCCGACCCCAACGGCGGCGTCTACAAGCGCCTGGTGATACGCGAAGACAAACTGATCGGCGCCTGCCTGGTGGGCGACACCGTGGACGGCAGCTGGTATTTCCGCCTGATGCGCGAAGGGCGCGATATTTCCGATATCCGCGATGCGCTGATGTTCGGCGAAGCCAATCTCGGCCGTCCCGGCGATGTGGGCCACGAAGGACACACCCAGGCCATGGCCATGCCCGACAGCGCCGAAGTCTGCGGCTGCAATGGCGTGTGCAAGGGCACCATCGTCAAGGCGATCAAGGAAAAGGGCTTGTTCACGCTGGAAGACGTGCGCAAGCACACCAAGGCTTCGGCCTCCTGCGGTTCCTGCACTGGCCTGGTGGAGCAATTGCTGATGGCCACCGCCGGCGGCGATTATTCCGCCGCGCCCAAAGCCAAGGCCATGTGCGCCTGTACCGATCACAGCCATCAGGACGTGCGCGAGGCCATCCGCAAGGAACACTTGCTGTCGGTGGACCAGGTGCAGCGCTTCATGAACTGGCGCACGCCCAATGGCTGTGCCAGCTGCCGCCCGGCCCTGAACTACTACCTGATATCCACCTGGCCCAAGGAAGCGCAGGACGATCCGCAATCGCGCTTCATCAATGAGCGCTCGCACGCCAACATCCAGAAGGACGGCACCTACTCGGTGATTCCGCGCATGTTCGGCGGCGAAACCAGCGCGGCGGATTTGCGCAAGATTGCCGACGTGGTCGACAAATACCGGATTCCAACCGTGAAAGTCACCGGCGGCCAGCGCATCGATCTGCTGGGCGTGAAGAAAGAGGATTTGCCGGCGGTCTGGCAAGACCTCGGCATGCCTTCCGGCCTGGCCTATGCCAAGGGCTTGCGCACGGTGAAGACTTGCGTGGGCAGCGAATGGTGCCGCTTCGGCACCCAGAACTCCACCCTCATGGGCCAGCAACTGGAACGGCAGTTGATGCGCATGTACGCCCCGCACAAGGTCAAGCTGGCGGTGTCGGGCTGCCCGCGCAATTGCGCCGAATCTGGCATCAAGGACGTCGGCGTGATCGGCGTCGATTCGGGCTGGGAAATCTATATCGGCGGCAATGGCGGCATCAAGACCGAGGTGGCGCAATTCTTCGTCAAGCTGAAGACGCATGAGGAAGTATTGGAATACGCCGGCGCTTTCCTGCAGTTGTATCGCGAAGAGGGCTGGTATCTGGAACGCACAGTGCACTACCTGGCGCGGGTCGGCATCGAGCACGTGAAGAAGAAAGTGCTGGAGGATGCGGCCAACCGCCGCGCCTTGTACGAGCGCTTGCTGTTCGCGCTGGAAGGCGAGCCCGATCCCTGGCATGAACAGGAAAAGGCCAGGGTCGATGCACGCCAGTTCGAAACCCTGACGCTGTAGCCGCCGTCGCTATATCCGTCGACATGACCGCAAGCCATGCATGCGTGGAGGCGCACATGAAGATCTATCTGTTTGGCGTGGCCGCTTCGCTGGGCGCGGCCGTTCTCATCAGCAGCGCCTGTGAGTTGCAGGACAAGGCACAGCGCAGCACGCCGATTCACGTCAGCCTGTTTCAATAGAAGGAAGTATCAGATGTCCCGGCAATGGAAAGCCGTCTGCCAGGTAGCAGACATCCCCGTGCTTGGCGCACGGGTCGTGAAGCGCGCCGCGGCGCCCGATATCGCGGTCTTTCGCAATGCAGAAGACAAGGTCTTTGCGCTCCTGGACCGCTGCCCGCACAAGGGCGGTCCGCTGTCGCAAGGCATTGTGTTTGGCGAGCGCGTGGCCTGCCCGCTGCACAACTGGAACATCGAACTGGGTTCCGGCAATGCGGTGGCGCCGGACCAGGGTTGCACCCGCCATTTCAGCATCAAGGTGGAAGAAGGAACGGTCTATCTCGACCTGGCCGAGCTCGCGCCGGCGCAAACGGAACAGGCGGCATGAATGAAACCGGCACGCTTGCCGTGGCGCACGCTGAAGTCAAGACCACCTGCTGCTATTGCGGCGTGGGCTGCGGCGTCATCGTGCAGACCGATGGCGCGCAGGTCACCGGCGTGCGCGGCGATCCGGATCATCCCGCCAACTTCGGGCGCTTGTGCAGCAAGGGCAGCACCCTGCACCTGACGGCCGCGCCGCTGCTGCAACAACAGGTGCGCGCCTTGCGGCCCGAATTGCGGCTGCCCGGCGAAGCAGCGCGCAGTGCGGTGAGCTGGGACACGGCGCTGGAGCACATCAGCGAAGCGATTGCCGGCAGCATCGAGATGCACGGCCCGGACAGCATCGGCTTCTACATCTCCGGCCAGTTGCTGACCGAGGATTACTACCTCTTCAACAAGCTGGCCAAGGGCTTGATCGGCACCAACAACATCGATACCAATTCGCGCCTGTGCATGTCCAGCGCCGTGGCTGCCTACAAGCAGACCCTGGGCGCGGATGCGCCGCCGGCCTGCTATGAAGATGTTGACCTGGCCGAGACCATCTTCATCGTCGGCTCCAATACCGCCTACGCGCATCCGGTGCTGTATCGCCGCATCGAAGCGGCGCGTGCCAGAAATCCGGAGCTGAAGGTGATCGTCGCCGATCCGCGCCGCACCGATACCGCGCGCGAGGCCGATCTGTTCCTGCCGATTTTGCCCGGCAGTGACGTGGCGCTGTTCAACGGCATGCTGCACCTGTGCCTGTGGGACGGGTATATCAACAGCCAGTACATTGCGGATCACACCGAGGGCTTTGCCGAGTTGCGCGAATCGCTGCGCGACTGCACGCCGGCCGCCACCGCCCGCATCTGCGGCATCCGTGAAGAGGACCTGATCAAGGCCGCGCGCTGGTTCGGGCAATCGAAGGCGGCCTTGTCGCTGTATTGCCAGGGCCTGAACCAGTCTTCCTCGGGCACCGCCAAGAACGCGGCCCTGATCAATTTGCACCTGGCCACGGCGCAGATCGGCAAGCCCGGCACCGGCCCGTTTTCGCTGACCGGCCAGCCCAATGCCATGGGCGGGCGCGAAGTGGGCGGCATGGCCAATCTGCTGTCGGCGCATCGCGATCTGGCCAATGCCCAGCATCGGGCCGAAGTGGCGCGCCTGTGGGGCGTGGACGCGGTCCCGGAAAAGCCCGGCAAGACCGCAGTGGAGCTGTTCGAAGCGGTGCGCAAGGGCGAGATCAAGGTCTTGTGGATCGTCTGTACCAACCCGGCGCAATCGATGCCGGAACAGGCGCTGGTGCGTGAAGCGCTGGAAAAGGCCGGGCTGGTGATCGTGCAGGAAGCCTATCGCAGCACCGCCACCGTCGACTACGCCCATGTGCTGCTGCCGGCCAGCACCTGGGGCGAGAAAGAAGGCACGGTCACCAATTCCGAGCGCCGCATCAGTCGGGTGCGCGCCGCCTTGCCGGCGCCGGGTGAAGCACGCCACGACTGGCAGATCGTGATCGATTTCGCGCGCCGGCTGGAACAGCGCCTGGGGCGCGCGCGCAGCCTGTTTCCCTACGACGGACCGCAAGCGGTGTGGAACGAGCACCGCGAATCCACCCGCGGGCGCGACCTGGATATCAGCGGCTTGTCGTGGGACATCCTGGAACAGAAAGGGCCGCAGCAATGGCCTTTTCCGGAAGGCGCAAGCACGGGCAAGAAACGGCTGTATGAAGACGGCGTCTTTCCCACCGCCAGCGGCCGTGCGCGCTTCGTGGTGACGCAGTGGAAGCCGCTGGCCGATGCGGTGGATGCGCGCTATCCCTTCCATCTCAACACCGGACGCCTGCGCGACCAGTGGCATGGCATGAGCCGCACCGGCACCGTCAGCCAGTTGTTTGCGCATGCCAGCGAACCGGCCATCGTCATGGCGCCATCCGACCTCGACCTGCGCCTGCTGCAGGCGGGCGACCTGGTGCATGTCAGCAGCCGGCGCGGTTCGCAGATTTTTCCGGTGGCAGCGGGCGATGAGATGCGCGCCGGCCAGGCTTTCATCGCCATGCACTGGGGACAGGAATTCGTTTCCGGACGCGGGCGCGGCGGCGGCAGCCATGGCGTGAATGCGCTCACCTCGCCGGCGCTGGACCCGGTTTCGCGTCAGCCCGAACTCAAGCATGCGGCGGTGCGCATCATGAAGGCGGAGCTGCCCTGGCGCCTGCTGGCCCTGTGCTGGGCCGGGCCCGAGCAGGTCCTGCTGCTGCAACAGCGCTTGCGCCGCTTGCTGCCGCAATTTGCCTATGGCGCACTGACCCTGTTCGGACGCGAGAAGAGCGGCCTGCTGTTGCGGGCGGCGAATGAAGAAGCGGTGGATGGCAAGCTGCTGCAGGAACTGGAACAGCTGCTTGGCTTGAACGGTCCGCGCGTACTGCGTTACGACGATGCGCGCCGCGGCAAGCTGCGCCGGGTGCTGGTGCAGGACAACCGCTTGCAGTCCGTGCTGCTGGCCGGCGATGTCAGCGCCGAGGCCTGGCTGACCGAATACCTGCAGGGCGAACAATCGGTGGCGGCGCTGGGGCGCCTGCTGCTCATGCCCAGCATTCGCGCTCCGGCCGGCATGGCCAGGCGCGGACGCATCGTCTGCAATTGCCTGAACGTTTCGGAGACCGAAATTGCCGCCTGCCTGGCCAAGCAGCCCCCCGCCGATGCACAAAGCGCGCTGGCCAACCTGCAGCAGACACTCAAGTGCGGCACCAGTTGCGGCTCCTGCGTACCGGAGCTGAAGCAGATGGTGATGAAGGCAGAAGCTTCGACATCGATTATCGATTGAATGGACGTTCGTCTGAAGCTGGGGTCAGAAAAGCGAATAGCAGCGCATTCAAGGCTGGGACCGGCGCCGGCCATGGCGAGCGGTGTAAGCTTGCGCCATGAACTCAACTGACCAAGGTGCACCCGCCGGCACTTTCAAAGCGGCGCCCTTCATCAAGGAAATCGGTCGCGGCAAGAAAGGCGCGCGCAATCTCTCACGCGAAGATGCGCGCGCCTTGTATGCGGCGATGCTGCACGGCCAGGTGTCGGATATTGAAATGGGCGGCATCCTGGTGGCCATGCGCATCAAGGGCGAGTCGGTGGATGAGCTCTGCGGCTTCATGGAGGCCGCCGAGGCGCAGCTGCAGCTGGTTCCGCAGCCGCCGGGTGAATACGCACCGGTGCTCATTCCCAGCTATAACGGCTCGCGCCAGTTGCCCAATCTCACGCCGCTCCTGGCTTGCCTGTTGGCCCGCGAAGGCGTGCCGGTGCTGGTGCACGGCGTGGTGGACGATCCCGGTCGCGTGACCACGGCCCGGATACTTCAGCAAATGGGCTTGCCGCGCGCCGCCACGCATGCAGAAATTGCCGCCTCTTTCGCCGCCCGCCAGCCCGCTTTCATGCAAATCGACGTGCTGGCCCCCGCCATGGCGCGCCTGCTTGAAATACGCCGCGTGCTGGGCTTGCGCAATTCCACCCACACCATGGTAAAGATCCTGCAGCCTTTTGCCGGACCGGCGCTGCGCCTGTGCTCTTACACCCATCCCGAATATCTGGAACTGTTGACGGGCTATTTCCTGCATGCTCCCGCCGCGCGCGGCGATGCCTTTCTCATGCGCGGCACCGAAGGCGAGACGGTTGCCAACCCAAAACGTGCCAACCAGATCGAGTGGTTCCACGCCGGCAGCAAGACCGTGCTGGTGGAACGCCAGCCGCCGCAAGACAGCCTGCCTGATCTGCCGCCCACCGATGCCCTTGCCAGTGCACGCTGGATACAGCAGGCGCTGGCAGGAATCGCGCCGATACCGCCCGCGATCGTCGAACAGGCCGAGCACTGTCAGCGCATTGCCCGCGCCATCATGCAGGTGGGGACCGCTGCCTGAATCCGGGCGGATGAACTTTCTCTGAGGTCTTGCCGCTTACCTGCTTTATTTCGTTGAAGAGGTAAGCCGATGCAAACGAACCAGGTTCCCGTGCCAGGCAAGGGTGCGCCCGACGCGATTCTGGAGTGGCTGAAGATCGGCAGTCATGGCTTGACCAGCCTGCTTTTGTACGACATGCCCGAAAACGCTCAGCTACTGCCTGATGTTCTTCGTGTGAAGACCAGGCTGAGTTCGCTGAGCCTGATCAATGCCAGTTTCAAGGAAGGAGATTTGACGCTGGCTCAAGTGTTGCAGGCGGCACCCGCACTGAAGACCTTGTCGCTGTCCGACGCGATGTTTCATCCCAGCGGCAGCGCCGACTGCCTGCAAGCGCTGCGCGATTCGCAGTTGTGCGAGATTGAGTTCTCGGTTTGCCGCTTGATAGGGAGCCCCGGAGAGGGGGATCGGCTCGCCAGAATGCGCCAAACCCACCAAACCCACCATCAACTGCTGCAGGGCTTGAGTGAAGCGCCACATCTGGAAGTGTTCAAAGTGAGTGGGCTTGACGCCTACAGCGACTTGGGCTTTGGTCCCATGCTGGCGGGCGCATTCCTGCGCAATCCCGCCGCAACAACGCTTTGGATTCCTGACCCGATCGAGCGAAATCTGCCGGGTAATTTCCGTGCGGGGCGCAGCGATCAGGCAAGGCGCAATTTTGTAGAGTTGGTCAGCCTGGCCAACGCGCAACGTGCACGGGATCGATTGAATCCGGTCGAGCTGAAGATGGCGCCGGCCTCGTCGGACGACGATTCCGAGCTGATGGCTGGCCTCCAGCAGCAATTCGAGACCGTGGCGCAGTTCCACCTCGATGGCGATGAAATGGAGATGGATGAGGCGGAAGACTTTGAAATGCCGGACATCCAGATATGGCAAGGCCCACCGGAAGACGACGAACCGGAGGACGACGATATGGGCGATGAGTCGGATGATTGACGTCCGGGCCCGCAATCGCAGGGCCGGACATGCAGCTGTCCGGCCCTGCAAACTCACTTGCCGGCCAGTGCCGCGCTCGATTCCAGCAAACCGCCGCCCAGCGAGCGATACAGATCGATGGAGTTGGTATAGCGCAGCTGCCAGCTCTGCAGCAGCAATTGCTGGGCCGCGAACAATTCGCGTTCGGCGTCCAGCACTTCGGCGGATGAGGCAATGCCGTTGGTGAAGCGCTGCAGGGTCAGCCTGGAGCGGTCGGCCTGGCCTTCAACCGAGCGGCGTTGCGCTTCCAGTTGCTGGTCCAGCAGGCCGCGCGCGACCAGGGCGTCGGACACTTCGCGAAACGCGGTCTGGATGGTCTTTTCGTAGTCGGCCACGGCGATGTTGTTGCGCACCTCGGCCAAAGTCAGATTGCTGCTGCGTCGACCGTAGTCGAACAGCGGCAAGACCAGTTGCGGCGTGAAGCTCCAGCTCTTGGAGGCGCCATCGAACAGGCTGTCGAGTTCATTGCTGCCCAGGCCAAGGGCGGCGGTCAGGCTGATGCGCGGGAAGAAGGCCGCGCGCGCCGCGCCGATATTGGCATTGGCCGAACGCAGGCGTTGTTCCGCCGCGCGAATATCCGGCCGGCGTACCAGCAGGTCGGACGGCAGGCCGGGCGGAATATCCGACACGATGCCTTGCTCGCCCAGTCGCCGCGGCGGCGGGAGATCGGTCAGCGGCTTGCCAACCAGCAGCACCAGCGCGTTCTGCGCCTGCAGCTGCTGGCGTGCCAGTGCGTACTGGGCAATGCGCGCCTGCTCATACAGGATTTCCACGGTGCGCAAATCCAGCGCCGAAGAGGCGCCCACATCGAAGCGCTGGCGCGCCAGCTTGACCGCTTCGTCGCGGGCCGCCATGGTGCTTTCGGCCAGCAGCAACTGCTCGGCCGCGCCGCGTTCGGCGATATAGGCCGAAGCCACGGCCGACACCAGCGCGATATGGACCGAGCGCTGCGCCTCCTCGGTGGCCAGGTAGCTGGCCAGGGCCGCTTCGCTCAGGCTGCGTACCCGGCCGAAAAAGTCCAGCTCGAAGGCCGGGACCGACAGGCCGACCTGGTAATTGCCGATGATGATGGGCGAACCGACGCCGGTCAGGCCGGGCGGCGTGCGCGAGCGGCCGGCGACACCGGTGGCGTTCAGCGTCGGCAACTGGTCGGCCCTTTGCACCTGGTACAGGGCGCGCGCTTCTTCCACCCGTAGGGCGGCGGTGCGCAGGTCGCGGTTGTTTTCCAGGGCGGCCGCGATCAGGGCTTGCAGGCGCGGATCGGGGAAGAACTGGCGCCAGCCGATTTCGGAGGCAGCGGCGGTGCCGCTGGCAGGGCTGGTGGCGGCGCTGGTGGCGGTGGGCGTTTCGGCGGCCGGGAAAGTCTGGGCCACCGGCGCTTCCGGACGGATGAATTCCGGCGTCAGCGAACAGCCTGCCAGCGCCCCGGCAAAGAGGGCGGCCAGCACGGCCAGGCGCAGCGGCTTCAAGGCCGGCTGGATGAGCGTCTTGCTGCCTGGCTTGAGCATCGGTTTGGGCATCGGCTGGAGCATCGCATCCATCGCATCCATCGCATCAAACGGGCTGGTCATGCGAACCCTCCCTGTCCATGTGTGCTGCATACATCTTTCTTTGCCTTTCGCTACCTTTGAAGATGCGGCGTACCACCACGAAGAACACCGGCACCAGGAACACCGCCAGCACGGTGGCGGTGATCATGCCGCCCATCACGCCGGTACCGATGGCGCGCTGGCTGGCGGCGCCGGCGCCGCTGGCGATCGCCAAGGGCAGCACGCCCAGGATGAAGGCCATCGAAGTCATCAGGATCGGCCTAAAGCGCAGGTGCACCGCTTCCAGCGTGGCCTCGATCAAGCCCTTGCCCTGGGCCTGCAAGTCCTTGGCGTATTCGATGATCAGGATCGCGTTCTTGGCCGACAGGCCGATGATGGCGATCAGGCCGACCTTGAAGTACACGTCATTGGGCAGGCCGCGCAAGGTGGCGCCCAACAGCGCGCCCAGCACGCCCAGCGGCACCACCAGGATCACCGCCAGCGGAATCGAGGTGCTTTCATACAGGGCCGCCAGCACCAGGAACACCGCCAGCAGCGACAGCGCGAACAGCGCCGGCGCCTGCGAGCCGGAAGTCTTTTCCTCGAAAGACTGGCCGGTCCATTCATAGCCGAAGCCGGCCGGCAGCTTGGTCATCAACTTTTCCATTTCATCCATGGCTTCGCCGGTGCTGCGTCCGGGCGCGGCATCGCCCGACAGGCGGATCGCGGGATAGCCGTTGTAGCGCACCAGTTGCACCGCACCGGTCACCCAGCGCGGGCTGGCGAAGGAGGACAGCGGCACCATGTTGCCCACGCTGTTGCGCACGTTGAGTTTCAACAGGTCTTCCGGCCGCACCCGTTCCGGGGCATCGGCCTGCACGATCACGCGCTGCATGCGTCCCGCATTGGGGAAGTCGTTGACATAGGACGAGCCCATGGCATTGGAGAGCGTGGCATTGATGTCGGCAAAGGACACGCCCAGGGCGCTGGCCTTGTCGCGATCGATGTCGAGCTGCAATTGCGGCGTGTCTTCCAGGCCTTCCGGACGAATGCCGGTAATCACCTTGCTTTGCGAAGCCATGCCGATCAGCTGGTTGCGCGCATTGATCAGCGCTTCATGGCCGAGGCCGCCGCGGTCCTGCAGGCGGAACGAAAAACCGGTGGCATTGCCCAGCTCGCGGATCGGCGGCGGATTGACCGGGAACACGATGGCGTCGCGAATGCCCATCAGCGCGCCGAAGGCCTTGCCGGCAATCGAGGTGGCGTCCTGGCCCTTGGCTTTGCGCTCGCTCCAGTCGAGCAGCGGGGTGAATACCAGGCCGGCGTTCTGGCCGCTGCCGGAGAAGGAGAAGCCGGTCACGGCCACGGTGCGCTCGATCAGCGGGTTGTGCAGGTAGTAGTTCTCCACTTGCTCGATCACGCCCAGGGTGCGGTTGGCCGAAGCGCCCGGCGGCAATTGCACGTTGGTGATCAGGTAGCCCTGGTCTTCGCTGGGCAGGAAGGAAGTGGGCAGGCGCACGAACAGCAGCCAGACGCAGGCAATGATGGCGGCGTAAATAAGCATGTAGCGCACGGCCTTGTTCAGCATGCGCGCCACCACGCCCTGGTAACGCGAGGAGGTGGCCGAGAAGCCGCGGTTGAACCAGCCGAAGAAACCGCCCTTGGCGTGGTGATGGCCTTTTTCCACCGGCTTCAACATGGTGGCGCACAGCGCCGGCGTCAGCGACAGCGCCATCAGGGCCGAGAACAGCATGGCCGACACCATCGACACCGTGAACTGGCGATAGATGGCGCCCACCGAGCCGCCGAAGAAGGCCATCGGAATGAACACCGCCACCAGCACCAGGGTGATGCCGATGATGGCGCCGGTGATCTGGCCCATGGCCTTGCGGGTGGCGTCGCGCGGCGAAAGGCCTTCTTCGCTCATGATGCGTTCGACGTTTTCCACCACCACGATGGCGTCGTCCACCAGGATGCCGATCGCCAGCACCAGGCCGAACATGGTCAGCACGTTGACCGAGAACCCGAAGGCCGACATCACGGCAAAGGTGCCCATCAGCGCCACCGGCACCACGATGGTGGGAATCAGGGTGTAGCGGATGTTCTGCAGGAACAGGTACATCACCAGGAACACCAGCGCCACCGCTTCCAGCAGGGTCTTGACCACCTCTTCGATGGAGATCTTGACGAAGGTGGAAGTGTCGTAGGGGATGTCGTATTTCACGCCGGCCGGGAAATACTTCGACAGTTCCTTCATCTTGGCTTTCACCAGGTTGGCGGTCTCCAGCGCATTGGCGGTGGGGTTGAGCAGCACGCCGATGGCCGAGGTGTCCTTGCCCGACAGCCGGGCCGAGGTGCTGTAGGTCTGGCCGCCGACTTCGATGCGGGCCACGTCTTTCAGGCGCACGGTGGAGCCGTTGGGGTTGGCGCGCAGGATGATGTTGCCGAACTGCTCCACATCCGTCAGCTGGCCGCTCACCACCACCTGGGCCGAAATCTGCTGGTTTTTCGGTTGCGGCAGGTCGCCCAGGGTACCGGCGGTGACTTGCGCGTTCTGCGCGCGGATGGCGTTGGCGACGTCGGCCGGCGTCAGGCGCAGGCCGAGCAGCTTGTCGGGATCGATCCAGATGCGCATGGCGCGCTCGGTGCCGAACAACTGCGCCTGGCCCACGCCCGGCACCCGGCGGATTTCATTGAGCACATTGCGCGAGAGGTAATCGCCCAGCGCCACCGGGTCCATCTTGCCGTCGGTGGAAGAGAGGGTGGTGAACAACAGGAAGTTGCTGCGTGCCTTGGTCACCTGCACGCCTTGCTGCGTGACGGCTTGCGGCAGGCGCGCTTCCACCCGCTTCAGGCGGTTTTGCACGTCCACCTGGGCCAGGTCGGGATTGGTGCCGGCCTTGAAGCTGACCGTGATCTGGCCCTGGCCGCTGGCGTCGGACACCGACTCCATGTAGAGCAGATTGTCGGCGCCGTTGATTTCCTGCTCGATCAGGCTGACCACGCTCTCGTCGATGATCCTGGCCGAAGCGCCGGGATAGGTGGCGGTCACCACCACTGAAGGCGGTGCGATGGTCGGGTACTGCGCCACCGGCAATTGGGTGACGGCCAGGGCTCCGCCGATCAGGATGAATAATGCAATGACCCAGGCAAATACCGGGCGGTCGATAAAAAACTTCGCCATGTGTGTCCTTATTTGCCCGCGGGCTTGGATTCAGGCTTGGATGCAGGCTTGTCGGCCGGCGCGCTGGCGGCTGGCTTGCCTGCCGCCCCCGGCTGCTGGGCCGGAGCGGCATTCTGGCCGCCTTGCGCTTGCCAGGGCACCGGTTTCACCGGGCTGCCCGGCTTGGCTTTCTGGAAGCCCTCGACCACGATCTTCTCGCCCGGCTTCAGGCCGGAGGCGATCACATATTGGTTGCCGACCGTGCCGTCGGTCTGCACCGGACGCGCTTCCACCTTGTTGTCGGCGCCCACCACCATCACGCTGGCCTGGTCGCCGTTGCGCTGGATGGCTTGCTGCGGCACCGAGATCGATTGCTCGCGCAGCGCCTGCTCAAGCCGGGCGCGCACATACATGCCGGGCAGGAGTGTGCGCTTGCCATTCGGGAACAGCGCGCGCAGCAGCACCGAGCCGGTGCTTTCGTCCACCGTGACTTCCGAGAACAGCAGCTTGCCCGGCTCGCCATAGGGTTTGCCGGCTTCATCCACCAGCACCACCCGGGCTTCATTTTTGGAGACGCGCTTCAGGCGGCCTTCGCTCATGGCGCGCTGCAAGGCCTGCAACTCGCTGTTGGACTGGGTCATGGTGACGTAGACCGGATCGATCTGCTGCACCAGGGCCAGCGGCGTGGCTTCGCCTTGTCCGACCAGCGCGCCTTCAGTCACCAGGGCGCGGCCGATGCGCCCGGTTATGGGGGAGGTGACGCGGGCATAGCTGAGGTTGAGGCGCGCGGTTTCGCGCGCGGCCTTGGCGGCCAGCACATCGGCCGCGGTTTGCTTCTGTATCGCCAGCACGTCGTCGTATTCCTGCTTGCTGACGGCGTTGGTGGCCACCAGCGGCTTGTAGCGCTCCAGCTTGGCATTGGCCTGGGCCTGGTTGGCTTCGGCGCGCGCCAGGGTGGCTTCGGCGCTGGCCAGGTTGGCTTCGTACTGGGCCGGATCGATCTGGTACAGCACCTGGCCGGCCTTCACTTCGCTGCCTTCTTCAAACAGGCGCTTTTGCACGATGCCCGGTACCCGGGCGCGCACCTGCGCCACGCGGGTCGCTTCGACCCGGCCCGGCAGTTCGTTATAGACCGGCGCATCCTTGGCAGCGACGGTGATCACTGCCACTTCGGGTGGAGGCATGCCGCCTGGGGCCTGGGCATTGGCGGCTTTTTCGCCGCAGGCCGGCAGGAAGGCCGAAAGAATCAGGACAAGCGCGAGCGGAAGATGGCGTGGCAAATTGGGCATGGTGTTTTTTCGGATTCAAAACGGCTGCTGCCGGCGGATACCGCCAGGGACAACGCAGGGAACATGCCACGATGCTGTGGCAAAAGAGAAAAGGCTTGCAGCCAAGCTCGAGGAGTATAGCGGGAAATGCAAATATTCGTCCGTATGGGAATGTTTCGACGCGGCTTGCCGTGGGGCGGCAAGCCGGCGGTCATTGAGGGGAGCAGTCGAGCTCCAGGCGTGACGTATCGCCAGTCGGTTTGAACGGTGAGTTTTGCGGATCGGCATTGATGACCCGGCGCAGGTCGTTGCTGATGATTTTTGCCCACTCAACAGTGACCCCCTGCAGGAGCTTGAGCATTTTCATGGACAGGGAAACCGCGAGGCGGGCATTGCTGTGATGGATAGCAAAGGTTCTTGGCGAGAGCCATATAAAGAAATTTGACATGGCGCCGAGGGCTTGCTGCTGGGCTTGCTGGTTCAACAGGCCCAGGCTTTGGGCCAGCGCGCCGAGCAGGATTTCCGCCTGATGCGGCCAGACCTCAGGCGTTTGAGGCAACACCGGTATCAAAAGCTCGAACATCATTGTTGCCAGATCTTTCGGTTCCAGCTTGCTCGCCAGCGCGGCCCAGGCTTCAAGGCAAGGTTTCCACGGCTGCAGATCGAGCGGTCCCTCGCGCGGAATTTCGTCTTGCTCGGGGTAGATGTGTTCCAGCAGCAGGCTCAGGCAGCGGGTCTGGCTGCCGACTCCTTTTCCCCTCAGCCGCGGACCGAGCATGTCCAGCAGGCCTTGCACCGCCATTCTTTTCATCGGCCCTGGCCCGGTATGGCCGGCGAAATTGCAGATGGCCGGGTTCCACCATTCCATGCCGGCCCATTTCTCCAGACGGGCTGCCTTGGCCTGGGCCGCCAGGTTGGCATAGCTTTTGGCAAAGCTTTGTTCGCAAGCCAGCACGGTGGCCTCATCCGCTTTGCCGCCCTGCAGGCCGCGAAATACCAGCAGGGCTTCCAGGCGGAAGTGTTCCGGCATGGTCTTTTGGACCACATGGCTGAGAAGTTTTTCCCAGACCACCGGGTAGTACACGCGGCCGCGCGCGCAGTTGGCGTGCAGCGCCGACAGCACCATGGCCAATACCGTCAACGGCGGCAGGATGCCGCTCTTGATGTGGCCTTCCAGGCTTTCCAGCAGCGCCTCAAGGCTCGGTCGGCACGCCAGGTCAAGTGCGATAGCGTCGCGCAGGCAGAGGTCCCGACCGGGGAACAGTTGCAGCTCGATTGGCTTGCGCTGCTCGCTGCGCAGTATCGGAGCCAGTTGCCCCCCGACTTGCGGGTTACCGCCAGTTTGCCCCTGCTGTATTTGACGGATCTGTTGCCCGGACTGCAGGCTGCACGAGCTGTTGTCTGCCCTTGCGTCCATATTGCCCTCCTGTTCGCTGTCGAAAGGGCGGTGAGTAATGCACCCACCGCGCGTGTTCGCAACAGTTAAGGGAGTCGACCCCGATGGCTCAGCAAGCGAACCTTTGGTCGTGCGGATGGGGTCTGCGTGATGGGGCCAGGGTCTTTAACTTCGATCACCAAACTGTTTGGCGATTATGGAAGTAAAGTACCTGAGCCTTCAGGGCTGGACCCCTCAGGGCTGCAACAGCGTATTGATCTTCACCACGTCGTCTTCCTTCAGCACGCCGGCGGCGTTCTTCAGGCGGAAGGCATTGAGCACGGTGTCGTAGCGTGCCCGCGCCAGGTCGCGGCGGGTGGTGTACAGCTGTTGCTGGGCATTGAGCACATCGATGTTGATGCGCACGCCGACTTGATAGCCGAGCAGGTTGGAATCCAGGGCCGATTGGCTGGAGACTTCGGCCGCTTCCAGTGCACGCACCTGGGCCAGGCCGGCGGTGACGCCCAGGTAAGCCTGGCGCGCGCCCTGGGCCGCCGTGCGGCGCGCGTTTTCCAGGTCGGAGCGGGCCTTGTCCTGCAGGGCGACGGCTTCGCGCACGCGGCTGTTGACCAGGCCGCCGGCATACAGCGGCACCGTCAACTGCACGCCGAGCTGGGTGGAATTGGTGGCGGTGGTGGCGGTGGCGGTCGGCGTGGTCAGCGCGGGGCCGTTGAGCAGGTTGCGGCCGCGGCTGGCCACCAGGTCGAGGGTTGGCGCATGGGCGGCGCGGTTGCGCTTGATTTCGCGATCGGCGATTTCGAAGGCCAGCTGCTGGCCGACCACGCTGTAGTTCTGGTTCTCGGCGCTCTTGACCCAATCATCGACCCGGCTCGGTTGCGGCAGTTCCAGTTTCAGTCCGGGCTTGAAGGGCGCCAGCGGCGCCGGCGCATGGCCGATGATCTGCTGCAGGGCGGCGCGCCTGATCTGCAGATCGGCGTCGGCCGCGATTTCCTGCGCTTCGGCCAAATCGTAGCGGGCCTGGGCTTCGTGGGTGTCGGTGATGGTGGCGGTGCCGACTTCAAAATTGCGCTTGGCCGAGGCCAGTTGCTCGGTGATGGCGGCCTTTTGCGCCTGCACCGTGGCCAGGGCATCCTGCGAGGCCAGCACATCGAAATAGGCTTGCGAGACGCGCACGATCAGGTCCTGCTGGGCCTGGGCATACACCGCTTCGGTGGCGGCCACCTGCAGCTTGCCCTGCTGCCAGGCTTCCCAATTGGCAAGCCGGAACAGGGGCTGGGTCAGCGACACCAGGTAGGTATTGGTGGTGTTGTTGCGATCGCCCGATACGCCGGCAATGGGCACCGAGATATCGCCCAGGGTGCGGGTCGAAGTCAGGCTGGCGCTGATCTGCGGCAGCAATTGCGAAAAGGCTTGCGGTTCCTTCTCGCGCCCGGCTTGCAGGTTGGCGCGCGCGCTGGCAATCACCGGGTCATTGGCCAGGGCTTCCTGGTACACCTGCAACAGGGTGGCTCCATGCGCCGCGCCGCCGACACAGGCAGCCGCAAGCAAGGTGGCGAGTTGGATCTTGCGCATGAAAATTCCCTGGTGTTTTTTGGTCTTGTCGGTACAGCCTGAATCATTACAACCAAGGCGCGGCGCTCACCCGAGCGCCTGCCAAGGCCTGCTGCTGCAAACGCCTGCTGCTAATAGGTCGGCATGGTCGGGTCCACCTGGGTGGCCCAGGCGTGCATGCCGCCGTCCAGATTGCTGATATCGGTGAAACCCTGGCGCTCGAGGAAGGCCGCCACCGCCATGCTGCGCGCGCCGTGATGGCAGATGCAGACGATGGGCGTGTCCGGGTCCAGCTCCTGCTGGCGCGCCGGCACCTCGTTCATCGGCATCGAGAGCGCGTTCTCAAGACGGCAGGTCTGGTATTCCCAGGGTTCGCGCACGTCCAGCAAGAGCGGCGCCGGCTCACCGGCCAGTGCCAGGCGTTCGGCCAGTTGGGGAGCGGACAGGTGTTTCATTTTCCGGAATTCAGAAGCGGAAGCGCGAAGGCTGCTGCGCATTGCGCAGCGGCTTGACGCCGGTTTCAAACAGGTTTTCGGTACGGTATTCGCGTTCCGACACGCGGGTGATGCGCTGCGCTTCCATCACCGGCAGTTCGCCGATGAAGGCCATCAGGCGACCGCCGACCTTCAGTTGCGCCAGAAAGGCTTCCGGCAGCACCGGCAGCGAACCGGAGATGACGATCACGTCGTACTGGGTGTTGGTATTGAAGCCGCGCGCGCCATCGCCTTGCAGCACATCGACATTGCCGATGCCGGCCGCGGCCAGGTTTTTCTGGGCCAGGGCTTTCAGTTCGGGTTCGATTTCCACCGTCGTCACATGGCGCGCGCGATGCGCCAGCAGGGCCGCCATGTAGCCGGAACCGGCGCCGATTTCCAACACCGTCTCGTGCTTCTTGACCTGGGCGTCCTGCAGGATGCGCGCTTCCACGCGCGGGGCCAGCATGTTCTCGCCGCAGGGCAGGGGCACTTCGGTATCCATGAAGGCCAGGGCGCGGCAGCCGGCCGGCACGAATTCCTCGCGCTTGACCACCATCAGCAGGTCCAGGATTTCGGTGTCGAGCACATCCCAGGGGCGGATCTGCTGCTCAATCATGTTGAAACGGGCTTGTTCGGTATTCATGGTTAATAAGCTTGAACTGCGACTTGAACTGCGGAAAGAAAGGGCAGGCGGCATTCTATCAAACGACGTCTTCCCGGCCGACATTGTTCGGCAGGGCCGCGGCGGGCTGTCTGTCAATCGGATCAGCTTCGGGATCGGCTTCGGGACCGGCGCCGAAACGGCGGCGGGCCCAGGCGGCGAAATCGTCCAGCCAGGTATAGATGACCGGCACCACCACCAGGGTCAGCATCGAAGAGGTGATGATGCCGCCGATCACGGCCTGCCCCATCGGCGCGCGCTGTTCCGAGCCTTCGCTCATGCCCAGCGCCAGCGGCACCATGCCGAACACCATGGCCAGGGTGGTCATCAGGATCGGCCGCAGCCGCACATGGGCCGCTTCCAGCAGGGCCTCGGTACGCGAGGCGCCGGCTTTGCGGGCCTGGTTGGCAAAGTCCACCAGCAAAATCGCGTTCTTGGTCACCAGGCCCATCAGCATGATGAAGCCGATGATGGAGAACATATTGAGGGTGGAGCGGAACATCATCAGCGCCAGGAACACGCCGATCAGCGTCAGCGGCAGCGAAGCCATGATCGCCACCGGCTGCAGGAAGCTGGCGAATTGCGAAGCCAGGATCATGTAGATGAAGATGATCGCCAGCGCCAGCGCCGACACCGCGTAGCCGAAGGATTCGGCCATGTTCTTGGTGGCGCCACCCATCTGGTAGCGGTAGCCGGCCGGCCACTGCATCTGCTCCAGGCTGCGCTTGATCTGATTGCCGACCTGGCCGGCCGAGGCGCCCACCACGTTGGCCGACAATTCCACTTCGCGATTCAAATCGCGCCGGTTGATCTGGCTGGCGCCGGTGGCGTTTTCGATATCGGCCACCTGGCGCAAGGGCACCATGCGCGGACTGCCGTCGGCATTGGCCTGGGTGCTGGCCAGCATCAGGCGCTGCAGGTCTTCATTTTGCGTGCGCTCGCCCGGCGCCAGGCGCACGGTGACGTCGTAGTTCTCATCGTCCGGTGCGCGCCAGGTGCTGGCCGCTTCGCCGGCCAGCAGCGGCCGCAGCGCATTGCCGATCTGCGCCACGCCTATGCCCAAGTCGGCGGCGATGTCGCGCCGCGGACGCACGTCAATGCTGGGCTTGTCCGGCTTCAGGCTGGAATCCAGGTCGACCACGCCGGGAATGGCCTTCATGCGCTGCTGCACCTGCGCCGACAACCTGGCCAGTTCCTTGAGATCGGGGCCCAGCACCGACAGCCGCAACTGCTTGTTGTCGCCGCCCACGCCATCCAGCGAGCCGATATGGGTGACGCTGATGCCGGCGATGCGATTGAGCTTTTCGCGGATCGGATTGGCCAGATCGCCCGTGCTGCGCGCTCGCTCCTTGCGCGGCGACAGGCGAATGAAGGTGGTGCCGTAGTTCTTGCCCTGCGCCTGGCCGGTATTGATGGTGGTGTACAGGTCGCGGATTTCAGGGAATTCGCGCAGTGCGGCTTCCACCTGGCGCGCCTTGCTTTCGGTGAGTTCCAGCGATGAACCGACCGGGGTATTCCAGGTGACGCCGGTTTCCGAGTAGTCCGCCTGCGGCACGAATTCGGAACCGATCAAGCCCAGGGCCGGCAGGGCCAGGCCGCCGAAGAAGGCAGCCGCGGCAAGCGCCAGCGTCGCCAGCCGGTGCTGCAGCGACCATTTCAGCAGCACTTGATAGGTGCGCGAGAGCCATTGCACGCCGGCTTCGAAGGCTTCCAGCACGCGGCCGATCGTCTTGCCATACCAGCCGCCGCGCCGGGCGCCATGCGCATCCGGGTCGGGCCAGACGGCCGACAGCATCGGGTCCAGCGTGAAGGAGACGAACATCGAGATCAGCACCGCCGCCGTGACGGTGACGCCGAACTGATGGAAGAAGCGGCCGATGATGCCGCCCATGAACCCCACCGGCAGGAACACGGCGACGATGGAAAAGGTGGTGGCCAGCACCGCCAGCCCGATTTCGGCCGTGCCATCCAGCGCCGCCTGGCGATGGTTTTTGAGTCGCCCATTCACCCGCATGCCGGCATGGCGCACGATGTTTTCGCGCACCACGATGGCGTCGTCGATCAGCAAGCCCACGCACAGCGAGAGCGCCATCAGCGTGATCATGTTGATGGTGAAGCCGAAGATGTCCATGAACAGGAAAGTGCCGATCAGCGCCACCGGCAAGGTCAGCCCGGTAATCACGGTCGAGCGCCAGGAGTTCAGGAACAGGAACACGATCAGCACCGTCAACAGCGCGCCTTCGATCAGCGTGCGCCGCACGTTCTCCACGCCGACCTTGATCTGGCGCGCGCCGTCGCGGATCACTTCCACCTTCACGCCGGGATAGACCGCATCCAGCGTCGGCTGCAATTCAGTGATGGCGCGGCGCAGGCCGTCGGCCACGTCGATGGTGTTCTGGCCCTGGGCCTTGAGAATGTCCAGTGCCAGCGTGCGCTGGCCGTTGTACAGGGCCAGGGTTTCCTGTTCCTGCTGGCTGTCCACCACCTCGGCAATCTGGCCCAGCGTCACCGGCTGGCCGCCGCGCCGGGCCACGATGATGCGGGCAAAATCGGCCGGCGCCTTGATCCGGCCCTGCACTTGCACGATGCGCTCGTTGGCCGCGCTCTTGATGGCGCCGGCCGGCAGCTCCTGGTTTTCGTTGCGCACGGCGGTGATCACCTGGTCCACGCCTATGCCCAGCGCTTCCATTTCGCGCGGCTTCACATAGATCTGGATTTCGCGCTTGACGCCGCCCACCAGCGTCACGGAGCCGACGCCGCGCACGTTCTCCAGGCGCTTCTTCACCAGTTGATCGGCAATGGTGGTCAGCTCGCGCAGATTGCGTTGCTGGCCGCCGGCTGAGTTGGACACCGAGACCGAAAAAATCGGGCGGTCGGCCGGATCGAAGCGAGTGACCTTGGGCTCTTCCACTTCGCGCCGGAAACCGGCCTGCACCAGCGCCACTTTTTCACGCACGTCCTGCGCGGCCTGGGCCGGATCGACCGTCAGCACGAATTCGATGATCACCACCGACTGGCCTTCATAGGAACGCGAAGTCAGGGCATTGATGCCATTGATGGTGTTGACCGCTTCTTCCACCTTGCGCGTGATGTCGGACTCCACCGTCTCCGGCGAGGCGCCGGGATAGTTGGTCTGCACCACCACCACCGGGAAGGTCACGTCCGGGAACTGGTCGACCCGCATGCGCTGGTAGGAAAACAAGCCCAGCACCACGAAGGCCAGCATCATCATGGTGGCCAGGACCGGGTTGCCGATGCTGATACGGGTGAACCACATATCGGGTTTCCTTCAGCGCGCGCCGGCGAGCGCGCCGGCCTCAGCGTTGCCATTGCCCTTGGCATTGCCATTGGCGTTGCCGGTTGCGGCCACCAGCTTGACCGGCGTGCCCGGCTGCAGTTCGCCCAGGTTGGAGCGCACCACTTGCGCGCCCGGCGCCAGGCCTTCCAGCACTTCCACCGCCGCTTCCTCGGCATTGCTGCCGGCCAGGCCCAGCTTCAGGACCTTCTTCGCCAGGCGGCCGTTTTCCACCGTGTACACATAGGTGCTGCCGGCGTCATTGCGCAAGGCCGTTGCCGGGATCGCCAGCACGCCCTGCTTCTTTTGCAGGGTAAGCCGGGCTTCGCCGAACATGCCGGCCTTGAGCGTGTTGTCGGGATTGTCGACCTGCACAAATGCCAGGATGGAACGCGATCCGGCCTGGGTGGCGGGATTGATGCGCACTACCTTGCCGTTGACGGTCTTGTCCAAGCCGGCAAAGCGCAATTGCACATCCTGGCCCAGGCTGACGTTGAGGATTTCATGCGCCGGCACCGCGGCTTCCAGTTCCAGGCTGCGCAAGTCGACAATTTCCAGGAGCTTGTTGTCGGCCGCGACCTTTTCGCCCGGCTGCACGCTGCGGCTGCTGACTACGCCGGAAATCGGCGCGCGGATGGTGGTGTCGGACAGCGCTTTTTGCGTCACGTCCAGCGCCGCGCGCGCCGATTCCAGGTTGGCGCGGGCAATCGCGTACTGGCTCTCGGCGTTGTCGAAGGCATTCCTGGAAATGAAGTTCTTTGCCAGCAGGGCGCGGTTGTTGTCGCGCGTCTTTTCGGCGATATCGAGCTGACCCTGCGCGGCCAGCATGGCGCCGCGCGCCTGCTCGGCGCGCGCCTTGTATTCGCGCACATCCATTTTCACCAGCAGCTGGCCGGCCTTGACGCTTTCGCCTTCGCGCACCAGCACCTCCTGCACCTCGCCCGCCACGCGCGCCTTCACCTGCGCCTGGTTGAGTGCGCGCAGCGCGCCGGTGACGGACAGGGTTTGCCGCAAGTCCTGGAGACTGGCCTGAACCAGATCGGAAGCCAGGAATTCCAGGGTCTGCACCTTGGCCGCCGGCGCCAGCGGCGGCGCGGCCTGGCGCTGTTTCATGCCCAGTGCCAGCGCCGCCAGCAGCAGCACGCCGACAGCGATCCAGACCGAGCGCCGTTTGAAGAAGATGGGTTTGTTCATGAAGCTTCAGGCCGCGTCAGCAGGCCCTTGGTAATCAGTGCGATATAGCATTCGAGATAGTCGCGCGATGACACCGTCTCGGCCTGGCAGGGGCCGAAGGAATGCTTCCACAGCATCAGCATCAGCATGGGCGCGACGATCACCATGTGCGCGTGCTTCAGGTCCAGCGGCGCGAATTCGCCGCGCGCCACGCCGCGTTCGAGCAGGGACACCAGAAGCCGCTGGCTGCGCTCGATGATTTCCGCGTGATAGAAGCGCGCCACCTCGGGAAAATTGCCGGCCTCGGACATCATCAACTTGGTAATGCCGGACAGCGGCGTGTCGCCCACGCGCTGCCACCAGCCGAGCACAAAGTCTCTGAATAGTTGTTCGGTTGACCCCGTGTAAATATCGATCATGGATTGCGCGTCATTCAGCACCGGCGACAGGTGTTCGCGTATGACGGCCTTGAACAAGTCTTCCTTGTTGTCGAAATACAGATAGAGCGTGCCCTTGGAGACGCCGGCGCGGCCGGCCACATCTTCCAGCCGGGTGGCGGCGTAGCCGCGTTCGACAAACAGCGTGAGCGCGGCGGCCAGAAGCTCGTGCGGACGCGCATCCTTGCGGCGTTCCCAGCGCGGTTTGGATTCAGCTTTGGCAAGCGGGGACATGGGCGGCGGCATCCTGTAAATAACCTGGCGGTCAGTAATATAGGGTCGAGCTTGGGCAGCGTCAAGAATGCCGGCGAAATAGGCTGACAGCCCAGTCAGGCAATGAACTGCGCGCAGACCGGTAGTTACCCAACGCGCCTTGGGGAGGGCGAACCGAAACGGAAAGGAAATCCATGGCTCACGAAACGTCCCCCCGAAAGCCAAGCTCTCCATCGCAGAGTCGAACTGGCAACGGCCCCAGCAGTCCTTTGAGCCCCCCGCCAGCCGCACAGTCTGGCAGCGGCAATCCGACCCCGGCTTCAAGTCCGGCCCCGCAAAATCCCTCCATCGATCCGCCGGCTCCACATATCAATCTCCCGCAGCGTTCGGAATTGGACAAACTGCTGGAGCTGTTGAGCCCGAAGCCGGATGCCGAACCAGGCGTCGTACCGGCTTCCCCGCGCCAGTTGCGCACGCCATTCAACAGTCCGGTCAACAGTCCGACCACGCCGCGCCAGCGACAGGAGACACCAGCTTCGCCTGCGCCGGTCACGGCGTCGAAGCCCTTCGCGCCGCTTGGTCCGCCACCACCCTACAGTCCGCCCCCGGTGCCGGGGTCGCGTGGGCGCACGCTTGCGCCCACTCTCACCAAAGCCAGTTCCGGCGACGCCGGGCCGGGTTTGCATGCACGCGCCCACGCCACTGCCACACTGGCTGTCACCACGACTGAAACGCGAGCAGGTGTGGCGTCAACGGCAAGCCTGGCCAGTGCCGCATTGAAGAATGTCACCTGGCAATCGTCGTCGGCCGGTAGCAGCGAGAGCATCGGCGTGGCGGTGGTCCATGACATAACCATCAGCACCAGCGCGATCATGACTGTCAGCGGCAATCGGGGCGGCGCTTTACAGAAAAGCAAAACCACAACCAGCACCACCAGTACCACCGCGAACAGTGTCATCACGACCACGACCAGCACCACCACGACCAGCACCACCACGGCC
>JAEVZY010000176.1 GCA_023392035.1 Pseudomonadota bacterium | reverse complement strand
ACCCTTTGCTGCGCCAGCAGCGGCGGCAGCGTGGCGCGCACCTGCTCCCGCTGGCCGCGCGCGCGCGACAGATCGAGCGCGGTGCCGCGGCCGGCCCGCACCCGCTTGTCGGTGAGGGAGACGAAGTCGTCGTGCAATTTCAGGGAATGCTTTGCGACCGCGATCTGCTCGCCGGCCGCGCAGGCGCCGGTATAGGCGCGCGCGGTATCGGCGGCGACCGTTACCCGCGCCAGATCCAGACCGGCTTGCGCGGCCTGGACGTCGGACCCCGCGGCCTGCAGCGCGCGCCGGATCTTGCCGAACAGGTCAACCTGATAGGACACGGTGGCGCCGGCATCGTACAGCCACATATCGGGGAAGGCTTCGGCCTGGCCCAGCGCGACCGCGGACGGACGACCATAGCCGGGCGCGGCCTTGATGCCGACTTCCGGACGCTTGGCATCGGACGCTTCATCCAGCACCGCGCGCGAACGCTCAAGATTGGCCTGCGCCAGCTTGAGCGTATTGTTGGCGGCGAGCGCGCGCTCGATCAATCGATTCAGCGTGTCGTCATGGTAGAGCTGCCACCAATGGGGCGGCAGCGGCTCGCCGCTGAACGAGGCTTCCTGGGCGGCGTCGAAGCTGGCGTTGGCCTGCGGCTGCTGGAAGACAGCCTGTTGCGGCAACTGGTAATCGGGACCGACGGTGGTGCAGGCCGCAAGCAGCAGGGCGCACAGGGCCGGCAGCAGGCGCGCGCGTGACGGCAGTTTCATCGTGCGCCTCCCTGCCAAGAGGCATGCGCCGCTGGCCCGGCTGCAGGCGCTTTGCCCGCCGCCAGCACTTCCACGGTCGCCGTTTGCCCGGACACCAGGCGCAGGCCCGGCGGCAACCGGTCCAGTGCCACCCGCACCGGAATGCGCTGCGCCAGGCGTACCCAATTGAAGGTCGGGTTGACGTTGGGCAGCAGATTACTGCCGGTGCTGCGGTCGCGGTCCGAGATGCCGGCGGCAAAGCTTTGCACGTGGCCTTCGATCGGCGCCGGCTGGCCCATCAGCAGCACCCGCACCGGATCGCCGAGCTTGATGCCGGACAGCTTGGTCTCTTCGAAATAGCCTTCGACATAGAAGGCCTGCCTGTCCACCAGCGCCAGCACCGGCCGCCCGGCCGTGGCATAGGCGCCGGCTTGCAGGTCAAGATTGGTGACATAGCCGTCCACCGTGGACAGCACGCGGGTGCGCGCCAGGTTCAGGCGCGCCAGATCGGTGGCCACGCGCGCCTGTTCCACGGCGGCTGCCGCTTCTTCCACCCGCGACTGTCCCTGCTCGCGCGCCTCCTGCGCCACCAGCTCGCCGAGGCCGGCATTGCGCCGCGCTTCCTTGCGTGCCTGCAGCAAGGCGGTCTTGCGCGCGTTCTCGACTGCCTCGGCCTGGCGCAGGGCCAGCTGGAAGCGTGCCGGATCGATCTCGAACAGGACCTCGCCGACCTTCACTTCCTGGTTGTCGTGCACATGGACCCGCGTCACCGGCCCGCTGACGTCGGGCGCGATCTGCACGATGTTGGTCTTGACGCGGCCGTCGCGCGTCCACGGTTCGACTTCATAGTGGTGCCACAGGCGCAAGCCGGCAAAGACGGCCACGGCGACCACCACCAGGGTAAGCAGGGACCGGCTCACGGCCGGCAAGGCATTTTTCAAGGGCATCTCAGTAAGACCATTGCGAAGTAAGAGCGCTGGATAGCGCCAGCAGGATCACGAACAAGGCGGCATCGAACAGCGCCGGATGGGCCACATGGCGATACAGGCCCAGGCGCGCCAGCAGCCAGGACAGCGCGCGCGCCGCCGCCAGCGAAAGCAGGCCCAGCAGCAACAGGGGCGGGACGTAGATGCCGAACAAATTGATTTCACCGATCATGGCCGCGCCTCCGTCGCAGCTGCCGCGCCCGGCGCGGGGAAGGCATGCACCGCGGGGAACAGGTCGCGGCGGATGGCGACCAGGGCTGCCACCAGCTCACGCTGTTGGTCACCCCAGGCCTCGTCCAATGCACGGTCGATGCGCGCCAGCAGGGTGCCGGCCGGGGCCGCCGACTGTCCATGACGCTGGCCGAAATACGCGCGCAGTCCATCCATCAGTTCGCGCAGGGCCAGGCTTGGCTGCGGCAGCGAAGCCAGCAGCGTCATGTTGAGGCCGACGCGCATGTCGGACAGCGCATCGACCGCCGCCAAGTCGCCATCCGGCTCGGCCATTGCCAGCCGCGGCGTCAGCAGCCCGATGCGGTCGAGCATCAGCGCGGATGCTTGCGCCATCGAAGGCAGGCGCCGGTTCAGGCCCAGCGCCGCCAGCTCGGCCCAGCCCCTGCGCAGCAGGCGACGGGCGGTCCAGCCGGCATCCACCGAGCGCAACAGGCGCGTGAAGAAAGCCGCCGCACCTATGCCTGCCAGTTGCGCCAGCATGCCGTTGGCGAAGGAGACCAGGTCGGCGCTGCGGGTGTCCATCAAACTGAAGGCGCCGGTCACGCCGAACAGGAAGGCCATGGCCTGGCTGCTGGTGGCGGGGCGGGCGATGAAGATGCCGACCAGAAGAAACAGCGGCGCCGTGACCAGCAGCAGGCTCTCGAAACTGTGCACCGCAGGCAGGATCAGCAGCAGGTAAAGCGCCGATACCGGAATCGACAGAACGGTGTAGGTGAAGAAGCGCATGATGGCCGGCACCGGGTCGTCCTGGCTGGCAAAGAAACAGCAGAACACCGCCGCCATCATCGGTGCCGCCGCGCCCGCGGGCCAGCCGGTGATGAACCAGAATGCGCTGCAGGAGACGATGGCAATCACCGCCGCGAAGGACGACAGCAGCGCCATGCCGGAGTCGCGATGCAGCACCGCCGGCGAAAGTCCGGGACGGCTGTTCATCGCCGGCCGCACGCCGCCCGTGAGCCCGGCGTCGAGCTGGTGTCGCAGCAGCCGGCATTGCTGCCAAGCGTCGATGATCGAATGCAGGCGCAGCGCGAGGTTGGTCTCCAGCATGGCCACCCAGTTGCCGCGCGCATTGAGCGAGGGCGTGAGCTGCTCGATGCGGGCATGCAGGCGCGCCGCTTCGCGCGCCTCGGCATCGGCGCCGGCGAACGGGGTGGCGCTCCAGGCGCTGACCGCATCCAGCAGGGCGCGCCAGGGCGAAGCCGCATCCACGCCGGCGGCGCGCAGCGCGCGGATGCGGTCTTCCAGCGCCGACAACAGCGGCACCAGCGCCGCCAGCCGGTCCTGCAAGGCGCTGATGGCATTGCTGGTCCAGCGCAGGTGCGAGGTGTCGAAAGGCAGGTGGGTCGCCAGCAGGCGCAGCTCGGTGATGTCGGCAGCCAGCTTGCGGCGATCGCGCGCCTCGTGCTGCGGGCTGTCGCCGTGCAGCGCGTCGCGCATCCAGTGGCGGGCGTCGGCCAAGGCGTGCTGCAGGCGCTCCAGCAGCACCGGTCCCAGGCTGCGCGGGAAGACCAGGCTATGCACCAGGGTGCCGCAGACGATGCCCAGTCCGATTTCCTGCACGCGCGCCACCGCGGTATCGAAGGCGGAGAGCGGATCGGACACCACCGGGAAGCCGATCAAGGCCGCCGTGTAGCCGGCCAGCATGAAAAGATAGGTGCGCGGGGTGCGGTCGCGCAGCGCCACGAACAGGCAGATGCCGACCCACAGCGCAAGCGCCAGCACCAGCAGTTCGGGCGCATTGGCAAGCAGTGGCACCAGGACGACAGTGGCGATGCCGCCGACCAAGGTGCCGCTCAAACGATACAAGGCCTTGGAGCGGACCGCGCCGGCCAGCGGATTGGAGACGACATAAGCGGTGACCAGTGCCCAGAACGGCCGCGGCAAGCCGATGCCATAGGCGATGAACAGCGCCAGCATCGCCGCCGCGTAGCTCTTGCCGGAAAACAGCAACTCATGTCGGCTTGGCCACTTCATTTCGCGTCCGGCTCGCAGGGGATTTCATAGGCGGCAAGACCTGTGTCCAGGCGCTCGAACACGCGCTGGCAGGCATCGAGATCGGCCTGCGTAGCGCCCTTGAACACCTGGCGCCGAAACAGCACCAGCGTGGCCTCCAGTTGCTCGGCCAACTCGCGCCCTTGGACGCTCAGGTGCAGGTTGCGCGCGCGGCGGTCGCTGGCATCGTTCTGGCGCAGCACCAGGCCGGCCTCGATCAATTGGTCGACCACACGCACCAGGGATGAAGGGTCCAGCCCCAGCGCATCGGCCACCGCGCCGGTGCGCACGCCATCTCCCAGGCGGCCGATCATGATCACCGGCCAAGCCGTGGCGTGAGACAGGCCGAATTGCGAAGCGAGGCGGTCGGCCGCCGACTTGTAGGCGCGCGATATCCGGGTCAGGGACATCGCAAGATTCATCAGGGTTTGGTCGCGGGGTTCCATGGCATGCATTTAGTTTGCATGCCAAATATTAGCACGACAGGCATTTTCCTGCAGGACGCGGTGCCGGAGCCGATGGCGCGGATCGATCCGGGAAGCGTTCCCGGCGGCGCCAAGACGTGCGCCGGGACCTTGCCAATGCCTATGCCGTCGCCTGCTTGAGCGCGGCTTCCACCGCCAGGGCAATGCCCAGCAGGCGGGCATCCTGCATGGCCGGCGCGGCCAGCATCAGCCCGACCGGCAATTCGCCCGCGGCTTGGCAGGGCAGGGAAATCGCGCAGCCATCCAGGAAATTGATCAGCGCCGGATTGCGCAGCATCAGCGCATTGACGCGGAAATATTCCTCGTCCGAATCCTGCAGGCTGGCGATGGCGGGCGCCACCAGCGGCGTGGTGGGCAGCACAATGGCGTCGAACTCGGCCAGTTCGCTTTCGGCGCGGGCGATCCAGTCGCGGCGCGCGGCCAGCATGTCGATGTAGTCGGCAGCGGTGATGGCGGCGCCCAGCTTGATGCGGGCCGAGACCCGCGGATCGTATTGCGCCTCTTTTTCGCCCAGCAGCTGGCGATGCCAGGCCCAGGCTTCGGCCGGCGAAAAGCGGTTGAGCACGGCCGCTTGCGCCAGCAGCTCCAGCGGCAATTCAACGATCTTGGCGCCGGCCGCCGACAAACGCGACAGCGCGGCTTGCAGCGCGGCGCCGACCTTGGCATCCATGCCATCCAGCACCAGGGTCTGCGGCAGCGCCAGGCGCAAGCCCGCAAGCGGCAGGCGCGGCACCTCAAGCGCGGCGCCGGCCAGCACGCCATCGACCAGGATGCAATCGGCCACGCTTTTGGTCATGGCGCAGGCGGTATCGAGGGTGGTGGACAGCGGCAGCGCGCCGGCGGTGGACACGCGGCGCGCGGTGGATTTGAAGCCGACCAGTCCGCACAGCGCAGCCGGAATGCGGATCGAGCCGCCCGTGTCCGAACCGATGCCGGCAAAGCAGGCGCCCATGGCCACCGACACCGCGGCGCCGGAGGAAGAGCCGCCCGGGATGCGCGCCAGCTTGCCGTCGGCCGGATTGGCGGGCGTGCCGTGGTGCGGATTCAGGCCCAGGCCGGAAAAGGCGAACTCGGTCATGTTGGTTTTGCCGATGATGGCCGCGCCGGCCGCGCGCAGGCGTGTCACCACCGTCGCATCGGCGGTGGCGGGGGCGCTGTCGCGCAAGACCGCCGAGCCGGCCAGGGTGGTCTCGCCGGCGACATCGAACAAGTCCTTGATCGAGACCGGCAATCCGGACAGGGGCGGTGCCTGCACGCCGGCTTGTGCCAGGGCATCGGCATGATCGGCGGCGGCGCGTGCCGCCTGCGGATAAAGCCGGGTAAAAACCGCTTGCGAAGCGCCGGCCAGGGCCAGGCTGTATTCGATGTTGTCGCGACTGTTTGCTGCTTGATGAAGTCCGCGATCTTGTTGGTAATTCTTCATGCGAGAATAAGCGCCTTGACTATTGAGATGTGAAGCACAGGCGACGAGCATATGCGAGGCTGGCAATTCTGGATAGACCGCGGCGGCACCTTTACCGACATCGTGGCGCGCCGTCCCGACGGCAGCCTGCAGACCCACAAGCTGCTGTCGGAAAATCCTGAACGCTATCGCGATGCCGCCGTCGCCGGCATCCGCCATCTATTGGGTCTGGCGCCCGGCCAGCCGCTGCCCGCCGCCAGCATCGAAGCGGTGAAGATGGGTACCACGGTCGCCACCAATGCCCTGCTGGAGCGCAAGGGCGAGCCGCTGGTGCTGGCCATCACGCGCGGCTTCGGCGACGCCTTGCGCATCGCCTATCAAAACCGGCCGCGCCTGTTCGAGCGTCACATCGTGCTGCCCGAGCTGCTGTACCGCGAAGTGATCGAAGTCGATGAACGCATCGGCGCCCATGGCGAAGTGTTGCAGGCGCTCGATGAAACGGCCGCGCGCGCCGGCCTGCAAGCCGCGTTCGATCGCGGCCTGCGTGCGCTGGCCATCGTGCTGATGCACGGCTATCGCTATACGCAGCATGAAACGCGGCTGGAGCAGATCGCGCGCGAGATCGGCTTTACCCAGATCTCGGTCTCGCATCGCGCCAGTCCGCTGATGAAGCTGGTCTCGCGCGGCGATACCACGGTGGTGGATGCCTATCTCTCGCCCATCCTGCGCCGCTATGTCGAGCAGGTGGCATCCGAGCTGCCGGGCGTGAAGCTGCAATTCATGCAGTCCTCCGGCGGCCTGGCCGACGCCCGCGCTTTCCAGGGCAAGGACAGCATTCTTTCAGGCCCGGCCGGCGGCGTGGTGGGCATGGCGCGCGCCAGCGAGCTGGCCGGCTTCGACAAGGTGATCGGCTTCGACATGGGCGGCACCTCCACCGACGTGTCGCATTACACGGGCGAATTCGAGCGCGTGTTTGAAACCCAGGTGGCGGGCGTACGCATGCGCTCGCCGATGATGAGCATTCATACGGTGGCCGCAGGGGGCGGATCGATCCTGCATTTCGACGGCGCGCGTTATCGCGTCGGGCCGGACAGCGCCGGCGCCAATCCCGGACCGGCCAGTTACCGCCGCGGCGGGCCGCTGACGGTGACCGACTGCAATGTCATGCTCGGCAAAATCCAGCCCGACTGGTTTCCCGCCTTGTTTGGTCCGAATGGCGACGAGCCGCTGGACCTGGCCGGCGTGCAAAGCGCCTTCGCGCAACTGGCGCGCGAAGTTGGCGCCGCCAGCGGCAAAGCGGTCACGCCGGAGCAGGTGGCCGAAGGCTGCATCGAGATCGCAGTCGGCAATATGGCCAATGCCATCAAGCAGATTTCCGTGCAGCGCGGACATGACGTCACCGAATATGTGCTCACCACTTTCGGCGGCGCCGGCGGCCAGCACGCCTGCCTCGTCGCCGATGCGCTGGGCATGACAAAAGTTCTGATCCATCCGTTCTCGTCACTGCTATCGGCCTACGGC
>JAEVZY010000169.1 GCA_023392035.1 Pseudomonadota bacterium | reverse complement strand
TTTCCCCTTCGCGGCGGCCACGGGCCGCCGTCTTTTTTTGGAACATGAGCCAATTCTTCCAGATCCATCCGGACAATCCGCAACTGCGCCTGATCCGCCAAGCGGCCGATCTGTTGCGCGCGGGCGGCATCGCCGCCGTGCCCACCGATGCCGGCTATTCCCTGGTGTGCCAGCTGGATGACAAGGCGGCGGTGGAAAGGCTGCGCCGCCTGCGCGGCATCGACGACAAGCATCACCTGACGCTCCTGTGCCGCGATCTGTCGGAGATTGCGCAATACGCGCGCATAGACAACCGGCAATACCGCCTGCTGAAATCGGCCACGCCTGGCGCCTACACCTTTATTCTGGAAGCCACCCGCGAAGTGCCGCGCCGGCTTTCGCATCCGGCGCGCAAGACCATCGGCTTGCGGGTGCCGGAACACAAGGTCACCGCGGCACTGATCGATGAACTGGGCCAACCGCTGTTGGGCACCAGCCTGATTCTTCCCGGCGAAGAGGCGCCGATGCGCGATCCGACCGAAATCCGCGAACGCCTGGAAAAGCTGGTCGACCTGGTAATCGATTCCGGGGTGGTGAGCGCCCAGCCTTCCACCGTCATCGATCTGACCGGCGACGAGGCCGTGCTGGTGCGCAGCGGCCGCGGCGATCCCTCGGTATTCGGCCTGTAAATACTTTTCCGGCCGCAAGAGCAGGGGGAGGCGCTCTGCTAGAATCGCGCACATGAATGACCTGATCCAGACTCTCGCGGTGTATTCGCTGCCGGTGCTGTTCGCCATTACCCTGCACGAAGCCGCGCACGCCTACGCCGCCAAATATTTTGGCGACAACACCGCCTACTCCCAGGGGCGGATGAGCTTGAATCCGCTCAAGCATGTCGATCTGTTCGGCACCATCATCATTCCGGTCTTGCTGTTCCTGTTGCGCAGTCCTTTCCTGTTCGGCTATGCCAAGCCGGTGCCGGTGGAATTCGGTCGTTTGCGCAATCCAAAAAAGCAGATGGCCTTCGTCGCCCTGGCCGGCCCGCTGGCCAATCTGGTCATGGGTTTTGGCTGGATGTTGCTGCTGGTGCTGATGCGTGCCTGGGGCGACGCCGACGATTTCTTCCTGCGCATGGCGCGCGCCGGCGTCGAAACCAACCTGGTGATCTTTGCCTTCAACCTGATTCCCTTGCCGCCGCTGGATGGCGGGCGCATCATGACCAGTCTGCTGCCGCATGACATGGCCTGGAAATACGCCAAGCTGGAACCCTACGGGTTTTTCATCGTGCTGGGCCTGGCCTTCCTGAACCTCTTGAGTTTCTGGATGGTGCCGGTCATGACCCTGGCCAATACCTTGCTGCTGTTGCTGATTTCACCGGTCTCTTTCATCTTGTCCTGATCGTCCGCGAGCGACGCTCCTTGCCAGAACCACGAACCCGAATTTGCCATGTTTCCTGAACGCGTAGTCTCCGGCATGCGCCCAACCGGCGCCCTTCATCTCGGTCATTTCCATGGCGCGCTCAAGAACTGGGTGCGCCTGCAGGACCAGTATCCCTGCCTGTTCTTCGTGGCCGACTGGCACGCCCTGACCACGCACTACGAAGACCCGAGCGTGATCTCGGCCAGCACCTGGGACATGGTGACCGACTGGCTGGCCGCCGGCGTCGATCCGGAAAAGGCCGGCATCTTCATCCAGTCGCGGGTGCCGGAACACGCCGAACTGCATCTGCTGCTGTCCATGGCCACGCCGCTGGGCTGGCTGGAACGGGTGCCGACCTACAAGGACCAGCAGGAGAAACTGGCCGACCGCGACCTGGCGACCTATGGCTTTCTCGGCTATCCGCTGCTGATGTCGGCCGACGTGCTGGTCTATCGCGCCAGCATGGTGCCGGTGGGCGAGGACCAGATTCCGCACGTGGAGATGACGCGCGAAATCGCGCGCCGCTTCAACCACATGTACGGTCGCGAAAAGGGCTTCGAGGAAAACGCCCAGGCCGCAATCAAGAAGTTGTCCGGCAAGGATGCCAAGCGCTATACCGAACTGCGTACCGCCTACCAGGAAAAAGGCGTGCACGAAGCGCAGGAAGAAGTGAAGCAGATGCTGGAAGCGGCCGGCAGCCTTTCGCATGTGGACCGCGAGCGCTTGCTGGGCTATGTGGTGGGCAGCCGCAAGACCATCCTGGTCGAGCCGCGCGTGCTGTTGACCGAAGCCTCGCGCCTGCCGGGCCTGGACGGCGGCAAGATGTCCAAGAGCTATGGCAACACCATCTCCCTGCGTGAAGACCGCGACAGCGTGATCAAGAAAGTGCGCACCATGCCGACCGATCCGGCGCGCGTGCGGCGCAGCGATCCCGGCGATCCGGCCAAGTGCCCGGTATGGAAGCTGCACGAAGTCTATTCCGATGAAGCCACGCGCGAGTGGGTGCAGAAAGGCTGCAAGAGCGCCGGCATCGGCTGCATCGAATGCAAGCAGCCGGTGATCGAGGGCATCCTGCGCGAGCAGGAGCCGATGCGCGAGCGCGCCCAGAAATACCTGGACAATCCCCAGCTGGTGCGTGACATCGTCGACGCCGGTTGCGACCAGGCCCGCAAGATGGCCCAGGAAACCATGGTCGACGTGCGCGAAGCCATGGGCCTGAACTACAAGTGACGCGCCGTTGACTTCCGCCACGCCCATGTCCGTTACGCCTGAGTCCGCTAACCCGATGGCCGATCCCGCAGCGCATTTGCAGAACCTGCCGGCATCGCCCTGGGTGGCG
>JAEVZY010000354.1 GCA_023392035.1 Pseudomonadota bacterium | reverse complement strand
ACGACATCGGAGTAGATGCTGACTGCAAAGCCGGCTGCTTCAAGGGATTTCCTCGGCGTCTCCAACAATCCTGTTTTCAGGAAGCCTGGGTCGGTGACCAGCAAGGCATGGCGCGCTGCCGGAAATTGGCTGCGGCACAATTCACCCAGCCGGGCCGATCCGCCGATTTCCGAAACGATATTGGCAACCGTGCTGAAGCTGAAATTGTTCATGCTGTCTCCTGTTTGTTTGTGTGCTGGTTCATTCTAGCCCAGCCGAAAAGCCCATTCATGCCGGTAGTACAATGCCGGGCCACAACTGTTTCCCCCTGTTATGACTGACCTGATTCTTCTTGGCGCCGCCGCTTTTCTTGCTGGTTTGATTGACGCCGTAGTGGGAGGGGGAGGGCTGATCCAGACGCCGGCGCTATTCACGCTTTTTCCACAAACGGCCCCGGCTACCTTGCTTGGGACCAGCAAATTGGCTGGAGTCTGGGGCACGGCGGCTGCCGCCGGCAATTACGCGAAACGCGTGCGGGTGCAGTGGAGCACGGCGATGCCGGCAGCACTGGCCGCGTTTGCCCTGTCTTTCCTGGGTGCCTACACCGTGACCCAGGTGCCGCCGGACTTGGTGCGCAAGCTTCTGCCCTTTGTGCTGGTCATGGTGCTTGCCTATACCCTTGCCAAGAAGGACTTCGGCCATCGTCATGACCCGCAGCACTCGGGAATGCGGGAAAAGATCCTGGCGATTCTAGTCGGTGGAGGCATTGGTTTCTATGACGGCTTTTTCGGGCCCGGAACCGGAAGCTTTCTTGTATTCATGTTCGTACGCGTCTTTGGCTTCGATTTCCTGAGCGCTTCGGCCGCCGCCAAGATCGTCAACGTCGCTTGCAACTTGGCAGCCTTGCTGCTTTTTTCCTGGTCGGGACACTTGATGGTGGAAGTTGGCTTGATGATGGCGGTATGCAATATTGTCGGCTCCGTGTGGGGAGCGCGTCTCGCCATCGCCAAGGGAGTGCCGTTTGTTCGACGGCTGTTTATCCTGGTGGTCGGTGCCTTGGTCTTGAAAACTGCCTACGACGCTTTCTTCAAATAATGTTTCACGTGGAACAGGGCAGGGGGTTCCCTCCCGTTTGTTCCACGTGAAACATCAGGCGTTTTCTTGAAAGCGCTTATAATCACGCCTCTGCTCGCTGGTCCCGTTCGAGGCCCCACATGCTTTTCCCTTCCGAATTCGACGTCATTGTTGTCGGTGGCGGCCATGCCGGCACCGAAGCCGCCCTGGCTTCCGCCCGCATGGGCCAAAAAACCCTGCTGCTGACCCACAATATCGAGACGCTTGGTCAAATGTCCTGCAATCCGTCCATCGGCGGAATTGGTAAAGGACACCTGGTCAAGGAGGTCGATGCCATGGGCGGTGCCATGGCCATCGCCACGGACGAGGCAGGCATACAGTTTCGTATCCTGAATTCCTCCAAAGGGCCGGCCGTTCGCGCCACGCGCGCGCAGGCGGACCGTCTGTTGTACAAGCAAGCCATCCGCAGTCGGCTGGAGAACCAGTCCAATCTCTGGCTCTTCCAGCAGGCGGTGGAAGACTTGATGGTGGAGGGCGATCGCGTCGTCGGTGCCGTAACCCAAGTCGGAATCCGATTCAGGAGCAGGGCGGTCGTGCTCACTGCTGGAACCTTCCTCGACGGCAAAATCCATGTGGGCCTGAACAACTATTCCGGCGGTCGGGCCGGTGACCCGCCCGCTGTCAGCCTGTCGGCCCGGCTCAAAGAATTGAAATTGCCCCAAGGCCGGCTGAAAACCGGAACGCCGCCGCGCATCGATGGCCGCAGCATCGATTTCTCCATATTGGACGAACAGCCGGGCGATCTGGACCCGGTGCCGGTGTTTTCCGTGATGGGCAATGCCGGCATGCACCCGCGCCAAGTGCCGTGCTGGGTCACCCACACCAATGCCCGCACCCATGACATCATTCGCGGCGGATTGGACCGCAGCCCCATGTACACCGGAGTGATCGAGGGTGTGGGCCCGCGTTATTGCCCGTCCATCGAAGACAAGATTCATCGTTTCGCCAGCAAGGAATCGCACCAGATTTTCCTCGAGCCGGAAGGCCTGACGACCAACGAGTTCTATCCCAACGGCATCTCCACCAGCCTGCCGTTTGACGTGCAGTTGGAGCTGGTTCGTTCGATGCGCGGCTTGGAGCAGGCGCATATCCTGCGCCCCGGTTATGCGATCGAATATGACTATTTCGATCCTCGCGGCCTGCGGCCCTCGCTCGAAACGCAGGCCATCCAGGGCTTGTTTTTCGCCGGCCAGATCAATGGCACCACCGGCTATGAAGAGGCGGCGGCGCAGGGCATGTTGGCCGGCATCAATGCCGCCCTCCAGGTGCAGGGCCGCGAAGCCTGGACCCCGCGCCGCGACCAAGCCTATCTGGGTGTGCTGGTTGACGATCTCGTCACCCAGGGGGTGGCCGAGCCCTATCGGATGTTTACCAGCCGTGCCGAATACCGCCTCAGCCTGCGCGAGGACAATGCCGACCTGCGCCTGACCGAAAAAGGACGTGAGCTGGGTTGCGTGGGCGATGCACAATGGGAAGCCTTCGAGCGCAAACGCGAAGCCGTGGCGCGCGAACTGGAGCGCCTCAAATCCACCTGGGTCAACCCGCGCATGATCAGCGAAGCCGAGGCGCAGCGCGTGCTGGGCAAAGGCATGGAGCGAGAGTATGCACTGGCTGACCTACTGCGCCGGCCGAATGTGGACTACGAAAGCCTGATGACTCTGCAGGCCGAAGACGGCCGCAAGTTCACGCCTGAGCAGGCCCTGGAAGAGGGCGAGAAAGAGCAGGTTGAAATCCAGATCAAGTACGCCGGCTACATCGAGCGCCAGGCGCGCGAGGTCGAGCGCCACGACTACTACGAAAACCTGAAGCTGCCGACCGAGCTGGACTACATGCAAGTGGCGGCGCTGTCGATGGAAGTGCGGCAAAAGCTCTCGCGCCATCGCCCGGAGACCCTGGGTCAGGCATCGCGCATATCGGGCATCACGCCGGCGGCAATTTCCCTTTTGCTGGTGCACCTGAAAAAAGGTGGCTTCAAGGATTTCATGCCTGCACCGGAAGCCGCTGCGTGAGTTCCGGCAATTTCGACCGCTCCGAACTGGCGCGCCGACTGCGCTCGGGCATAGCCGATCTTGCCTTGTCGCTCACGCCTGCGGGCGTGGAGCGCCTGCTCGACTATCTGGCCCTGCTGCACAAATGGAACCGCGTCTACAACCTGACCGCGGTGCGCGATCCGGCGCGCATGGTCACCCAGCACTTGCTTGACAGCCTGGCCGCCGTGCCGGCGATTGCCAACGCACGCAAGCTGCTCGATGTCGGATCCGGCGGCGGCTTGCCGGCCATGGTCTTTGCCATCTGGGCCCAGGACAACGGGCTTCCCATGCAAATCAGCATGGTCGACACCGTCGCCAAGAAAACCGCCTTCCTGACCCAGGCCAAGTCCGAGCTGGGCCTGGAAAATGTGAGTGTGCTGACGGGTCACGTGGAAAAGCTGCCTTCAAACCAGGCCTATGACGTGATCACCTCCCGTGCGTTCGCCGAGTTGGCCGACTTCGTCCAGCTCGCCGGCCATTTGCTGGAAGAGGGTGGTTCTTTCATCGCCTTGAAGGGGACCGATCCGGCCGACGAAATTTCGCGCCTGCCATCTGGATGGAAGGCCAACCGGGTTCTGGCCTTGCAGGTTCCCGGCCTGGACGCCCAACGGCACCTGGTGTGGATCACCCGCGATGAGGTCCACGCATGACCGGCCTGCTGCAAACCCTGGGCGTGGCCGACCCGCTGCAACTAGTGGTGGCCACCATGGTGTTCCTGATGCTGCCGGGCCCCGGCACCTTTTGTATTCTCACCTGTGCGGCGCAACGGGGCTTGCGTGGCGGCTATGCCGCGCTGTTCGGCGTGATGCTGGGCGATTCCGTATTGATGCTGCTGGCTTCGCTGGGTGTGGCGGCGCTGCTGCGGGCCAACCCATTGTGGTTCCACGCCCTGCAATATGCGGGTGCCGCTTACCTGTGCTGGCTGGGATTGCGACTCTTGTTTGCCAAGGGCGAAGCCGGCGGCGCCTTTGTGCCCTTCAATCAGCTTGCCGATTTGCGGCGCGGTTTCCTGGTGACCTTGCTCAATCCGAAAGCCATCGTGTTCTACATGGCCTTCTTTCCGCTCTTCATCGATCCGGCCACGCAGAAGGGCAGCATCACCCTGCTCGCCATTTCAGGCATCGTGCTTTGCTGCACTCTCTGCTATGGTTCCTTCCTTGTGCTGGCGGGAAACGTCGCCGCCAGCCGGGTCCGGAAGAACCAGGCCGCGGCCAGGCTCTTCAGCCGTCTCGCCGGCCTGTTCCTGATCGGCTTCGGCATCAAGATAACAACGAACTAGAACCGACATGGCCAAGATATTTTGCGTTGCCAACCAGAAGGGGGGCGTGGGCAAGACCACCACGGCAGTCAATCTCGCAGCGGGGTTGGCGCAGCTCCAGCAGCGAGTGCTGCTGGTCGATCTGGATCCGCAAGGCAATGCCACCATGGGCGCCGGCATCAACAAGGGTGGCTTGCAGGCGAGCGTCTATCAAGTGCTGCTTGGCCTGGCAGATGTGAAGAGCGCGCGTACGGCATCCGAATCCGGCGGCTTCGATGTCTTGCCCGCCAACCGCGAACTGGCCGGTGCTGAAGTTGAAATGGTCGAGCTGGACCAGCGTGAAATGCGCCTGAAGCAGGCCTTGTCAGAAGTGGACGGGGAATATGACTTCGTGCTGATCGATTGCCCGCCGGCCCTGTCCATGCTCACGCTCAACGGCCTGTGTGCAGCGCATGGCGTGATCATACCCATGCAGTGCGAGTACTACGCGCTCGAAGGTTTGTCGGACCTGGTCAACACCATCAAGATCGTGCATGCCAAGCTCAACCCCGAATTGAAGATCATCGGCTTGCTGCGGGTGATGTTCGATCCGCGCGTGACCTTGTCGCAGCAGGTCTCGGCCCAGCTTGAACAGCACTTCGGCGACAAGGTATTCAAGACCATCATCCCGCGCAATGTGCGACTGGCAGAAGCGCCTTCATATGGCATGCCGGGCGTCATCTTCGACCCCGTTTCCAAGGGTGCGCAAGCCTATGTTGCGTTCGGCGCCGAGATGGTGGAACGCATCAAGACCATGTAAAGAACTTCGACTTATGGCAACCAAAAAACCAAAAGGACTGGGACGCGGGCTGGAAGCCTTGCTGGGCGGTCCTTCCGATTTCAACGATGCCGCGGTGCTGGATGCGCCGCCCACGCTGTTGCCGGTGCAGGAACTGCAAGCCGGCAAATACCAGCCGCGCACCCGCATGGACGAAGGCGCGCTCAATGAGCTGGCAGCCTCGATCAAGGCGCAGGGATTGCTGCAGGCCATCCTGGTGCGCCCGATCGATGCCCAGGCGCACGGTGCCAAATACGAAATCATCGCCGGCGAACGCCGCTTTCGCGCAGCGCAGTTGGCCGGACTCACCGAAGTGCCGGTGATGGTGCGCCAAGTGGACGACCAAGGCGCCGCGGCCATGGCGCTGATCGAAAACATGCAGCGCGAAGATTTGAACCCGTTGGAAGAAGCGCAAGGCATACAGCGCCTGATCGGCGAGTTCAGCTTTACCCATGAAGAGGCGGCCCATGCGGTGGGCCGTTCGCGCAGCGCAGTATCCAACCTGCTGCGCTTGTTGAATCTGGCGGCCCCGGTGCAAACCATGTTGATGGCCAATGACATCGACATGGGGCATGCGCGTGCCTTGTTGAGCGTGGATGCGGCCACTCAGATCACCTTGGCCAATCAAGTGGTCGCGAAGCGACTTTCCGTACGCGAAACCGAAAAGCTGGTGCTGCGCGCCGGTGAAGAACAATCCAGAACCGGTGGCCGCAAACCTGCCGAAAAATCACGCGACCTGCAGCGGCTGGAAGAAGAGCTTTCGGATGCGCTGGCGACTCAGGTCAGCATCAAGCTTGGCGCCAAGAATCGCGGACAATTGCTGATCGACTTCGCCGATCTGGACGCGCTGGACGGATTGATTGCCCGCCTGCGCAACTAGTCGGCGTCAAACCAATCGCGGGCGCACCAGTTGCCAAAAAGGCAGCCATGACCCAAGGCTGCGCAGCGTCCTTGCCCGCCCAGCGTCTGGCCTGCCGGAGGTGTTGTCGCACCGTCTCCGACAGGCAAAAAGATTGCCCCGGGCCAAGTCATTCATTTGACTGTGTCTTCGGAAAACACTTATAATCCCGTGGCTTCGGCAAACGTACTCCCCCCAATCGCACGACCAAACCATCCTCGGCACGCAAGCGGTGCATAACCGCCCGGTTGCACGAATCTGGACACGATGCTGCGCTTCGTCCTTCTGCAACTGATCACTACATTGGTAGTGGGCGCAATTGCCGGTTTGATTGGAGGATGGCCCGCGCTGTTTTCGGCGGTGCTCGGCGGGTTGTGCTGTGTCGTGCCAAATGCTCTCTTTGCCTTGCGCCTGTTTGCCAGCGTTCGCAAGCCCGAGGGCGCCAATCCGATGTCGTTTTTCATCGGTGAGTTTATCAAGATTGCCCTGACGGTCGCGTTGTTGTTCGCGGCCGCCATGCTGTACCGCGAGTTGAACTGGCTGGCGCTGATCGCCGGGTTCATCGTGGCACTGAAAAGTTACATCATCTTATTGTTTAGGCACTAGACATGGCATCTGAACTGGCTGCAGAGGGGGCTGCGAAAGCTCCAACCGCGTCTGAATATATCGTTCACCACCTGGGCCACCTGTCCACCCATCACCAGGACAAGATTATCGATTTCTCGATAATCAACATGGACACGGTGTTCTGGTCCGTTGCCATCGGCATCATTGGCTGCTTCCTGATGTGGTTGGCGGCCCGCAAAGCCACCTCCGGCGTTCCCGGCCGCTTCCAGGCCCTGGTTGAAATCGTGGTGGAAATGGTCGAAGACCAATCCAAAGCCATCGTCCACGGCAACCGCGCCTTCATCGCTCCCCTTGCTCTCACCGTGTTCATCTGGGTTGTACTGATGAATGCGATGGACTTCCTGCCGGTCGACATGTTCGCTGCCTTGTTCAGGATGCTGGGCCTGGGCGAACCGCATCACCGCGCCGTGCCCACCGCCGACTTGAACGGCACCCTCGGCATGGCCCTGGGCGTGCTGGCGCTGATGCTCTTCTACAACGTCAAGATCAAGGGTCTGGGCGGCTTCATCCACGAATTGTTCTGCGCGCCTTTCGGTGCACATCCCGCGCTGTGGATCTTCAACCTCGGCCTGAACATCATCGAATTCGTCGCCAAGACCGTTTCGCTGGGCATGCGTCTGTTCGGAAACATGTACGCCGGCGAACTGATCTTCCTGCTGATCGCGTTGCTGGGTTCCACCGCAACGTGGTGGGGCTTCGGCATGCATGTGGTTGCTGGTTCGATCTGGGCAATTTTCCACATCCTGATCGTATTGCTGCAGGCGTTCATCTTCATGATGCTGACCCTGGTGTACATCGGACAGGCACATGAAGGGCACTAAGACCCTCGCAGTTTCTGGTTTCGCAGTATCCAACTTTCTTTTTTGACTTTGACCTACTAAGGAGTTTTCATGACTAACGTCGCTTTGGTTGCACTGGCTTGCGGATTGATCATCGGTCTGGGCGCTATCGGCGCTTGTATCGGCATCGGCATCATGGGCGGCAAGTTCATCGAAGCCTCGGCTCGCCAGCCTGAGCTGATGAACACCCTGCAAACCAAGATGTTCCTGTTGGCCGGCCTGATCGACGCTGCCTTCCTGATCGGCGTTGGTATCGCGATGATGTTCGCGTTCGCCAACCCGTTCGCCGGCTAAGCCTCTCGCGTCAAAGTCGCCGGGCGCGAGAGTTCTCGCGCCCGACCGTCGTCATTTCAGAAGGAAAACACCGTGAACCTGAATGCAACTTTGATTGCACAGTTCGTGGTCTTCTTCATCCTGGCCTGGTTCACGATGAAATTCGTGTGGCCGCCGCTGATGAAAGCGCTCGATGAGCGCGCCCAGAAGATCACCGAGGGTCTGGCTGCCGCCGACCGCGGCAAGGCCGATCTGGCCGCCGCCGAGAAGCGCGTGCAGGCTGAGCTGTCGTCCGCCCGCGAAGAGGGCGCCAAGCGCGTGGTCGATGCCGAAAAGCGCGCCGCCGCCATCATCGAAGACGCCAAGAAGACCGCAGCGCTGGAAGCCGCGCGCATCGTCGAGGCCGCCCGTGCCGACGCCGAGCAGCAGGTCACCCGCGCCCGTGAAACCCTGCGCGGCGAAGTCGCCACGCTGGCAGTGAAAGGCGCCGAGCAAATCCTGAAGCGCGAAATCAATGCGGCTGCCCATGCCGACCTGCTCAACCAACTGAAGGCAGAGCTGTAATCATGGCAGAACTCGCAACCGTTGCCCGTCCTTACGCAGAGGCGCTGTTCCGCGTGGCCCAGGCCGGCAATCTGAAAGCCTGGTCCGAGCTGGTGGGCGAGATGTCGCAAGTGGCCGCGCTGCCTGAAGTCAAGCTGTTGGCGGACAACCCCAAGCTTGACGATCAGCAAGTGGTCGACATCTTCCTCGCATCGCTGAAATCGCCGGTCACGCCCGAAGCGAAAAACTTCGTCGCCATGCTGGTGCAAAACGGCCGTCTGACGCTGCTGCCGGAAATCGGCGAGCAATTCATGCAGCTGAAAAACGCCCAGGAAGGCGCAGCCGACGTCAAAGTCGAGAGCGCATTCGAGATGTCCGGCGCACAGGTGCAGGAGCTGGTTGCGGTTCTGGAAAAGCGCTTCGGGCGCAAACTTCACCCGACCGTGACTGTCGATCCTTCGCTGATCGGCGGCGTGCGTGTAGTCGTGGGCGACGAGGTGCTGGACACCTCGGTGCGCGCCAAGCTGCAGCAGATGCACGTCGCCCTGGCCGCGTGACGACCCCGAAAACGGCGTCTACCAGCACACAGAACATTTTTAGGAGTCAGCATGCAACTCAACCCTTCTGAGATCAGCGAACTGATCAAGAGCCGGATCCAGGGGCTCGGCGACACCGCCGAAATCCGCAATCAGGGCACGGTTATCTCCGTGACCGACGGTATCGTCCGCATCCACGGCCTGTCCGACGCCATGCAAGGCGAGATGCTGGAATTCCCGGGCAACACCTTCGGCCTGGCGCTGAACCTCGAGCGCGACTCGGTCGGCGCCGTGATCCTGGGCGAATACGAGCACATCACCGAAGGCGACACGGTCAAGTGCACCGGCCGCATTCTGGAAGTGCCGGTCGGTCCGGAACTGGTCGGCCGCGTGGTCAACGCCCTCGGTCAGCCGATCGACGGCAAAGGCCCGATCAACGCCAAGCTCACCTCGCCGATCGAAAAGATCGCCCCCGGCGTGATCGCCCGCCAGTCCGTGTCGCAGCCGATGCAGACCGGTCTCAAGGCAATCGACTCGATGGTGCCGATCGGCCGTGGCCAGCGCGAGCTGATCATCGGTGACCGCCAGACCGGCAAGTCGGCCGTGGCAGTGGACGCCATCATCAACCAGAAAGGCCAGAACATGACGTGTATCTACGTCGCGATCGGCCAGAAGGCATCCACCGTCAAGAACATCGTGCGCGCCCTGGAAGAAAACGGCGCCATGGATTACACCATCGTCGTGGCCGCCACCGCTTCCGAATCGGCAGCGATGCAATACATCTCGGCCTACTCCGGCTGCGCCATGGGCGAGTACTTCCGCGACCGCGGCCAGGACGCCCTGATCGTGTACGACGACCTGTCCAAGCAAGCCGTGGCCTATCGCCAGGTTTCGCTGCTGCTGCGTCGTCCGCCGGGCCGTGAAGCTTACCCAGGCGACGTGTTCTATCTCCACAGCCGCCTGCTGGAGCGCGCCGCTCGCGTCAACCCGGATTACGTCGAAGCCTTCACCAAGGGTGAAGTCAAAGGCCAGACCGGCTCGCTGACCGCGCTGCCCATCATCGAAACCCAGGCTGGTGACGTCTCCGCCTTCGTTCCGACCAACGTGATCTCGATCACCGACGGCCAGATCTTCCTTGAGACCTCGCTGTTCAACTCCGGTATCCGTCCCGCGATCAACGCCGGTATCTCGGTGTCGCGCGTCGGTGGCGCTGCCCAGACCAAGCTGATCAAGAACCTGTCCGGCGGTATCCGTACCGACTTGGCCCAGTACCGTGAACTGGCTGCGTTTGCGCAGTTTGCATCGGACCTGGACGAAGCCACCCGCAAGCAGCTCGACCGCGGTGCCCGCGTGACCGAATTGCTGAAGCAGGCCCAGTAC
>JAEVZY010000337.1 GCA_023392035.1 Pseudomonadota bacterium | reverse complement strand
GGATTGGGCAGTGTCTTCGGATCGTTTTGAAGCCGCGCCGCGCTCATTCCAAAGGCGGCAAGGCGCGGCCGGCGTTTGGCGCACGCACAATCAGCATGTCGCTTTCGGTCTGGTCGAGCAGGTTGCGGGTGACGCTGCCCACCAGCAGTTCTTCAAAACGTGAGCGGCCATGCTTGCCCATGACGATCAGGTCGGGTTGGGTCTTCTCGGCGAACTCCAGTACCGCATGACCGGCGGAGCCGTGCACCAGGGAGCGCACCGCATGTGCGTCCTCCACGTGCAGGTCGTCAATGAACTGGTTCAACTGCACCCGCGCCTGCTCGCGCGCCCTGACCCGATAGCTTCTCACCGTTTCTTCGGACACATTCGCATAACGCATGTGGCCTTCGAACCAGACCTGGTAGACATGCAGGAAGTTGAACACGGCTTGCGGCTCCAGCTTCACGGCCAGGCGCGCGGCCAGCCTGGAGTCTTCCGAAAAATCGACCGGCACCAGGATGTTGCGATAGGGTTGCAGCGGCTCTTTGCGGACCACCAGCAAAGGGCGCTGGTCCAGCCGCGCCAGTTTGTCGGCGGTGTTACCGAGGAACATGCGCGAGATGAAGCTTTGCCCGTGGGCGCCCACCACGATCAGGTCGGCATCCATTTCCTCCGCCTGCAGGGCCAGCTCTTGCGCGGGAAATCCGAAACGCAGGCGGGTGGCACAGCGCAAGCCATGGTCTTTCTCGATTTCGCAAGCGCGCCGTGCAAGCTCCTGCGTGGCCTGGTCGTTGAGGATCTTCTCTGCCTCCGGCTCGCTCAGGTCGCTGACATGCGCCAGGGCGCTCGCCACGCCGGGCTCCATCACATTGCAAAGCACGGCCGAGTCGCTGCCCAGCTCGCGGCTCAACATGGCGGCACGCACCTCGGCACGTGCCGAGCGCTCGGAGAAATCGGTGGCAATCAGGACTTTGCGAATCATGCGGGGCCGGGGTGAGAGAAAGCGGATGACAGGACGGCCGTGTCGGACCGGGCAAAGGGATCACTATAGTGCACTATGCCGCTTGCCACCGGCCTGAATGCCCATGGCGCGGCGGCGCGCAAGGGGCATTGCTGAGCCAGATGAAAAAAGGCTTCCGGGTGGAAGCCTTTGCGTGCCAACTCTCTTGCCGGCGGATATGCGGCTGGCTTGCCGCTCGGCTTGCTTGAAGAGTCAGGCGACAAACGAAAGCAAGAATTGCCTGCGGCTCAGGCGCCTAGAGATACCGCTCCGGATCCACACCCCAGTCCTGCGGGCGTTCGAGCGACAGGATCTGGTCTTGTCCCGGGGACGACAGGTCCAGGTTTTCCGGCGAAAGATGCAGATTGGAACGGGTGCTGAAAAACACCGTCACGCGCGGGGCCAGCGGGTGGCGCTCATTGGCCTCGCGCACCACCGCCAGCCGGCCCGAGCGCAGGCGCAGCAGACTGCCGACCGGGTAGATGCCGACACAGCGGACAAAGGCCTGGAACAACCCGGGGTCGAAGTGTTCGCCGCTCCAGGTCATCATGCGCCGCAATGCCACAGCGGGATTGTCCGGCTGGCGATAGCAACGTTCGGAGGTCAGCGCGTCGTACACGTCGACGATCGCAGCCATGCGGGCAAAACGATGCATGTCCTTTTTGGATTGGCCGGCGGGATAGCCCTTGCCATCCATGCGCTCATGGTGATGGCGCGTAATCACCAGCGGCAGCTCGCCAATGCCCGGCAGCGCGGCCAGAATCTGATAGCCATCTTCCGGATGGCGCTTGACCAGCTCGAATTCTTCCGGCGTCAGCCTGCCCGGCTTGTTCAGCACTTCATCGGGAATGCGGGCCTTGCCGATATCGTGCAGCAGTCCGCCCAGCCCGGCCTGCAGGACGTCTTCTTCGTCTTCGCCGAGGTGACGCGCCAGCGCCACCATCAACGTAGCCACGCTGACCGAGTGCAGGAAGGTGTAGTCGTCCTTCTTTTTGACGCGCAGAAGCGATGCCAGTGCGGCGCGATTGCGGGCCACCGATTGCATGATCGACAGGGCCGCTTCTTCCACCCCTGCCAATTCCACCGCGCGGCCCAGGCGCACATCGTTCATGGTTTGCTGCACGGCCTGCAGCGCGTGCTCGCGTATGCCGCGTGCGCGCAGGACTTCGAGCTCCATTTCGCAGCTGTCGCCGATGGCTGCGACGGCACTGTCGAGTGGGTCGGGCGTGGTGGGGAACGGGATGGACGACTCGGGCGATGCCACTGGGTCCGGCGGCGCGATATCGACAATATCGTTCCCCTTTTCCAGATCAATGCTCACTTCGCGTATGCCGGCCTGGCGCAGGCGCGCAATGTCGTCCACATCCTGTATGCGCATGCGGCCACGAAGAAAAGGATGCTCCAGCCAGGGGCGATCCAGCTCGTGCACCACCATGCCAGGCAAAAGCTGGCCTATTGATATCCTGCGAAAGCGCTTAATACCGGTCATGCTTGAAACATCTCGATCTTGAGGCTTGCAGGCAGGATGCCACGGCGACAGATTCGCCTGCTGGACGCGCATTATGCACCTAGTTGCCGTCAGGCACCTGAATTTCACGGCGAGGACCGATACGGCGGGCGCCGACGTTGTATGCCTGCGCCGACGGAATCTGCGAAGTACGAGGAAAAGGCAGAAATGACAAAGGCCTCGCTGGGGAGGCCTTCTTGCACGGGGAATTCTGCTGGCGGAGAGAGGGGGATTCGAACCCCCGATAGGCTATGAACCTATACACGCTTTCCAGGCGTGCGACTTAAACCACTCATCCATCTCTCCGGGTTTCGTGTCTATGCAGGCGGGCCCGCAGAACGAAGCCGCAGATTATAGCAAAGATTCTTTCCCGTGCGCCCTCTTTTGGAGAAGCAACAGCCTGCGAAGCCGTGGCGCAAAAAAATACCGCCGCGTAATACAACCGCGGCGGTCCGTCTCCTCCGTCTCTTGCGGATTATCTTTACTGGGCTTCTTTCAGTTGTTCCAGGATGGCCGGGTTTTCCAGCGTCGATACGTCTTGCGTGATGTCTTCGCCCTTGGCCAGCACGCGCAACAGGCGGCGCATGATCTTGCCGGAACGGGTCTTGGGAAGGTTGTCGCCGAAGCGCAGTTCCTTGGGCTTGGCGATCGGGCCGATTTCCTTGCCGACCCAGTCGCGCAATTCCTTGGCAATCTGCCGGGCTTCCTCGCCTGTGGGGCGGCTGCGCTTCAAGACCACGAAGGCGCAGATCGCTTCGCCGGTGGTGTCGTCCGGACGGCCGACCACCGCGGCTTCCGCCACCAGCGGGTTGGCCACCAGGGCGGACTCGATTTCCATGGTGCCCAGGCGGTGGCCGGAGCCGTTCAGCACGTCGTCGATGCGGCCGGTGATGGTGAAATAGCCAGTGTCCTTGTTGCGCACCGCGCCGTCGCCCGCCAGATAGAGCGTGCCGCCCAGTTCGCTCGGGAAGTAGCTTTTCTGAAAGCGCTCGGGGTCGCCCCAGATGGTGCGGATCATGGAGGGCCAGGGACGCTTCACCACCAGGATGCCGCCCTGCCCGTTGGGCAGTTCATTGCCGGTCTCGTCCACGATCGCAGCGGCGATGCCGGGCAGCGGCAGGGTGCAGGAACCCGGCACCAGGGGCGTTGCGCCCGGCAGCGGCGTGATCATGTGGCCGCCGGTCTCGGTCTGCCAGAAGGTGTCGACGATCGGGCAGCGCTCATTGCCCACATTGCGGTAGTACCACATCCAGGCTTCCGGATTGATCGGCTCGCCGACCGATCCCAACAGGCGCAGGCTGGAAAGGTCGTAATTCTTCGGATGTACATTGGCGTCCGCTTCCGACGCCTTGATCAGCGAGCGGATGGCAGTCGGTGCGGTGTAGAAGATGTTGACCTTGTGCTTGTGTATGGTTTCCCAGAAGCGGCCGGCGTTCGGGTAAGTGGGCACGCCTTCAAACACGATTTGCGTAGCGCCCACGGCCAAGGGGCCATAGGCGATATAGCTGTGCCCGGTGACCCAGCCGATGTCTGCGGTACACCAGAAGATGTCCTGCGGCTTGATGTCGAAGGCCCACTTCATGGTGAGCGCGCACCACAGCAGATAGCCGGCCGATGAATGCTGCACGCCCTTGGGTTTGCCGGTGGAGCCGGAGGTATAGAGAATGAACAGCGGATGCTCGGCATCCACCCATTCCGGTTCGCATTGCTCGCTCTGGTCCTGCAACAGGCTGTCCAGGCTGCGGTCGCGTCCGGCCTGCATGTTCACATTGGCCTTGGTGCGCTGGTAGACGATGACATTCTTGATGACTTCGCAGCCGCCCATGGCGAGCGCTTCGTCGACAATGGCTTTCAGGGGCAGGGCTTTGCCGCCGCGCATTTGCTCGTCGGCGGTAATCACCGCCACTGCGCCGGCGTCGATGATGCGCTCCTGCAGCGACTTGGCCGAGAAGCCGCCGAACACCACCGAATGGGTGGCGCCGATGCGCGCGCAGGCCTGCAT
>JAEVZY010000316.1 GCA_023392035.1 Pseudomonadota bacterium | reverse complement strand
ACCTGGACGACAAGGCGGGCGTGGCGGCGGTGCTGGCGGCCTTGAAGGCGGTACGCGAGGCGGGGGTGGACATCCACCGCAATTGCCACTTGGTGTTTACGCTCAGCGAAGAAGTCGGGTCCGGTGCGCGCGCCGTGATCCAGAGCGACGTCAGCGAAGTGATAGGGATAGACATCGGTCCGGTGGCGCCGCAGCAGTGCTCGCGCGAGACCTGCGTGACGATTCCCCTGATGGATTCGGCCGGGCCACATGATTTCCATCTCACGCATCGCTTGCTGGCCCTGTGCGAACAGCATGGCATTCCCTGCCAGCGCGATGTCTTCCCGTTCTACCATTCCGATGCCGGGGCGGCGGTGAGCGCGGGCCACGATGTGCGCACCGCTCTGATCTGCTTCGGCTGCGATGCCTCGCATGGTTATGAGCGCACCCATCTCAGTTCCCTGACCAACCTGGCGCAATTGCTTACGGTCTACATGCAAAGCGGCCTGACCTTTGCCGCCGACCGCCGCGAGCGCAGCGATTCGGCCCAGCAGTTCCCGCATCAATTGGAGCCGCACCAGCTTGAGCGCGAGGAAACCCATACACCGCCGCCCAGTGAACTGGTGCCGCGCGAACATGATGCCCCGGCCGGCGATCAGCTCCCCGGGGAGCCGGGCGGCAGATGAGGCAGGGCGGGAACCAAGCACGTCTTTCACTCCTCTGAAGAAATCCACACTTGGCGGGAGCAGCAGATGGGTTACGGTATCGATATCGGCGCAATCCTGCGCCAGTATTCCGGCGGTGAAAATCAGGGCGGCAATGTCGAGCAGGACTTTGACCAGGTCGCGCAATCCGTGCCCAGCGAGCATTTGCAGCAGGGCGTGGCGGCCGCCATGCGCTCCAGCCGCACGCCGGATTTCGCCAGCCTGATCGCGCGTTTGTTTGAACATGCCGATGCCGGGCAGCGCGCCAATCTGCTGTCGCAGCTGCTGGCCGGCGCCGGGCCGGGCCTGATCAATTCCGTGCTGGGTTCGGGCGGCGCCCGTTCCGGCGGTTTCCTGGGCGATGGCGCCGGCATGGGCGCCATGGGCACGCTGTTGGGCCGGCTGGCGGGCGGCGGCGAACGCACGCCGCGCCTGGGGGCGGAGGATGTCGATCGCCTGTCGCCGGAACAGATGCAGGAACTGGCCCTGCATGCGGAGCGCGAAAACCCCGGCGTGATCGACCATGTCAGCAGTTATCTTTCGCAAAATCCGGACCTGTTGAAGGCGCTCGGCACCGGCACCCTCTCCACGGTGCTGGAAAATATCGGTAGCAGGAGCGCATGATGCAAGTCCGCGTGGTACATGAAAAAGCCGATGGCGGCCGGGCCGAGCTGGGGCTGATGGAACTGGCCCACATGCCGCCGCTGGGCGAACCCTTTCCGGTAGAGGATGTGTGCTATACCGCCAAGGCCTATTTCGGACCGGATGACGGCGGCAAATATCTGCTGGTGGTGGAGGGCGAGCCGCAGCCGCTTCGCCATTGAAGCGCGGCATGGAAGCGCCGATTCCCGCAGGCACGCCGCGCGCAATCCATTGCGGGGGCGCGCCGCTGCGCTTGCGAGCCCGCAAAGGAGGCCAGCGCGGCGCATCGCACAATGCAAGCTTCTTCACTGTCTCGTGAGGTCTTTCCATGCCTCGCTCGCTAGCCGATCTTTCCCTCTCTTTCGGCCTGGTGTCGATTCCAGTCAAGATCTATCCCGCCACCGAGTCCAAGGGCGGCGCGCCGTCCTTCAACCTGCTGCATTCCACTTGCGGCTCGCGCTTGCGCCAGCAATATGTGTGCATCAAGGAAGACGTGGTGGTGGACCGTTCCGAAATGGTCAAGGGCTATGAATTCGCCAAGGACCAGTACGTGACCTTCACCCCGGAAGAACTGAAGGTCCTGCAGGAGCCGCCCACGCATTCGGTGGACATCGTCGCCTTCGTGCCGGAGGACGCGATCGATCCCATCTACTACGACAAGGCCTATTACCTGGCGCCGGACAAACGCGGCGACCGCCCTTACCGTCTGCTGCTGGAAGGCATGCTGCAGACCGGAAGAGTGGCGCTGGCGCGCTGGGCCTGGCGCGGCAAGTCCTACACCGTGCAGGTGCGTCCCTCACCCGAAGGCGGCCTTGTGCTGCAGCAACTGCTGTATGCCGAGGAAGTGCGGTCCATGAAGGACTTGTCCTTGCCCGAGACCGAGGTCAAGAAGGCCGAGCTGGAGCTGGCTGTCTCGCTGATCGAGCAGATCTCGCAGGACAGCTTCGATCCCTCCCAGTACAAGGACGAGGAAAAGGAAAGGGTGGAAGCGGCGATCGAGGAAAAAGTGGAAGGACACGAAATCACCGTGGCCGAAGAACCGCAGCATGGCGGCGGCCAGGTGATCGACCTGATGCAGGCCCTGCGTGCCAGCCTGGGCAAGAAGGGCGCGGCCACGGCGCGCGCCGGCGCCAGGGAAGAAGCGGAAGAAGAAGCCGCGCCGGCCCGCAAGCCGGCCCGGCGCGCCGCCAAGGGCAATGGCAAGACCGCAGTCAAGACCGTGGCGAAGACCGCAGCCAAGGCCCCGGCCCGCGCCCCAGCCAAAAAAGCCGCGCGCAAGACCCGGGCGGCATGAAGCTGTTCACGCTGGACGGCCTGCAGCAGAAATACGGCATCCGGCGCGCCACCGTCAGCGAACTGATGAAGGCCGGCTTCGTCAGCCCGCAACGCGGCGAACGGCGCGAATACCGTTTCAGCTTCCACGACGTGGTGCTGTTGCGCATGGCGGAGGACTTGCATGGCGAGGGCGTCTCGGCCCGGCGCCTGGCGCGCTTCCTGAAGCAATTGGCGCAGTCGCTGCCGCTGCAGTCGGTGGCCGGCATGCGCTTCACCACCGCCGGGCGCGAACTGGTGGTGCGCCAGGACGGCCGCTTGCGCAACAGCCAGGGGCAACTGGTGCTGGATTTCAGCCCGGTGGCAGCGCCATCGCAAGTGGCGGCCTTGCCGGCCAGGCAGGGGAAGGGCCTGGATGCAGCCGGCCATTTCGCCCTGGCCGAAGAGCTTGCCGAGCGCGACTTCGCCGCCGCCGCCGATCATTACCGGCGGGCCGTGGAACTCGATCCCGGCCTGCTCGACGCCTGGATCAATCTCTCCTGCGTGCTGCTGGAAGCCGACCAGGCGATCGAAGCCTATGCCGCGGCCCAGGAAGGCTTGCTGCATCATCCACGGGCCGCGCCGCTGCACTACAACCTGGCGCTGGCCCAGGAAGGCATGCAGCAGGGGGCGGAGGCCCTCAACAGTTACCGGCGCGCCCTGGCTTGCGACCCGCAGCTGCTGGATGCGCACTACAACGCCGCGCAGTTGGCCGAACAGCTGGGTCGGGCCCAGGATGCGATTCGTCACTTCAATGCCTGGCGCCGCGCGCAAGCCGGGCTATCATGAGTCCTTCCACACCAACAGCCAGGGAGGGCGCATGAACCGACAAACAGAGATCGTGGAGTACGCCGGATTCTGGATCCGCTTCTGGGCCTCGATGGTGGATTCGGTGCTGCTGGGCCTGCTGTTGTTTCCGCTGGGCTTTGCCCTGTTCGGCAGCGCGTGGAACTGGGGCGATGCCCGCTATTTCGAGCTGCAGGGCTGGCCCGCATTCTTCCTGAACTATGTGCTGCCGGCAGCGCTGATCCTGCTGTTCTGGTACCGGTTCCAGGCTACGCCCGGCAAGATGCTGTTCAAGCTGCGCATCGTCGACGCCCGCACCGGCGGAAAGACCAGCCTGAAGCAGGACGTGATCCGTTACCTCGGCTATTTCCTGTCGGCGTTTTTTCTGTGCCTGGGCTTTGTGTGGATTGCCTTCGACAGAAAAAAGCAGGGCTGGCACGACAAGCTGGCCGGCACCGTGGTGACCCGTCCCCGGCGCGACCATGTATTGCCGGTGGAATTCACCGGCGCTTGAGCTGCACGGCCTTGCAC
>JAEVZY010000147.1 GCA_023392035.1 Pseudomonadota bacterium | reverse complement strand
GCGAAGAAGTCGAGAAGATGACCTGGGCCATCCGCTGGGGCGGCGACACCGTGATGGACCTGTCCACCGGCAAGCACATCCATGAAACCCGCGAGTGGATCATCCGCAATTCGCCGGTGCCGATCGGCACCGTGCCGATCTACCAGGCGCTGGAAAAAGTCAACGGCAAGGCCGAAGACCTGACCTGGGAAATCTTCCGCGACACCCTGATCGAGCAAGCCGAGCAGGGCGTGGACTACTTCACCATCCACGCGGGCGTTTTGCTGCGCTATGTGCCGCTGACGGCCAAGCGCATGACCGGCATCGTTTCGCGAGGCGGCTCGATCATGGCCAAGTGGTGCCTGGCGCATCACAAGGAATCCTTCCTTTACACGCACTTCGAAGAGATCTGCGAAATCATGAAGGCCTATGACGTGTCCTTCTCGCTGGGCGATGGCCTGCGTCCGGGCTCGATCTACGACGCCAACGACGAAGCGCAACTGGGCGAGCTGCGCACCCTGGGCGAACTGACCCAGATCGCCTGGAAGCACGATGTGCAGGTAATGATCGAAGGCCCCGGCCACGTGCCGATGCAGCTGATCAAGGAAAACATGGACATCCAGCTGGAACAGTGCCACGAGGCGCCGTTCTACACCCTGGGCCCCTTGACCACCGACATCGCGCCCGGCTACGACCACATCACCTCCGGCATCGGCGCGGCACAAATCGGCTGGTATGGCTGCGCCATGCTGTGCTACGTGACGCCCAAGGAGCACCTCGGCCTGCCGAACAAGACCGACGTCAAGGACGGCATCATCACCTACAAGATTTCGGCGCATGCCGCCGACCTGGCCAAGGGCCATCCGGGCGCGCAGATCCGCGACAATGCATTGTCCAAGGCGCGCTTCGAATTCCGCTGGGAAGACCAGTTCAACCTCGGCCTGGACCCGGACAAGGCGCGCGAATTCCACGACGAGACCCTGCCCAAGGATTCGGCCAAGGTGGCGCATTTCTGCTCCATGTGCGGCCCGCATTTCTGCTCGATGAAGATCACGCAGGATGTGCGCGACTACGCCGCCAAGGAAGGACTGTCCGAAGGCGACGCGCTGAAGAAGGGCATGGAAGTCAAGGCGGTGGAGTTCGTCAAATCCGGCGCCGAGATCTACCGCAAGCAATAAGCCATGCTGCAGATAGAGCTCAATGGCGAGCCGCGCACGGTGGGCGCAGGCCTCACCGTGCAGGATCTGGTGGCCGAGCTGGCGCTGGCCGGCAAGGCCTGCGCGGTCGCCATCAACCGCGAAGTGGTGCCGCGCCAGCAATGGAGCGAGCGCCGGCTGCAGGCGGAGGACAGGGTGGATATTGTGCGCGCAATAGGGGGCGGATAAGCGACTGCTGTACCGCGCACAGAAGCATATGGGAGTGTAGAGAATGTCTGAGCAAGCCAAACAGGACACTGGCCTTACCATCGCCGGCAAGACCTATCGGTCGCGCCTCCTGGTGGGCAGCGGCAAATACAAGGACCTGGAGCAAACCCGCATCGCCACCGAAGCCAGCGGCGCGGACATCATCACGGTGGCCATCCGCCGCGTGAACATCGGCCAGGACCCGAACGCGCCCAATCTGCTGGACGCGGTGCCGCCGAGCCGGTACACCATCCTGCCCAACACCGCCGGCTGCTACAACGCCAAGGACGCGGTCTACACCCTGCAACTGGCGCGCGAACTGCTCAATGGCCACAAGCTGGTGAAGCTGGAAGTGCTGGGGGACGAGAAGACGCTGTTCCCCAACATGCCTGAGACCTTGAAGGCCGCCGAGACTTTGGTGAAGGATGGCTTCGACGTCATGGTCTATTGCAGCGACGATCCGATCCAGGCGCGCATGCTGGAAGACCTGGGCGTGGTGGCGGTGATGCCGCTGGCCTCGCTGATCGGTTCCGGCATGGGCATTTTGAATCCCTGGAATCTCTCGCTCATCATCGAGCAGGCCAAGGTGCCGGTGCTGGTCGATGCCGGCGTGGGTACCGCCTCCGACGCCGCGATTGCCATGGAGCTGGGTTGCGACGGCGTGCTGATGAACACCGCCATCGCCGGCGCCCAAGACCCGGTGCGCATGGCGCGTGCCATGAAACTGGCGGTGGAAGCCGGCCGTGAAGCGTATCTCGCCGGCCGCATCGCGCGCCGCTTTGCCGCTTCGCCTTCTTCGCCCATGGCGGGACGGGTCGCATGAAAAAGCCTTGCGTACTGGTCTTTGCTGGATTGGACCCCAGTGGCGGCGCCGGCATCCAGGCTGATATCACCGCCATTTCCGCACTGGGCGCGCATGCCCTGCCGATCGTCACCACGCTGACGGTGCAGGACAACGATCGCGTGTATTCGGTGCATCCGGTGGCCGCTGGCCTGATTCGCGAACAAGCCGAAGTGCTGGCGGCCAAGCTCAGCATTGCCGCGGTCAAGATCGGCATCGTGGGCAGCCTGGAAAACGCGCAGGCGATCGCCGATTTCATCGTTCGCCTGCGGCGCGACAATCCGCAGTTGCCGGTGGTGCTGGATCCCGTTTTGGCGAGTGGTCATGGCGATGCGCTGGCGCGCGACAACGCGGTGGCGGCGCTGGCGCCCTTGCGTGCCCTGGCCACCATCATCACGCCCAACCTGCCGGAAGCCGCGGTGCTGTGCGAGGGTGAAAAGAATCCGCAGAAGCAGGGCGCCTTGCTGTTGCGCGACAGCCCGAATGTGCTGATCAAGGGCGGCCACGGCGAAGGCGAAATCGTCATCAATCACTGGTTCGACAAGTGCGTGGAACGTTGCTGGAGCCTGCCGCGCCTGCCGGGCGGTTTTCATGGCACCGGCTGCACCCTGGCGTCGGCCATCGCCGCCTTGCTGGCCACGGGTCATTCGATGGAACAAGCCATCGGCCAGGCCCAGGTCTGGTGTCATGGCACGCTGGAATCGGCCTATGCCATCGCCGACGGCCAGCGCATTCCGCATCGCCTGAATCTGTCCGAGGAGCTGGCGTGAAAGAGCTGCTGAAGGGCTTGTACATCGTCACCCCCGATTGGGACGAAACCGACAAGCTGGTGTGGGCCACCGAACAGGCTTTGCAGGGTGGCGCGTCCATCGTGCAATACCGCCACAAGAACGCCACGCCCGAACTGCGGCGCGAACAGGCCGGCGCCTTGCTGCCCCTGTGCCGCCGCTTCGGCAAGCCTTTCATCATCAACGATCATCTCGATCTTTGCCTGGAGCTGGATGCGGACGGCCTGCATGTGGGCGGCACGGACGCGCCGGTGGCGCAGGTGCGTGAAGAGCTGGGCGCGGACAAGATCGTCGGCGCCTCCTGCTATGGCGACCTGGACCTGGCCGAGCGCGCCTGGCGTGAAGGCGCCACCTACGTGGCCTATGGCGGCTTTTATCCGTCGCGTGTGAAGAAGTATCCGGTGACGACCCCGGTTTCAATCATTGCCGATTCGCATGCGCGCATCGCGCTGCCGCTATGCGTGATAGGCGGCATGACGGCGGAGAATTCCGCCCCGCTGGTGCAAGCCGGGGCGGAGATGGTGGCGGTGATCAGCAGCGTCTATTTTGCCGATCATCCCAGGGATGAGGCCGCGCGTTTGGCGCGGATGTGGCCGGCGTAGCGGCGGTCTCAGTCTTTTTTAGGCTTGGAAGCTGCGGCGGTGATGCGTCGCTCCAAGGCGGCCTGAACCTTGGGTCGGTTTTCCAGCCTGTCGCTTCTGATCAGCTTGCGCTCTTTCTGAAAGATGACTTCGCCGTTTTGCTCGGGCTTGCGCTTCAGCGCGTTACGCTCTTGAGCTTTGGCCATGCTTTGGTCGGAAGTTGCGTCGGCATAGCTGGGCGGAGGGCCGTAGAGGGCGCGCAGTCGTGATTCCTCATAGGTGGGAGGTGGCTCTTTGGGAACGGGCGCTTTGCGAGAGGTTTTTCCGCGTTTCGCCGCTGGCGCTGCTTCGACTGAAGCCTTATCGTTGGTTTGACCGGAGACGCCCAAGTTTCTTTTTTTGGCTTTGCGCAGCAGGACTTGTCCTGATTTTTTGCGTGCCGCATCTCGGTCCTTGTCGCGGGATACCTCGTGCCACGCCTTGGCGCCAACCTGTGCGATGGCTGCGCCGACCGGGCTTTCGAGTGCGCTCGGATGCTCCTTGGCATAAGCCGCGAAGGGCGTCACCCCTCTTCCTCGACTGCCGTCCGGTCTTTTTTCCGTGATCATCGCAAACATATCGCCCGGATTCTTCGGCTGCAATTGAGCGTGCCATTTGGAATCAACCGGTGGCAAGTCGAGCTGCGCTTGCTTCTTCAAATACTCTTGGGCCGACTCCTCCGCCAGCTTCAACTTCGCGAAGTCTGGAGCGACCGCGATTTGGTCCTTGATCACGGTAGTCGCGGTGGGCGCGTCCGGTTCATGAAGCACTGTGGTGCCGTTAAACGATGCTTCTTCTTCAGGAGGCGTAGTTTCGGAGAGCTTTGCAGTGGGCTGATTTTTCGCCCTTCCTTCGCGCAGATTCGCCAGAGCTTCTTCTTCTGAGGCATTCAGCTGGATTTCCCAATCTTCCTTGGGCGGATTGTCTTGCGCAGTTTTTGAATTGGATTTGCGGATGGACGTCGCCGTGGGCTTGACCGCAGCCGGCAGTTTCGCATCATGCTTATTACCCCCCGGGACGGGACGCTGGAGTTTCGCAAGCTTTCCTTGCGAAACTTTGCCCTTGCTGTGCAGGACTGTCCTCCGCTTTTCAACAGTGGCCGGCTTGTTCAGGAGATGTTTGGTGATTACTGAAGCTGGATCTATACGGCTGGTCATGATCTTGATCCCTCAGGATGGAAAGGCGACTCGGCTGCTTGGAAGTGGGCGTTTGGTAACTCCCTGAGTGCATTTGTTCCATTAACGAACCATCGTGGGAATTAGTGCCTGGTACCGTCGGCTTCTGTCAAATCAAAACTTCAAATATGGATTGTCGGGTAGCCAATTCTCCCTTTTTGCCCTGGCTTTGATTTGCTGCTTGACGTCTCTCGCTTCTTTGTTGCCGGAGGGTTGTGAGCGCAGATATTGCATCATGGGCTTCAATATTTTTGCTCGACATTCAGTTTCTGTTTGGGGAATGGATTCGACAATGGCGGAAATATTTTTCGCCAAGCGCAGCAAGGCTTTTTGGCGTTCATCCTTGACCATCTCCAGGATGGGCGCGCTTGCTCCGACCAGGGCCGTCCCGTCGCAATAGAGGTGGCCGACTTGATACATTGCATCCCTGAGCGTCTCAAAAGGGAGCGCGGACAGCTCGTGCTTGTCGGCGCTGGCCAGCTTGCGGGTCATAACTGAAACCAGAGTAGCCAGTGCGTCGACATTTTTCGCGCAGTGCTTGTTGACGCCGCGTACAAACTGGAAGAAACCCTCAAGCTCGCACTCGGACGCAATCCGGATAAGGTGGTGACACGCCAGAGGTCGAAAGCAAAGGCTGCTCAGCAGCATTTGGGGGAAAGGATGGCCGTAGCACATTTTCTCGCCCATCTTGCGAATCACCACGGGATAGTCGTGCAGTGCACCGCCGCCTGCCTCTTCCAGAAAATCCTCGAATGATTTTTCCGCCGCCTTGTAGGCCTCTTCGTAGGCTTTCTCGGTGAAGAGTTTTCTGGCATCGGGGTGGAGAGTGAGCAAATTCAGCTCCGCTTTCCTTCGCCCTGAAAGCTGGATCAACGAACTCCAAGCCTCCTTGTTCAAGCCCGTCATGTTCCATAAGAGATCGAATTGCTCGGATAGTGAATGCCTCCACAGTTGCGGCAGCTTGCTCCGCAGTACGGCAACTTCAGCAATTTCCTTTGCCTCGGCGGAGGGCTTTCTTTGCAAGCGCAGCAAAGCGTAGTTCAGGGCAAGGCTCAGGTGTCGCCTGTCCACCGTTATAAGGGGTTCACTTCCTGGGTTGCCCAGCGCCAGGTCGCGCACCTCTCCCATGAAACGGCGAGAGCCACGCGACCAGGAACTGGATAGCACACTCAGGGCGGACAAGTCACGGAAGCGAACAGTCAACCTGACGACGCGGTCAACCAAATCATCAGGCAGGACAGGGGACTGCGCAGACTGCCCTGAATCTTTTAGCCCAGCCGTCGGAGAGGCGGGCGGGTTCGCCCAGTGGACTGCTTTATGCATGGCTTTTCACCAAAAGCCATTACGTTGCGAGAGGTCGAATCAAGTTCCCTCTGCTTGCCTGTCAGCTCAGTCGCGCAACTCCTTGAGCGCGCGAATGGACAGCATGATGTTCGGGCGGTGCATCTTTTGAACATCCTTCCCCAATTTCTGGTCGGCGAATCGATAACTTGCAATATCTTCGAGTTTGCCCTCGGTGGACTTTGATGTTGCTGCGGTATTCTCTATCGGGAAGCTGAATGTCTGCTTTCGAAGTGCGGGTGGCAAGCTGTCTACCCACCCCGGGACAGTGCGAATCTTCAATAGGCCGTCCACATTTTTTTGCAGGTCTTCCTCTGAATCCAGTTCGAATGGGAGGTGCATGTAATCCGGTTCCTCTATCACTCGCGTTCCGGTATGCATGTTTGCGAAACTGTCGAGCACGATAATCGTGCGATCAGGGTGTTTCTCCATCAGGCGCTCTATTTGTTTCAGCTTTCCCTGTGATGCGGCCGGGGAGCTTTGTTCTTTCAAGACCTTGTCGATAGTGGCCGCCTTCTCCAGCATGCGAAGCGTCTCTTTCACCTTGCCGAGTCCGAGCGCTCCACTCTTGAAGGCCTGCTCGACAGATTTTTTGGTTTTCTTGTCCAGCAGATTCAGCTCGATTGCGGTGTCGAGCAGCCTCTGCAGTTTCGGTAGAACTTCTTTTTTCGAGTATTTCCCGCTGATGGCCCTGAGGAGTTCCGTTGAGTTGGACGCGATGTCCTGCCATGGGCCACTATCGGAACCTTGTATTTCAAGTCCTTCAATTGCAAGCAGGGCTTGGGGAATCAAATCGTTGTGATAGTTTTTCATTCGATCGCGAGTGGCTGCCGACGGCACGCCGTCCATCACGACAAGGAATTTTTCGGGAGATGCCGACAGCTCCTCCGAAAAAATCGGAAGAAAGGATGCCCAGTCTGAAGTCGTGTCCCCATTATGAGTACGCCCCAAGGCGATCACCGCTCCCGGCTTGGCGAGGTCGGTAAATACTTTCCTTCTCTTCGCTGCGGTGGATGCCTGATTCAAGTTCTCTGCCAGTTTCTGCTCATGCGGATTCGCTTCGGCATTCTCCGCGCGTGTCTTCTCCAGGGAAGAAGACAGTTTCTTCAGTACGAGAGGGATCTTTTTCGTGATGGCGTTTTTGGCCTCTGTACCCATTAACGGCTTTTCGAACAATTTCGAGTTTGCCTCGGAAGAAGAATTTCCAGAAGCTCTGGCGCTTTTCCCCTCCAATGGAGCTTTGGGCGATCTCGGTGTTACACGCGAAGAAGAGTTTCCCTGAGAATTTCGGGCCGACTTGCTGCGTTCCACGAAAGCGGACTTTCGCCTCAGCTTCTTGGTAGCGGCGTCCGGGTCAGGCACCTCGTCTTTCCTTTCGCCGTAGCCAATGGCGCTTGCGGCTTCATTTGCCAGCTTCGCGAAAATGTCGCCAAGATCACCAGGGCCTGAGGCTTGTTGCGCTTCACCCTCGTGTACGCTCTGGTGCAGGGCCGCTTCTTGCCTGGGGCTGGAGAGCCCGGACTGTGAATGCTCAGCCAGATCTGCACTGAGCCTCTTCTTGCTTTCCGTTCGAGATAACTTGAGGTTCGCGCGCTCTACCTCGTGCCCGGCCTTCTGCTTTTCGCTCAACTCGCCATGAATGACGGAGAGCGCGGACGACTGTGGCTGCTTTGAGTCAGCTTTCGTGATCGAGGTGGTGGTCGGAAGAGGATACGGAAGCGTCTGCGTCGTATTGGTGGTCATTTGACGTCCTCGGAGAATAGCTGAAGCTGGTTCGACTGGCCGCTGGGTAACGATAATCGACTGTTAGTTCCTTAATCGAACAATTGACTGCTTTGTCAGGGTGCTCCCCACCATCGGTACCACCCTGCGCGCCCGGTATAATCCCCCCATGCAAACCCTCCTAGTCGGCCTCAATCCCGAACAGCTCGCCGCCGTCACCCTGCCGTCCCAATCCGCCCTCATCCTGGCGGGGGCCGGTTCCGGCAAAACCCGGGTTCTGACCACCCGCATCGCCTGGCTGATCCAGACCGGGCAAGTGTCACCGGCCGGTGTTTTGGCGGTCACATTCACCAACAAGGCCGCCAAGGAAATGCTGTCGCGCCTTTCCGCCATGCTGCCCATCAATACGCGCGGCATGTGGATCGGCACCTTTCACGGCCTGTGCAACCGCCTGCTGCGCGCCCACTATCGCGACGCGGCTTTGCCGCAATCCTTCCAGATCATGGACAGCGCCGACCAGCTCTCGGCCATCAAACGCCTGCTGAAGTCGCTCAATGTCGACGACGAAAAATACCCGCCGCGCAACCTGATGTACTTCATCAACAGCGCCAAGGAACAGGGCTTGCGCGCGCGCGATGTGGACGCCAACGATGACTACAACCGCCGCTTTGTCGAGCTGTACGCCGCCTACGACGATCAGTGTCAGCGCGAAGGCGTGGTCGACTTTGCCGAGCTGCTATTGCGCACCTATGAACTGCTGACCCGCAACCAGCCGCTGCGAGAGCATTATCAGGCGCGCTTCAAGCACATCCTGGTGGACGAATTCCAGGACACCAACGACCTGCAATACAAATGGCTCAAGCTGATGGCGGGCCAGCATGGCGCCGTATTCGCGGTGGGCGATGACGACCAGAGCATCTACGCCTTTCGCGGGGCCAATGTCGGCAACATGGCGGCCTTCGAGCGCGAATTCCGCGTCGAAAACCTGATCAAGCTGGAACAGAACTACCGCTCGCATGGCCACATCCTCGATTCAGCCAATATGCTGATCGCCAACAACGCCAACCGCCTGGGCAAGAATCTGCGCACCGACGCCGGTCACGGCGAGCAACTGCGCGTCTATGAAGCCAGCAGCGATCTGCAGGAGGCGCAATGGGTGGTCGAGCAGGCCAAGGCGTTGATCGCCGAAGGCTCGCTGCGCAGCGAAATCGCCATCCTGTACCGGTCAAACGCCCAGTCGCGGGTGCTGGAACACGCCTTGTTCTCGGCCGGCATGCCGTATCGCGTGTATGGCGGCCAGCGCTTTTTCGAGCGCAAGGAAATCAAGGACGCCATCGCTTACCTGCAGCTGATGGACAACCCGCATAACGATTCGGCTTTCCTGCGGGTGGTGAATGTGCCGGGGCGCGGCATCGGCGCCAAAACCATAGAGAACCTGCAGGATGTGGCCCGCAAGCAGGGCATGTCGCTGTACGCCGCCGTACCGCATGTGCCCGGCAAGGCCGGCAGCGTGCTGGCCAACTTCATCAAGCTGGTGGAAGGCGCGCGCTTCGAGACCGAGCGCCTGTCCCTGCCGGAAATGGTGCGGGTGGTACTGGAAATGAGCGGCCTGCTGGCCTTCTACCAGAACGAAAAGGAAGGCGCGGACCGGATCGAAAACCTCGAGCAATTGGTCAGCGCCGCCACGCTCTTCCTGTCCGAGGAAGGCTTCACCATGGATGCGCCGGCGCTGCTTGGACCTGAGGTGCCGGCCGCACTGCCGGTACTGGCCGGCGCCGATGGCGTCGAAATCCTGGATGCCGACGCGCCCCTGTCCACCGTGCTGTCGCCCTTGTCGGCCTTCCTGTCGCATGCTTCGCTGGAGGCAGGCGACAACCAGGCCCAGGCTGGGCAGGATGCCCTGCAATTGATGACCGTGCACTCGGCCAAGGGCCTGGAGTTCGATGCCGTCTTCATCACCGGCCTGGAAGAGGGCCTGTTCCCGCACGAGAACAGCGAGCAGGCGACCGATGGCGTGGAAGAAGAGCGGCGCCTGATGTACGTCGCCATCACCCGCGCCCGGCGTCGGCTGTTCCTGAGCTTCGCGCAAACCCGCATGCTGCATGGCCAGACGCGCTACAAGGTGAAGTCGCGCTTCCTGTCCGAATTGCCGGAAGAAGCCCTGAAGTGGCTGTCACCGCGCCTGCAGCAGCAACACCACTGGTTCGCCCGACCGCAAAGCGCCTGGGACGATGCGCCCGAGAGCGGCGCCAACAAGATCGCGCAAAGCATCAGCCGGCAAGACATCGGCTGGCGGCCCGGCCAGACGGTCTATCACGCCAAGTTCGGCGAAGGCGTTATCGTGCAGATAGAAGGGGGTGGCGGCAGTCCGCGCGCCAACATCAACTTTGGCCGGCACGGCATGAAATTGCTGGACCTGTCGGTCGCCAAGCTGTCGAAAGAGCCGGTGAGCTGAGGCGCCTCAGCTGCCGGAGGTGGAGGGCATGGGCACATGCTCGCGCCCGAACGCGGCCACATAGGTGGGAAAGAAAGAGCAGTACATCACCACCGTCAGAAAGAGCGACAGCGGGACCAGGATCAGGAACATCGCGGTGGGCTTGGAGATCACCGCCGCCAGCAGGGAAGTAAACAGCGCCGGCGCCAGCACGCCGATCAGGGCCCAGCCCAGCGAATACACGATGAACGCGCGGCCGGCGCGAAACACGGCGAAGAAGCTGTAGAACAGGGCTTTGCCAAGCGGCATGTCATGCCAGGCAATCAGGGCGGCGGAATGCCAGAAGGCCATACCGGCCGGAATGTAGAACAGCAGCGATACCAGCATGCCGGGCAGGATGTCGAGGTCCTGGCCTTCCTTGCGCCCAGCCATCATGCCCATGAAAGCGCCGCCGTCGAACAGGCTGGAAAGGGCCACCGCCAGCGCAATCGCAATCGCGTAACACAGTCCAAGCGTCAGCAGGCGCCGCAAGGCCGGCGACTTGAAGCCGGTGCCCAACAGGCGCGGGGTGACCTTGCGACCGGCTTCGATATTTGCGCAGGCTTGCATGAAGCCGATCGCAAACACGGGAATCAACACCACCGGCAGGATTTGCCCGAACAAGGGAATGAAGCCCACCATCAGCACCAGCAGCAGATAGGACAGGAACAGCGTGCTCATTTCCGCCGGCTGGCGTTTGAACAGGGTGAAGCCCTGGACAATCCAATCCCATCCGCTCTTGGCAGTCATTCGTTCCATGCTCGGCGTTTCAATAAAGTGGGGGAGCGGCGTGCGCGATGCGCTGGCGCAAAATGCGCTCGAAATGGCGCGGATCATGCGGCGTGAGCATTTCGGCTTCGCGCGGCATGTGCAAATCGTACAGACGCGACAACCAGAAGCGCAGGGCGCCGGCACGCAGCATGGCGGCCCAGGCGTCGTGCTCTTCGGCTGTGAACGGCCGCACCGCATGGTAGGCGTTGAGCAGGGCAGACAGGCGCGCCGCATCCAGCGCGCCGCTGTCCAGGTCCACGCACCAGTCGTTGGCGGTCACGGCCACATCGAAGATCCAAGTGTCGACGCCGGCGAAATAGAAGTCGAAGAAGCCCGTCAGGCGCTCGCCGTCGAACATGACGTTGTTGCGGAACAGGTCGGCATGGATCGGTCCGCGCGGCAATTGGTGGCAGGTCGGGCTGGCGGCAAAGCTCTGCTGGAAGTGCATTTCCGAACGCAGCAGATGCTGGCCGGCTTCGTCCAGGAAAGGCAGTACCAGGGGCGCGGTCTCGTTCCACCACGACAGGCCGCGCAGATTCGGCTGCTGGAGCGGGAAGTCGCTGGCGGCCACATGCATGCGCGCCAGCATGGCGCCCACCGCCGCGCAATGCACCGGGCGGGGCTTGAGTTCCTGGGCG
>JAEVZY010000140.1 GCA_023392035.1 Pseudomonadota bacterium | reverse complement strand
GAGCGAGGAGTACGAACCGGATGCCTTCGCGATTGCCAAGGACAAGCGCTTTCGCGCCTTCTCCACCAACCTGTACGGCGACCCGGAGAAAGCCAATCCCTACCACTACGGCCACATGCCGGAAGTGACGGTCAAGGCCGACGGCAGCGCCAGCCTGAAGAAGCATTACTGCATGGGCCGCATTTCGCACGAGCTGGCCCAGGTCATGCCCGATGGCCGTACCGCGCTGATGGGTGACGACGCCAGCAATGGCGGCCTGTTCATGTTCGTGGCCGACCGCGCGCGCGACCTGTCCAGCGGCACGCTGTATGTGGCGCGCTGGCAGCAGCGGAGCGCGGAAAACGGCGGCGCCGCCAAACTTTCGTGGATACGCCTGGGCCATGCCGGCAGCGCCGAAATCGAAGCCTTGGCCGCGGCGCGCAAGCCGCAAGACATCATGGAGGTCGCCACCAGCGATCCGAAGGACAGCAGCTATACCCGCATCCCCTACCTGGGCAAGACCAACTGGGTGCGGTTGAAACCCGGCCAGGAACAGGCCGCGGCCTTCCTGGAAACGCGACGCTATGCCGCGCTCAAGGGCGCCAGCATGGGCTTTACCAAGATGGAAGGCGTGACCGTCAGTGAACGCGAGCGCAAGGCCTGGCTGGCCATGAGCTATATCCAGGGGCCGATGCGCGACAACTCCGGCGGCGTTGCGGTGCAGGGCCCGAATGCGGGCGCGGTGTACCAGCTCGATCTGCAAAAGGGACAGAAGGACGAGAGCGGCCAGGCGATTGCCAGCGACTGGGTGCCGGTGCAGATGGCTGCTGTTCCCGAACTGATCGGTGCCGACCTCGCCAAGCCGGATGCCCTGGGCAATCTGGCCGATCCGGAGCGGATCGCCAACCCGGACAACCTGAAGTATTCGGAAGCGATGCGCACGCTGTTCATCGGCGAAGACAGCGGCATGCACGTCAACAATTTCGTGTGGGCCTTCAATCTCGATACGCGCAAGCTGGCGCGGGTGCTGTCATGCCCGGCGGGCGCCGAGGCGACCGGCTTGCATGCGGTGGATGAGTTGAATGGCTATACGTATATCGTCAGTCATTTCCAGCATGCGGGCGATTGGGAATTGAAGCGCGACGACAGCGGGCATGTGGTGGGCGGCCTGCATTCGGGCGTGTTCAATGTGCTGGATCCGATGGTGAAGGCCAATTATCGGGATAGTCGCGGGGCTTCGGTGGGGTATTTGGCGTTTGTGCCGAAGAAGTGATTTTTCCTGGCTACGGGGGTGCTTGTTCGACGCCCGTAGCCAGCTGAAGTTCGGCCTTCAACAAAGCCGCTTGAAAAAATCGGAACGAGAAATCAGATCGCGATGAGCTCCGGTGCGCCGGCCTCAATTTTCTCCACCAAATTCCGCCGCCGCGACAGCACCGCCTGTTGATTGATATATCCCTTGTCGGTAATTTCTCCAGCATCCACCGAAGGCGGCTCGCTCATCAACAAGGCCCGTTTGGCATGGGTGGAAGAGCCGCTGGAGGCATCGCGCATGGCGCGCAAGCCTTGCTCGACCCGCGCCCGCACGGGGGCCGAAGACAATACTTCGTCCAGTGAAGCATCGGCCGCCAAGCCAGCCAAGGCCCGGCACGCCGCCACATTCGGAAACACTAGAAACCCGATGCTGTCGCCATCGTGCCCGGTGACCACGATATCCTGCGCCACCGGCGCCAGCATCTCGATGCCCTTGACACGCACCGCGCCCACATTCACCCAGGTGCCGGATGAGAGCTTGAAATCCTCCGCCACCCGGCCATCAAACACCAGGCCCGCTTCAGGTCGATTCGGGTCGGCAAACTTCACCGCATCGCCGATCTTGTAGAAGCCTTCTTCGTCAAAGGCCTTGGCGCTCAGTTCGGGCTGTTTCAGATAGCCCGGCATGACATTCGGTCCGCGCACGCGGATTTCCAGCTTGCCGGCATTGGGCACCAGCTTCAACTCGGTGCCCGGCACCGGCAAGCCGATCACGCCCGAGCGATCGGCCTGGAAGTGGCAATCGGTGGCCAGCGGCGAGGTTTCGGTGGAACCCCAGGCGGTGACCATGGCGATGCTGCGGCCGGTCTCGGCTTGCGACAACTCGATCAGCGCCTGCCACAGGTTTTGCGGCAGGGCGGAGCCGGCATAGAACATCACCTGCAGGCGCGAGAAGAAATTGCGGCGCAAATCGGCATCGGCGCGCAAGGCGGTGACCAGCATGTCGAAGCCGCGCGGCACGTTGAAGTAGATCGTGGGCGCAATCTCTTTCAGGTTGCGCACGCTGGCCTCGAACAGTCCCGGCATGGGACGGCCGCCATCGATGTACAGCGTGCCGCCATGCTTCAACACCAGGTTGAAGTTGTGATTGGCGCCGAAGGTGTGGTTCCAGGGCAGCCAGTCCACGATCACCGGCGGCGTCTCGGCCAGGAAGGGCCAGACCGCCAGCTTGGCCTGCTGCGAGGCGCACAGCATGCGCTGGGTGTTGATCACACCCTTGGGCTCGGCAATGGAACCGGAGGTGAACAGGATCTTGGCCACCGTATCCGGTCCCACCTTGGCATAGGCGGCGTCCACCGCGGCTTCATCGCCGCCTTGCAACAGCTCGGAAAAATTCATGCCGCCGGCCGGGGGCGTGGCATGGTCGCCAACCACCACGCGGGCCTGATGCAGATCGCGAATCGCTTCCAGCGCCGGCGCAAAGCGTTGCGGCGCGGCGACGTAGATCAGGCCGGGGTCGAGTCGCTTGATCAGGCTCTTCAATTTGCCATGGTCTTGCGACATCAGCGAGTAAGCCGGCGAGATGGCGGCATAGGGAATGCCGACGTGCATGCAGGCCAGCATCAACAAGGCGTGTTCGATGCTGTTGTCCGACAACACCGCCACCGGCTGCCCCGACGGCAGGCGCAGGGACAGCAGATGGGCCGCAATCTGGCGCACTTGCCGCAGCGCCTGGCCATAGCTCAGGGTCTGCCAGGTATCGCCGCCATTGCGCTGCGCGAGAAAGATGCGATCGGTCGCCTCCCGCGCCCAATACTCCAGGTCTTCGCCAACGCAGCGGCTGTATTCGGGCAAGGCGATGGGCGAGCGCAGCAGCATGCTGCCGTCGGCGCGGCGCTCAAGATCGACACAGGGTGGGGCGAACAACGTGCTCATGCCTGGCTTCCCTTCCGATGATGAAACACGAGACGATGAAACAGGGGCGGGCCGGCCACGACGGCCCGCCCTACCTTGCTGCTTACTGCTGCAGCTTCCAGTTGCCGTTTTCGATCTTCACCAGCACGCGGGCGCGCTTGTCGTGGCCGTAGTGGTTGGTCGGGCTCATGTTGAAGACGCCATGCGCGCCCACCACTTCTTTCTGGGTCTCGATGGTGTCGCGCAGGGCCTGGCGGAATTCCGGCGTGCCCGGCTTGCCTTTCTTCAGCGCTTCCGGCACGGCGGCGGCAAATACGCGGTAGGCATCCAGCATGTGGGCGCCGAAGGAAGAGACAGTGCCGGCGCCATTTTTCTCTTCATAGGCGCGGGTGTAGTCCATGCCCACTTTCTTGGACGGATGGCTGTCCGGCAGCTGGCTGGCCACCACCACCGGGCCTACCGGCAGGACGGTGCCTTCCACCGCCTTGCCGCCGACGCGGATGAATTCCTTGTTGGCTGCGCCGTGGGTCTGGTACATCTTGCCCTTGTAGCCGCGCTCGGCCAGGGCCGTCTGCGGCAGCGCGGCCGGGGTGCCGGAGCCGGCCACCAGGATGGCGTCCGGGTTGGCCGAAACCAGCTTGACCACCTGGCCGGTGACGCTGGTGTCGGTACGGTTGTAACGCTCCACGTCCACCATCTTGATGCCGGCCGCTTCCGCCGCCTTGGTCATTTCGCGCAACCAGCCTTCACCATAGCCGTCCGCATAGCCGATGAAGCCCAGGGTTTTGACGCCATGCGCCTTCATGTGCTCGGCCAGAGCTTGCGCCATCAGCGCATTGTGCTGCGGCACCACGAACACCCAGGCTTTCTTGGCATCGGTGATTTCCACCGGGGCCAGCGAGATTTGCGGGGTCCTGGTTTCGGCCGCCACTTCCGCTACCGCCAGCGAGGTCGGCACGGCGGAAGAGCCGAAGATGATGTCGGCCTTTTCGGTGGCGAACTTGCGCGCGTTCTTGTTGGCTTCGGTGGGGTTGGTGCCGTCATCCAGGATGATGAAGTTCACCTTCTCGCTGCCGATGGTGGTGGGCAAGAGCGCCACCGTATTGCGCTCGGGGATGCCAAGCGAGGCTGCCGGGCCGGTGGCCGAAACGGTGATGCCGACATTGATGTCGGCCAGCGCCGGCAGCGAAGCGGACAGGCCGGCGCCCACGAGCGCGCAGGCGAGGGAAGTGCGGGTGAATTTCATGAAGTCTCCTTGGTTGGTTTTCGGTTTGAAGCAAAGCTAAGGGTTGAAGCTAAGGGTTGAAGCTAAGGGGGGGCCATGCCCGCCATCTTGCGCAGCAGGCCGGCCAGGGTAAGGCGTTCTTCTTCGGTGAGCGCGGACGAGATGCGGGCGTCATGCTCGCGTACGGCGGCGGTCGCTTTTTGCAGCGTTCTCTTGCCTTGCGCGGTCAAATGCAATCCCCAGGCGCGGCCATCGGTGGGCGAGGCGCGCCGCTCCACCAGGCCGCCATCCACCAGGGCATCGGTCAGCGTCACGGCGCCCGAGCGCGCAATCGCCAGCACGGTCGACAACTCGGTCAGCTTGAGCCCGGGATTATTGGCCACGATCACCAGCGCGGAAAAGCGGGTCGGCGTCATATTCCATTCAGCCAGTGCGCGCATGAAGTCGTCATAGACCAATAGTTGCGCCCGCCGCACCGGATAACCCAGCAGCTCATCCAGCACGCCATAGCGCACGCCGGGCACGCAGGCTTCGGAACTAGGCATGGCTGCCGGGCTTGTTCTGTACCGCCACCGTCAGGCGCGAGACGCAGATCAGGCGCTCGGACTGGTCGACGATATGGATTTCCCAGACCTGGGTGCTCTTGCCCACGTGCAGCGGCCGCGCGGTGCCGGTGACCCAGCCGCTGCGCACGGCGCGCACGTGGTTGGCGTTGATATCCAGGCCGACGCAAAAGGCGACTTTCTGGTCCACGCACATATTGGCGGCGACACTACCCACCGCCTCGGCCAACAGGCAGGAGGCGCCGCCATGCAACAGCCGGAAAGGCTGGATCGTGCGCCGGTCCACCGGCATGCGGGCCGACACCCAGTTGGGGCCGACGGCCAGGAACTCGATTCCGAGATGGCCCTCGGCCGTGTCGCGATGCATCTCGCGCAGCTGGTCCAGGGTGAACGGGGTTTTCCAGATCGGCGCTTCAGTCATGGTTTGGCGCTTTGCAGGGATTGACGATCGAAGCCGGCCAGTTGCTTGTAGCGCTGAGCAATCGCTTCGCGCTCGGCCAGGGGAATGACTTGCTCAATGTCTTGGAAACCGTCCGGCGCGCGCTGGTGGGCGATCTGCATCACCTGTTCCGGCCCGTTCATGCGGTTGCGCAGGACGATGGCGGCGGTGCGCGGCAGGCGCTCGGCTTCGTATTCCTTGAGCGCGTATTCCGGCGTGCCGCCGGCGGCCAGGGTTTCAACCAGGGTATCGGCCAGGTAACGGGCGTCCAGTATGGCCTGGGCGCTGCCGTTGGAGCCGATCGGGTACATGGGATGGGCGGCATCGCCCAGCAGCGTGACGCGGCCCAGGGTCCAGAACGGCAGGGGATCGCGGTCCACCAGCGGAAATTCATAGATGGCTTCGGCGCCATCGATCACTGCCGGAATGTCGATCCAATCCCATTTCCAGTCTTGGAATTGATCGGCGAAGACCGATTTGTCGACCTTGCGATTCCAGTCGGTGGGGCGGGGCGCGCTGTCGGGCAGGCGCAGCTCGGCAATCCAGTTCAACAGCGAGCGGCCCTGCTGGCGCAGGGGTTCCGAAATCGGATAGCAGACGAACTTCTGGTCCTGGTGCCCGGCCATGAACATGCTGCGGCCGTCGCCAAAGGGCTGGCCTTCGGTGATGGCGCGCCACAGCATGCGACCGGAAAAGCGCGGCGCATCGCCCACCGGATGCAGCCGGCGCCGCAGTGCCGAATGAATGCCGTCCGCCCCGACCAGGATGTCGGCGCGCGCCTCGGCATGGCTGCCGTCGGCCCGGCGCAGCTTGAGGGTGACGCCTTGCTGGTCCTGCTCGAAGTCGTCGAGAGCATGGCCGAGATGGACTTTGCCCTCGCCAAGCCGTTCATGGGTGGCGCGCAGCAAGGCCATCTGCAGCGCGCCGCGATGGATGGAGAACTGCGGCCAGGCATAACCGGCGGCCAATCCGCGCGGTTCTTTCCAGATTTGCTGGCCATGCATGTTGTAGTAGGCCAGTTGCGAAGTCTGGATGCCGATTTCCGCCAGCGTGTCCAGCAAGCCCAGCTCGGTCAGCTCACGGCTGGCATGCGGCAAGAGATTGATGCCCACGCCCAGGGCACGGATGGTTTCGACCGACTCATAGACTTCGGCCTCGATGCCGCGCTTGTGCAGCATCAGCGCCAGGGCAAGTCCGCCGATGCCGGCGCCGGCGATGGCAACTCTCATGTTGGGGTTGTCCTGGTGATGGTGAAAACTTGACGGATATGGTTATATTCCATAACAAATCGCAATGCAACGCGGCGCAGCCGGATTTTGCTGCTGCAGCGCAATGCGCGGCGACCCCCTCTGGAACAGAGCCATGGCCATCTCCGATTCGAGCGCGACCCATTCCGCCGGGGAACTGCGACGCGCCATGCGCCTGCATACCCGCATGCCGGAGCCGGAAGCGCTGGCACGCCTGCTGCCATGGCGACCGCCGGCCCAGGTGAATGAGGCGGCACGCCAACTGGGCGCCGGCCTGGTGCAAGCCTTGCGCCGGCAGCGCAGCCAGGCCAGCGGCGTGGACGCCTTGCTGCACGAGTTCTCGCTATCCTCCGAAGAAGGCGTGGCCCTGATGTGCCTGGCCGAAGCGCTGCTGCGCATTCCGGACGCGGCCACCCGTGACCGCCTGATTGCCGACAAGATCGGCCGTGGCGACTGGAAGCGGCATATCGGCCATTCGCCTTCGCTGTTCGTCAATGCCGCCGCCTGGGGCCTGCTGCTGACCGGAAAGCTGGTGGGTACGCATAGCGAGCAGGGCATGTCGGCCACGCTCAGCCGCCTGTTGGCGCGTGGCGGCGAACCGGTGGTGCGCGCTGCGGTGGACTACGCCATGCGGCTTTTGGGTCGGCAATTCGTGTGCGGCCAGACCATCGCCGAAGCCTTGCGCGAGAGCCAGCCGCAAGTGGCGCGCGGCTTCCGCTATTCGTATGACATGCTGGGCGAGGCGGCCTTGACCGCGCATGAGGCCAGGCGCTACTGCAGCGCGTATGAAGACGCCATCCATGCCATTGGCGAGACTGCGCGCGGCGCCGGCCCGCGCCTGGAGCCGGGCATCTCGATCAAGCTGTCGGCGCTGCATCCGCGCTACAGCCGCGCCCAGCGGCAAAGGGTGATGGCTGAATTGCTGCCGCGCCTGCTGCATCTGGCACAACTGGCCAAGGGGCATGGCATCGGCCTGAACATCGACGCCGAGGAGGCCGAGCGCCTGGATGTGTCGCTCGATTTGTTCGAGGCGCTGGCGCTGGACCCCAGCCTCAAGGGTTTTGATGGACTGGGCTTTGTGGTGCAGGCCTACCAGAAGCGCTGTCCGGATGTGATCGACTGGCTGGCCGATCTGGCCTCGCGCAGCGGCCACCGCTTCATGTTGCGGCTGGTGAAAGGCGCTTACTGGGACAGCGAAATCAAGCGCGCCCAGATCGATGGCCTGGAAGATTACCCGGTCTTCACCCGCAAGGCGCATACCGATGTGTCCTGGCTGGCTGCTGCCCGCAAACTGCTTGAGCGCGGCGACGTGTTCTATCCGCAGTTCGCCACCCACAATGCGCTGTCGGTGGCGACCGTGCATCACTGGGCGCTGCAAATGGGCGTGGTGGATTTCGAGTTCCAGTGCCTGCATGGCATGGGCGAAGCCTTGTACGACCAAGTGGTGGGCGGCCTGGGGCGCGCCTGCCGCATCTATGCGCCGGTCGGGCCGCATCAAACCTTGCTGGCCTATCTGGTGCGGCGCCTGCTGGAGAACGGCGCCAACTCCTCTTTTGTGAACCAGTTGGTGGACGAGCGCATCCCGGTGGAGGCTTTGCTGGCCGATCCTTTCGAGGCCGCCCTGGCCAGCGGCGGCCAGCCGCATCCGGCGATTGTCCTGCCGTCGCAACTGTATGGCCCCACGCGGCGCAATTCGCAAGGCCTGGATCTTGCCAACGAACTGGTGCTGGAAGACTTGCAGGCCGCGCTGCGCCATTGGCGCGACAAGCGCTGGGCGGCGGAGCCTTTGAGCGCGGACCAGACCAGCCCCGGATCTCCGCATCTCTCCACCAATCCGGCCGATCGCAAGGATGCGGTGGCCAGTGTGCTGCAAGCCGACGCCGCCATGGTGGACACAGCTTGCCATGCCGCCGCGCGGGCGCAGCCGGCCTGGCAGGCGTTGGGCGCAAGCCGGCGCGCCGAAGTGCTGTGCCATGCCGCCGACCTGATGCAGGAAGCCATGCCCGAACTGCTGGCGCTGATTGTGCGCGAGGCCGGGCGCACGCTGCCGGCGGCGATATCGGAAGTGCGGGAAGCGATCGACTTCCTGCGCTATTACGCGACGCAGGCCTTGGAGCTGGATGCCTGCAGACCTTTGGGCGTGGTGGCTTGCATCTCGCCCTGGAATTTTCCGCTGTCGATTTTTACCGGCCAGGTGGCGGCTGCGCTGGCGGTGGGCAATGCGGTGCTGGCCAAGCCGGCCGAACAGACCCCGGCGATTGCCGCGCGCGCGGTGGAGTTGTTGTACGCGGCCGGACTGCCGCGAGAATGCCTGCACTACTTGCCGGGCGACGGCGCGCTGGTGGGCGCCGCCATGGCGGCCCATGCCTTGGTGGACGGCGTGATGTTTACCGGCTCCACCGAAGTCGGCACAAGCCTGCAATCGGTGCTGCTGCAACGAACGGTGAAAGAAGGCCGCCTGCTGCCCTTGATTGCCGAAACCGGCGGCTTGAACACCATGCTGGTGGACAGCAGCGCGCTGCCGGAACAGGTGGTGCAGGATGTGTTGAGTTCGGCCTTCGACAGCGCCGGCCAACGCTGTTCGGCGCTGCGGCTCCTGTGCCTGCAGGACGACGTGGCGCCGGTGATCCTGCCCATGTTGCAGGGTGCGCTGGAGCAGTGGAGCATTGGCCCGCCGGGCGAATTGGCCAGCGACATGGGGCCCGTGATCGATGAAGCGGCGCGCGTCATGCTGCAGGAGCACGTGGAAACCATGCGCGGGCGTGGCTTTGAAGTGTGGCAGTTGCCGCTGCCGTCCGGCTTGGCCACCGGTTCATGGTTTGCGCCGGCCATCATCCAGATCGGGCAGGCGTCCGACATCACGCATGAAGTCTTCGGCCCGGTCTTGCATGTGCTGCGCTATGCACGTGCGCAATTGCCGATGCTGCTGGACCAGATCGCCGCCAGCGGCTATGGCCTGACCATGGGCATACATAGCCGCATCGACGAAACGATCGCGCAGATCGCGGCCAAGGCGCAAGTGGGCAATCTGTATGTCAACCGCAATATCATCGGCGCGGTGGTGGGGGTGCAGCCCTTTGGCGGCATGGGCAAGTCGGGCACCGGACCGAAGGCGGGCGGTCCGCATTATTTGTGGCGGCTGGTGCAGGATGCGCCGCTGGTTACGATTCATGCCAGCGATTTGCCCGGGCCGACCGGCGAAACCAATCGGCTGGACTGGCGTGCGCGCGGCCGTGTGCTGTGCGTGGCGCAAGACCCCGCGCTGCTGGCGCGCATGCAGGACCATGCGCGCGCGCAGGGCAATCAAGTGGTGACGGAGATGCCGGAAGATGCCGGGCCACCGCAAGTATCTTTGGTATTGGCCGACCTGGCTTCACTGCCGGCCTTGGCCGAGTGCAAATTTCCTCAGGGCGCGCCGCTGATCCTTCCCGTCATCGACGGCCGCTTGCCGCCGCCCTGGATGATGCAGGCCGAGCAGGCGGTCTGCACCAATACCGCTGCGGTGGGCGGCAATGCCGGCTTGATGAGTTTGTGAAGGACAGGCGTCCTGCCGCTACGTCAGAGCACTTGTCCCCGCCTCAGCGTCACACTGCCCTCCAGGCAGTCATGCCGGATTTAAAAGTGATAACCGACGGAGAGCGTGCCGAAGGTGGAAGACGGCTTGATTGAACCGCCCAGCACGTCTTTTCTGGAGTAATCAACTCGCGTTGCTTCCAGCTGCAAGAACATGTTCTTGTCGAGCATTGTGCGAACACCCAGGCCGATTCCGAAGCCGTTAAACGATTCGGATTGGGCTCCCAGCTCGCCTTTCGCGTGGTGATAGCCGAGCTTCACGAAAGCCAGGGTGTTATTGCTGAGCGCATAGCCGGGCGCCACGAACACGGAATATTTGTCTTTGGCTTTCAGCGAAACCGTGGTGCCGAGTGCGCTTTGGTTGCCATATTTGGTGTCGCCCAGATCGATGCTTGCGCCTACGCCGATCACGGCTTTCGGAGAAACGGCGAAACCGTACTCTCCGGACAGGATTCCCCAGACGCTGTCCTCGCCTGTAGACGTGCTTCCAAGGTTTGAATCGAGCTTGGCAGACGAATTCCCAAAGCTGAGCCCGATCGCTGCATTGAAACCGGTAAAGGGCGTGGCTTGAGCAAATGCAGAAGCGCAACCGACGACCAGTGCCGCAGCCAGCAAAATTTTCTTCATTTTCTTCCTCGCATTTTTTGTAGGAGCATGGGGAAAAATCCCGCAGGGGAAGATAGCGACTTGTTGTTTTTTTTGAAGATTTGTTGGGATGAAATCGGGCGATCTTCTGCTGGAATTGCTGGAGATATCGAATCGCCGACAACCGAGCTGGCGGGCAAACGCGTAAGGCCTGATTTGGTTCGCTAAGCCCTTGCGATTCAACATCAGTGCACTGATCGCGCGCTATGGAGCAATGCCACCATCAACGAAAACGGCCACCCGCAGGTGGCCGTGAACGAAGGAATGCGTAGAAGTTGAGCTACGTGGCCATGAGTTGTCATCAGCCCGGCTGCAATCGCGCTGCGCCCGCGCGGCTGGCAAAGCGCCACAAGGTGAAGCCGATCAGCGCGAACGCCAGTTGTCCCGCCGCCAGAAACACCATGGAAGGCGACAGCAGCGGCGCCGCCGCGCCCGCCACCACGGAGGACAGCATGGTCATGGTGAAGGATTGGCAGGAGGCGGCAATGCCGCGGATCTCAGGGAACAAATCCAGAACCATCAGCGTGATGCCGGGCATCGCCATCGCCATGCCGCAGGTGTAGAAGAAACCCGGCAAAACGGTCCATGGCAGGGCCGGTGGAAACACGCTGTGATAGAGCGTGTTGAAGAGGCCCGCGCCCAGCATCAGCCAATAGGCAATGCGCACCTGGCGCGCAATCGGCATGCGGCCGGCCATGCGGCTGACGGTGAGCGAGCCCAGGAAAATGCCGGACACCGCCGGCACGAACAGCCACGCGAACTGGTCCGGACCCAGCCCCAAGTGGCGCGTCACCACCACCGGCGCCGACGCCACCAGCAGGAACAGGCCGGCGAAATTGAAAGCGATGGTGCCGGCCTTGAGCTGAAAGCGCAGCGAGCCGAATACCCGCACATAGCTCTTCCACAAAAATCCCGGATGAAAGGGCTGGCGCTTTTCCGGCGCCAGGCTTTCCGGCAGGCGCTTGTAGCAGATGGAAACCAGCAGCAGCGCGTACAGGAACAGGAAGACAAAGATCGCGTGCCAGTTGAACCACTTCACCAGATAGCCGCCGATGATGGGCGCAATCGCGGGGCCGATGGAAAAAATCATGTTGACCAGCGCCAGCAATTTTTCCGCCTGCGCGCCGGCGTAGATATCGCGAATCATGGCGCGGCCGATCACGATGCCGGCGCCCGCCGACACGCCCTGCAATGCACGCAGCGCCCACAGCGCGTGAACGCTGGAGGCCAGCGCGCATCCGGCCGAGGCCAGGGCGAACACGGCCATCGAGATCAGGATCACCTTGCGTCGCCCGAAGGCATCGGAAAGCGCGCCATGCCACAGCATCATCAGCGCGAAGCTGAACATGTAGATCGACAGCGTTTGCTGGATTTGCCAATCGGTGGCGTGGAGTGCCACCGCCATGGCGGGGAAGGCCGGCAGGTAGGTGTCTACCGAGAATGGCCCGAGCATGGAGAGCGCCGCGAGTATCAGGGCCAGCACGGCGTAAGAGGGGAGGGCGGGAGGCATTGCTTGGTGGTTGGGCAAAAGCGCAACGATAAACCAAGCTGGGGCGGGGTGCTTGGGGGTGTGCGCGTTTACAGATCAAAGGTTCGTTAATAGAACAAAGGTGTTGGGATTGTTACCTAGGAGGGGCGGTTGATGCGGGGGAAGGGCGTGGCTGGGCTTGAGGC
>JAEVZY010000130.1 GCA_023392035.1 Pseudomonadota bacterium | reverse complement strand
ACCGCACACACACCTGACAGGCTGTACCGTCGAAGACGAAGTTTTCATCGCCACCGGCGCGTCCGTCTTCAATGGCGCAACGCTCAAGAGGTGGTCCGAAGTGCGCATCAACGGAGTGGTGCACATCGACACTGTGCTGGAAGAGGACACCACCGTACCGATCGGCTGGGTGGCCGTCGGCAACCCGGCGCAGATTTTTCCGCCAGAGCGCCACGACGACATCTGGGCGATCCAGAAGAATCTCAACTTCCCTGCCCGCGTATTTGGCGAACCTCGGTCTAGCGAGGATGGCGTGAGCCTCATGCGCCGAATGATCGGCAAGTATGCCGCGGCCCTGCGCAAGCGCTGGGCCGCAAGCGCCTAGCAGAGGTGCCAAGACCCATCTCGCAGCTTCCCTGGAGGCCTTGCCAGCCCGCGTTCTGCTCAATCGACCTTGAACGACACCTTGGCGTTGATCCGGTAATTGGTGATTTTGTTGTTGTCGACTTGTGCTTCGAGATTCTTGATATAGATCGAGCGGATGCCGTGTACGCTCTCACCGGCCTTGGCGACTGCCTTGGCCGCGGCATCCTCCCAGCTCTTCGGCGATTCCGCCAGGATTTCGATCACCTTCACCACGCTGGACATGAGCTCTCTCCTTGCATTGTTCTTCCTGTTGTTGCCTTGCCGGCTTGCAGGCTTGCGCGGGCCGGCCCCACCCCATCATAGGAAGGGGCCGCGGCGGCGCTGTGAGCCATATCAACCCGGCTTGGGGACCCGCGAAGGCAATGCGGCTTCAGGAACCGGCTCGGCCAGCGCCCAGTCTCATCTCGACTTTGAATGCGCTATGCGTCCGCAGCGGACGGGCCGTGCGCAGCCGCAATGAAGAGGCGATCATGACGAGAGCCACTTACCACAGCGGAAAATGGAAAGCCCAAGTGGATTACGAGGAATTGGCCAGCGGAAAATACCAGGGCGTCGTACTGCTTTTCCATGAAGGCGGCCCGGCCCACGAGCAGCAAATCATGCACCGGGCGGTGAATGTCTCGGATACGCGTGATGGCGCGCTGGCTGAAGCGAAGGACCTCGCCCACCACCTGTTGGGGAATTTGTAGCGGCGGTGCCGACCCCTGGCCGGCCCGCCATTCGTACTACGATTTTCAGTCGTGCCGCCGCCACGGCGTGGCATGCTTCTCCAGCCATGCCAGCGCGCCGAACAGCACAATGCCCATGATGGAAAGCAGGAACATGGCGGCGAACACGCGTGCCGTGTCGAAGGTGCCCTGGGCGCTCATGATGACGTAGCCCAGGCCCTGCTGCGAAGACACGAATTCGCCCACGATCGCGCCCACCAGCGCCAGCGAAATCGCCACCTTCATGCCGGTCAGGATCGACGGCAAGGCGCAGGGCAGGCGCACCTTGAAGAAGAAGTCCAGGGTGGAACCCTTCAACACCCGGCCCATGTCCAGAATGTCGTTGGGCACCGAGCGCAAGCCATGCACGGTATCGACGATGATGGCGAACACCGCGATCAGGAAAGCAATCGCGATCTTCGGCTCGGCGCCGGTGCCGAGCCAGATCACGAACAGCGGCGCAATCGCTACCTTGGGCACGCTGTTCATGGCGATGATCAGCGGATAGACCGCGCTCTCGAAGAAGCGCGACCCCACCAGCAGCATGGCGATCACCACCCCGATCACCACCGACAGCAGAAAGCCGGCCATGGTGGTGAGAAAGGTGTACCAGGTATGGCCCAGGTACCACATCGGCTCGGACATCAACTCCTTGAAGATGGCCGAAGGCGGCGGCAGCATGATGGGACGCACCTTGAGCAGGTTCACCAACGCTTCCCAGATCACCAGCACGGCAATGAAGGACAACAGCGCCACCACGCCCTGGTGTTGTTTGAGGACGAATTTTTTCATCAGTGGCCACCCTCGTCGAGCAAACCCATTTCTTCGAACAGGGTGCGGATGCGGCGCGTGTATTGGCCGAATTCCGGCGTTTCACGCACGGACAGCTTGCGCGGACGCGGCAAGTCGATATCGATGATCTCGGCAATCTTGCCGGGGCGCGGCGAGAACACCACCACCCGGTCGCCCAGGAACACCGCTTCCGCAATGCCGTGCGTTACGAACAATACGGTATTGTTGGTTTCCATCCAGATGCGCTGCAATTCCACGTTCATCTGGTCGCGCGTCAGGGCGTCGAGCGCACCGAAGGGTTCATCCATCAGAAGCAGCGCCGGATCGTCAATCAGCGCGCGGCAGATCGACGCGCGCTGGCGCATGCCGCCGGAAAGCTGTGAGGGATAGCTCTTGCTGAAATCCTGCAAGCCGGCCAGCTTCAAAAGCCCGCGCATTTTTTCCTGGTAATCGGCGGCACGCTTCTTCTTGAACTCCACCGGAAGCATCACGTTCTTTTCCACCGTGCGCCATTCCAGCAACGCATCGCGCTGGAACACCATGCCGATATTGTCGGGCGGGCCCGACACCGGCTGGCCCTGCACCAGCAGCTCGCCGCCGCTGGCTTCTTCCAATCCTGCGACGCAGCGCAGGAAAGTGCTCTTGCCACAACCGGAGGGCCCGAGGATGGATAGGAACTCCCCGGGCCGGATGTCCAGCGTGACATCCTGCAGCGCAAGCACGCCGCTCTCCCCCGGGTATTTTTTCTTGACGCCTTTCGCGCTGACTGCCGCTTGACTCATGTTGCTGCCTGGTCCCTTGCCGCTTATTTCAGTTTCTTGAACACGTCCGGACGAACCATGTTCGGCTCGTAGAACGACTTGGGATCGGCGCCGGCCTTGATGACATTGGCCGAAACCAGGGTCTTGACCGCTTCAGCCCAATCCTTCTCCATATTCACGCCCACCGGCTGGCCGGCCGAATTGGCCGAGTTCAGGTGCGGCTTCAAGGCATCGATCTGGCCGCGCAAGACTTTCTTGTCGAGCTTGGCTTGCGGACGCTGGGCGACGATGGCGTCCACCGCTTCATCCTGGTGACCATCGAAGATGTATTGCCAGGCGCCGGCGGTGATGCTGGCAAAGCGGGTCAGCGCATCACGCTTGGCCTTGATCTTCTCTTCCGAAGCGAACAGGCCGAAGCTGGGCATGTGCAAGCCGGCCTGGGCGAACAGGATGCTTTCCGAAGGCCGGGTGGCGGACACCACCGGCAGGAAGAACGGCACGGAGGAGAAGGCGGCGTCGGTACGGCCGGCGGCGTAGGTGGCGGCCTTGCCGGCGGCGTCCACGCTGACCAGTTCCACATCGCTGCGCTTCAAGCCGCCGGAAGCCAGGAAGGCGTCAATGAAGGGCGCTTCCAGCGAGCCGGTGGTATAGGCGATCTTCTTGCCTTTCAGGTCTTTCGGGCCCTTGATGCCGGCGCCTTGCGGAACCAGCAGGCCAACGTCGGATTGGCGCGCAAACACGGCGACGGCTTTCACCGGCAGGCCCTTGTCGCGGGCGATCATCATCGGCGCCAGCGCGGCATGGCCAACGTCAAACTGGTCGCTCGAGCCCACCAGTTGCACCGTGGTGACCGATCCATTGCCATCTTCCAGGCTGACATCCAGGCCGGCCTGCTTGTACCAGCCTTTTTGCATGGCGAGGTGGAAAGGCGCCTGCACACCCCAAGGCGTCCAGTCCAGCCGGACTTTCAGTTTGTCGAGATTCTGCGCCGAGACCGGCGCAGTCAAGGCCATGGCAAGGCTGGCGATCGCTGCGCCAAAAAGTGCTTTCACGGGGGACATCGGATGACTCCTGGATGGGGGTTGAGAGTATTTCCAAATCGTTTTGCGAAACCGTATGCAAGACCGGTGCCAACCGTTCAGCACACTGAGTATCTAAAAGTACAAGTGATTGGACGGTATTGTCAATTTGCAGTGCGGCGTACGCACCAGTCCGGTGCCTGCGGTTTTCCACAAGCCCCCGCAGAAGGCAGCGCCAAATTGCGGCTGGCGCCGCCGGACATCACTACAATGCCGGGATGCCCTCTTCTGAATTGATCCTGCCCTTCGGGCTGCCGCCGCCCGAACTGGCCAAAGACCTGCTGCGCCAAATGCATGCACCGGCGCTCGCCACCCTGCTCGGCCAGGCTAGCCTCCGCCATCTGGCGGCCGATCCCTATGCGCACGTATTGCCGCACCAGGCCTGGCTCCTGGGCCGCATGGGGCAGGCCGCGCAGATCGCCGATGTGGCGCTGGCGGCCATGCAGGCGCTGGGGCTGCCCAAGCAGGCGGGCAGCTGTTTCATCCTGCAGCCGGCTCATTTTCATATCGCGCGTGACCACCTGGTGTTGACCGACCTGCGCCATTTGCCGCTGTCCGAGCCCGAGTCGCGCGAACTGTTTGCCACCGCTGCGCCGCTGTTTGCCGAAACGGGCATGGAACTGGTCTGGGGCAATGCCCGCCTCTGGTTCTTGCGTGCCGATGCCTTGCGTGAACTGGAAACCAGCGCGCCCGACATGGCGGTCGGCCACAACATCGACATCTGGATGCCGAAGGGCGAAGGCGAACGCGCCTGGCGCCGCATCCACAATGAAGTGCAGATGTGCTGGCACAGCCATGCGGTGAACGAGGCGCGCGAGCGGGCCGGTCACAAGCCGGTGAATGCGCTGTGGTGCTGGAATGCCAGGGCCGACGATGGCGCCGCGCCCTCGACCAAGCCGCAGGCGCTGGCCGCCTTTTTGCCGGCGGCGGATTGGCCCGCGACAGGTCCCGGCGACAACGGCCTGCAGGTGTTCGACGGCTTGTCCTCCGCGGCGCTGGCGGGCGACTGGGGCCGCTGGCTGCAAGCGATGCAGGAAGCGGAGCAAAACTTGTTCGCGCCCGCATTGCAGGATCTGAAATCGGGCCGCCTGACGCAGCTGCGACTGCTGCTGGCCGACGACCGCCAAGTGCTGCAAGCCGACTGCAGCCGCCTCGCCCTGAAAAAATTCTGGCGCCGCCCGACCCTGGGCAGCCTGAATATCCCACGCGAGGACCAGCCGGCATGACCCGCATCAGCGAACGCACCGTGCCGCTGCGTCAGGCGGAAATGCTGCGCCAGGCCGGCCTGCATCCGGTCCTGGCGCGTTTGATGGCGGCGCGCGGTTTGAGCGATGCCGCGCAATTGTCGAGCGAATTGAATTCCCTGCAGCCGCCGGGCGCCATGCTGCATCTGCAGAAGGCCGCACAATTCCTGGCCGACGCCATCGCCGCCCAACGCAAGATGACCGTGGTGGCCGACTACGATTGCGATGGCGCCACCGCCTGCGCCGTGGCGCTGCGCGGCTTGCGCATGATGGGCGCGCAAGTCGATTACATCGTCCCCAACCGTTTCGAATACGGCTATGGGCTGACACCGGCCATCGTCGAACTGGTGGCCGCGCAAAAGCAGCCGGACATCATCGTCACCGTCGACAACGGCATTGCCAGCATCGAAGGCGTGGAAGAAGCGCAGCGGCGCGGCATGCAGGTGCTGATCACGGACCATCACCTGCCGGGCGAGCGCCTGCCCGCCGCCGACGTGATCGTCAATCCCAACCAGCCGGGCTGCGGCTTCGCCAGCAAAAACCTGGCCGGCGTGGGGGTGATGTTCTATGTGCTGCTGGCGCTGCGGGCAGAATTGCGCCAGCGCGGCCGCTATAGCGCCGAAACCCAGCCGCGGCTGGACAATCTGCTCGATCTGGTGGCGCTGGGCACGGTGGCCGACGTAGTGAAACTGGATGCCAACAACCGCGTGCTGGTGGCCCAGGGCTTGCGCCGCATTCGCCAGGGCCGCATGCAGCCGGGCGTGGCGGCGCTGTTCCGGGTGGCGGCGCGCGAACCGCGCCAGGCTTCGCCTTTCGATCTGGGCTTCGGGCTCGGCCCGCGCCTGAACGCCGCCGGCCGCCTGGCCGACATGTCGCTCGGCATCGCCTGCCTGCTGAGCGACAGCGAGGAAGAAGCCTGGGCCCTGGCGCAGCAGCTGGACGCCATGAACCGCGAACGGCGCAGCATCGAATCCGAGATGCAGGACACCGCCCTGCTGGCGCTGGACCGATTCCAGGCACAGGATCGCCACACGCTGTGCCTGTTCGATGCCAGCTGGCACCAGGGCGTGATCGGGATTGTCGCCTCGCGCCTGAAAGACAAATTCCATCGTCCGACCATCACCTTTGCGCCGGCCGACGACGGCAGCCTGCGCGGCTCGGGACGATCGATCGCGGGCTTTCATTTGCGCGATGCGCTGGATCTGGTCTCCAAGCGCGCGCCCAGCCTCATCTCGCGCTTCGGCGGCCACGCCATGGCGGCCGGCTTGAGCCTGGATTCGGACAAGTTCGAAGGCTTTACCCACGCCTTCGAAGCGGTCGGCCAAAGCTGGCTGAACTCCGCTCAATTGCAAAGAGTGGTGGAAACCGATGGCCCGCTGCCCGACGATTGCTTCACGCCGCAGTTCATCGCCTTGCTGGACGCCCAGGTCTGGGGCCAGGGTTTTCCAGCGCCCCTGTTTTGCGATGAGTTCGTGGTGCTGTCGCAGCGGGTGTTGAAGGACAAGCATCTGAAGCTGCTGCTGGAGCGCAAGGGGCGCAAGCTGGACGCCATCTGGTTCAACCATGTCGATGCCCTGCCCTCGCGCGCGCGCCTGGCTTACCGGCTGGATTTGAATGAATTCAATGGCAACACCAAGGTTCAGCTGCTGGTGGAGCACGGCGAAGGAATCTGAGCCAACGGGGCTATCCGACGCGGCTATAATTACAGGTTTCCCCGAATATCCCCATTCCCACCATGGAAGCCGAACGCCTCAACGCCCTGTCCGCCGCCCTGACGGACCTGACCGCCCGTGAATCCGAACTACGGAGGTATCTTTGACTTCACTGTGAAGTCGGAGAAACTGGAGCAGGTCAACCAGGAACTGGAAGACCCCAATGTCTGGAACGACCAGCAGCGCGCCCTGGAACTGGGCAAGGAAAAAAAAGCGCTGGAAGCCGTCGTTCTGAGCCTGCAAAAAGCCGAATGCGGCTTGCGCGACGCCGCCGACCTGTTCGCCATGGCGAAAGAAGAACAGGATGAAGACACCCTGATGGCCATCGAGCTGGATGTGGATGGCTTGCGGCGCCTGATCGAAGATCTCGAATTCCGCCGGATGTTCAACAATCCGATGGACCCCAACAACTGCTTCCTCGATATCCAAGCCGGCGCCGGCGGCACCGAAGCCCAGGACTGGGCCTCCATGCTGTTGCGCCAATACCTGCGCTATTGCGAGCGCAAGGGCTTCAAGGTGGAAGTGATGGAAGTCTCCGAGGGCGAGGTGGCCGGCATCAAGACCGCCACCCTCAAGGTGGAAGGCGAATACGCCTACGGCTTCCTGCGCACGGAAACCGGCGTGCATCGCCTGGTGCGCAAATCGCCGTTCGATTCCGCCGGCGGGCGCCATACCTCGTTCGCGAGCGTGTTCGTCTATCCGGAAGTGGACGAGTCTTTCGATATCGAAATCAATCCGGCCGATGTGCGGGTCGATACCTACCGCGCTTCCGGCGCCGGCGGCCAGCACATCAACAAGACCGACTCCGCCGTGCGTCTGACCCACGGCCCCAGCGGCATCGTGGTGCAATGCCAGAACGACCGCAGCCAGCATCGCAACCGTGCCGAAGCCTGGGAAATGCTGAAGTCGCGCCTGTTCGAGCTGGAACTGCGCAAGCGCATGGCCGAGCAGCAAAAGCTGGAAGACTCCAAGACCGACGTCGGCTGGGGTCACCAGATCCGCTCCTACGTGCTGGACCAGTCGCGCATCAAGGACTTGCGCACCAACCATGAAACCGGCAATACCAAGGCCGTGCTGGACGGCGATATCGACGACTTCATCGCCGCTTCCCTGAAACAAGGCGTCTAAACATCATGATGACCGACAAGCATTCCGCCGTGACGGAAGAAAAAGACGAAAACGCCATCATCGCCGAGCGGCGCGCCAAGCTGGCCGCCCTGCGCAAACAGGGCGTGGCCTTCCCCAATGATTTCCGTCCGCAACACAAGGCGGCCGCGCTGCAGGCGCAATACGCCGCCACTCCGCGCGAAGCGCTGGAAGCCAGTCCGGTAAAAGTGGTGGTGGCTGGCCGCATGATGTTGAAGCGGGTGATGGGCAAGGCTTCCTTTGCCACCATCCAGGATGCCTCGGGCAAGGGCAATGAAGGTCGCATCCAGATCTACATCAGCAACGAGCATACGGGCGAAGCGGCGCACGAAGCCTTCAAGCACTACGACCTGGGCGACATCCTGGGCGTGGAAGGCGTGCTGTTCAAGACCAAGACCGATGAGCTCTCGGTGCGCGCCACCCAGCTGCGCCTGCTGACCAAATCGCTGCGCCCGCTGCCGGACAAATTTCACGGCCTGGCCGACCAGGAAACCAAGTATCGCCAGCGCTACGTCGACCTCATCATGAGCGAGAAAACGCGCGATACCTTCCGCGCCCGCACCGCCGCCATGAGTTCGATCCGCCGCTTCATGGCCGACAACGGCTTCATGGAAGTGGAAACGCCGATGCTGCATCCGATTCCCGGCGGCGCCGCGGCCAAGCCCTTCGTCACCCATCACAATGCGCTGGACCAGGAAATGTTCCTGCGCATTGCGCCCGAGCTGTATCTGAAGCGCTTGGTGGTGGGCGGCTTCGAGCGCGTGTTCGAGGTGAATCGCAATTTCCGCAATGAAGGCGTGTCGCCGCGCCACAATCCGGAATTCACCATGATGGAGTTCTACGCCGCCTACGTGGATTACAAGTGGCTGATGGACTTTACCGAGAGCGTGATCCGCCAGGCAGCGATCGACGCCCACGGCAGCGCGGTGCTGCAATACCAGGGACGCGAGCTGGACTTGTCCAAGCCCTTCCACCGCATGACGATTGTGGAAGCGATCAAGAAGTTCGCGCCGCAGTACAGCGATGCGCAATTGCAGGATGCGGCTTTCCTGAAGCAGGAGCTGAAGAAATTTGGCGTCGAGCCGCATATCATCAGCGGCCTGGGCGCACTGCAACTGTCGCTGTTCGAAGAAACCGCCGAAGCGCAGCTGTGGGAGCCGACCTACATCATCGACTACCCGGTGGAAGTGTCGCCGCTGGCGCGCGCATCGGATACGGTGCCCGGTATTACCGAGCGTTTCGAACTCTTCATTACCGGCCGTGAAATCGCCAATGGTTTTTCGGAGTTGAACGACGCCGAAGACCAGGCTGCGCGCTTCCAGGCCCAGGTGGCCGCCAAGGACGCCGGCGACGAAGAAGCCATGTACTTCGACGCCGACTATATCCGCGCGCTGGAATACGGCATGCCGCCCACGGGCGGCTGCGGCATCGGCATCGATCGCCTGATGATGCTGATTACCGATTCGCCAAATATCCGTGACGTGATTCTCTTCCCGCATTTGCGGCGGGAAGAGTGAGGCGGATCGGCGTTTGAAGCGAGACGGCCAGCGCCTGGCCGTCTACGCTCCCTTGGCTTAGCCCTTCACTTTTTCGTAATCGGCGACCAGGCCGTTGGCCGCTTTGACGATGAATTCCGCAGTTGCCAAGGCGCTTGGGCTGCGCCCCATGCGCTGAGCTTTGCCCCTCAACTCATCCCCAACGGTTTTCAGGGCAGCCTGTTCCAAGTCACTCAAGTGGGCCCCGGCTATTGCCGCCGGCAGCATCTCATCCAGGCCGAGCTCCTTCTTCGATGTTTTCTCGTACAGGTCTTTGAGCTTGACAAGCAGCTTCATCGTTCCAGAAGCCAGATGAGGACCGTACTTCTCGTAGAGAGAGTTCAATTGCCCCATCACCGTTTCAAAGGTCGGCTTCAACTCTGAACACATGTCGTCGGCCTCGGAAGCGGAATACAGCCTGACCACGCCCTTGGGGGAGGAGGTCGGCTTTACCGGCGAACCAGTGGTACCGCTGAAGCTGACAGTCGTGGTTGTGGTTGTTGCCGTAGTCGTGGTGGTCGTCGTTTCAGTCTTTTTGGGCTTGCGCGATTTCGCTTTGTATGGCGAACCGGCTTCCGTGCGTGGCGAGCGATCATCTTCGTCCTTGCCGCTTGCCTGCTTTTCAAGACCCTTGCGTTTTTTATCGGGACTGCTGAGGGTGTTTTTCAATTCCTCCATCGGAACCAGGTTGCTGATTTTGGGCGCTTTCAAATTCAAGGCCGCCTGCAGTTGTAAATAGTCCTGCGCAAAATCAGCCGACTCAAGATATCGCGCCCCGGCAGTCACTGGAAAATCATAATCTTCGGCTTTCTGATCAGAGGGAAGCTTGATCCGGGTGCCTTTCTCCACGCTCTCCAAGGCAGTCCGGATTACCATTCGCAAAACAACAGGCATAAGCTGCAAGGTATCGCCATTCAATGTGTCCCTGCCTTTTTTAAGCAGGTTGTGCGGATCGGACATCAAGGTCTCGAAGCGAAGGCGATTGCACATCGATTTCAGTACCTCGCGCAATTCCTCGATCGGCATATCTTTCAAGGTCTTGAATGGAGCCAGCACTTTGGATTTGAACACGCCGTCGAAATCCGAAGTGTCCTTTCCTTCGGATACAGCCTTCTGTTCATAGAGACTGAATACCGCAAACTGCGGATTTTTCTCTGTATGCACCCGTTCGATGTGCGGGCCGACAAGTTTTGAGTCATAGCTCTTGCGCCACTCTTTCTTCTCCTCTGGTGTCGCCTTGGCGGGCGAGCCCGGACTCAATTTGATCGGTTGCATGGGAGCGTCCAGCGAATTGCGCCATGTCCTGGTTTTTTTTCTTTCCTCACTCGTCATCGCGCTCATTGCTATCGACATGTGCAAGGTCGGAAATCGCTCAATGAATTCTTCTTCGGAATTGGCGGCCTTTTCATCCGACTGGCTTGCGTTCTCCTGCTTGGCTTGCGAACCGTTGGCAAAGTGATCCAGCCAGTAAATGACCGAAGGAAAAGCCACTTGCACTTTCTTGCCATCTGCTTGGCGCGCATCGTTGATCGATCTCACGCCCACCTGGATCTTGCCCACTGCGGTCTTTTCATCTGGCGTAGCTTTGCTTGCGTATCCCTTCAGCGAGCTAAAAGCGTCTTTGGGCGACATTTTCCAAAAGGCCGGCATATCATCCAGCATTTGATTGACCCGCTTCACGTGCTGGGACAGTACCGGTCTGCCCGGCATTTTCTTGATAATTTTCGCGTGCTCTTCAAGGCGCTTATGCAGTTTCTCCCTGACTTGTTCGTCGCTCGCGTTGATCGTGACTTGGAAATTCGCCTTGGTCGGGCTGCCTTTCGGATTGATGCTTCCTGGTGTGCTCATGGATGTAAGTGTTTTTCACTGTCAAATCTAAGGAGCGCGGTCAGTAACCCTCCACTTTTCTGCGGTTCAGCTTGTAAATAGATTCAGGCAAGCTCGCTCTTTGAGATTTGTCTATCGAACAGTTCTACTTTATTCACTCAAGTTCGCGGGGTTACAGCCCGAAACACTTTAAACACTTCCCTCCTGTTCCCCATCGGCCCGGTCTCACATAATCTCGTCCAACGGGGCAACTTCACGTCCCCAGAGAGGAAAAACAAAATGGAAACCACTGCCAAGCGCATACATCCCCTGGTCGCCGGTGCTGCTGTATCAGTCATCCTGGGCAGCCTGGTCGGCGTAGCCGCAATCACTGGTTTGCTTCCCAATTCCCACAGCAACAACGCCCCGACCGCCGCCGTACCCCAAGTGACGACGCCCGCCCCGGCTGCCGCTCCGATCGACACTGCCGCTGCCGACGCAGCCCGCGCCGCTTCCAAAGCGGTGGATGACAAATCCGCCCAGGCCGAAGAGCCGTCCCCCGTGCACAAGCGTGCCGCCACCCAGCACGTGGCGCGCCCGACCAAGGTGGCTTCGGCCGCCCCGACTGTGACTGCCCCGCCGCCGGCGCCGGTTGCTTCGCCCTCGCCTTCCTACGCTCCGCCTCCCCCGCCGGTGGCCCAGGCGCCGGCCTGCTATGACTGCGGCCGGGTGATCGCCGTCAATGCCGTGCAATCGCATCCGCAAAGCACGGGCGTGGGCGGTATCGGTGGCGCCGTGGTCGGCGGTCTGCTGGGTAACCAGGTCGGCAATGGCAATGGCCGCACGCTGGCCACCATCGCCGGCGCCGTGGGTGGCGCTTTCGCTGGCAATGAAGTTGAAAAACGTACCCGCACCAGCACGACTTACCAGGTCAAGGTGAGGATGGAAGACGGCCAGGTGCGCAGCTTCCCCTACAACAGCCAGCCCAACTGGCAAGTCGGCGACCGGGTCCGGGTGATCGACGGCATGCTGCAGTCGCGCAGCGCCCAGTCCTGAACCACCGCATTTGATTGAACGCCAAGGGCCGCATTGCGCGGCCCTTGGCGCTTCATTCCACTTGGTTCCAACTCGATGCCAGCAGCCGCACCGTGCCCCGTATGCCGGGGCTGTTGTCATTCCCAAAAGGGATGCGCACTTCCACCGCTTCACCGCGCATGGCCTGCACATCGAACTGGGTATCCGGAGGCGTGACGCCTCCGCCCTGCCACGCATATTTGACGCGCCAGAGCTCGCTTTCGCTGCGCGGCGGCACGAATTCAATGATCAGCCGATTGCGAAACAGGTAGGCGCCTTCGTAGTGTTCATCCACCCACAGCGCACCTTCGACCTCATAGTCGGGCACTCGCACGCCTACCGTCATGGCATAAGCCAGTGAACGGCGACGCGGATTGACGCGGGCACTATTGGCCAGGAAGACCGTGGACAAATAGAGCTCGCCATTGGCCTTGGGATCTTTCAGCCAGTCCTGATGGCGCAGGCAGGCCGGCGAATCTTCTTCCGCCAGGCGGCGCGACAGGAACCATAGTTTGCCGCGCGGCGCGGCCAGCAATTCAAACTGGTACAGGGCATCCACTTCCTTGCCGTCCTGGGCCTGCTTATCAACCGCGGGAGGCAGGCGGATTTCCTGCACATCGATCCAGATGTCGACTCGCACATCGCCAAACAAAAAGCGGATCAGATTCTGATAAGCCTCTTCGCTGTTGACGATGCCGAACACACCGGAATGCGCGCGATAGGCATACGCCTTGGCGCAGGGATAGCCGGGGACATCGTCGGGATTCCAGCCGACCAGTGTGGCGTTTTCAATGCGCACCAGACCGTCGCTGCCATGGCCGACAAAGGTGCGTGCCAGGCCAAAGGCAGCCTCATAGTCGAGGCGGTTGCTGCCTATCATGGTGAACACCCGGCCCGGAGGAAAGCGCTCGGTCTGCAGCCAGTCCACGCGCCCGGTGCGGGCATACGGCTCCTGCACCGCCAGGTATTGCGCCATGGTGGCGCGATTGAAGTTGTGGATGTCATTGGAGTCCATCCACGATGGAATATTGCGGCCGGCGACTTCTATGCCGTTGTGCGGCGTGGCGTAGGTAAAAAGCTTGTCCACGCTCTTGCGCATCCGGGCCGGATCGAGATCGGGGTTTTGCAGAAAGGCGCGGCTGACCAGCCCGCCCATGGAATGCGCCACCAGGTAGCAGCGAAAGCATTCCGGCGTCAGTTGATTGTCCGGATTGGCGCAGACCAGATCGCGCACCCGCGCAATCAGCTTCGACAAGCCCAGCGCAAAGTCGGTAATGGGCGGCAGTTCGCCAGTTCCCAGCAGGGTGGACGCTTCGTCGTAATAGCGGTAGATGATGATGCAGCGACGCGCCAGGCGGTTGCTGCTGTCGGCCTGCCATTCCGGATCGAGGAAATCGTAGCCGTCTTCATAGACGTCGGAATAACCGAAGTCGGAACCCAGGCGCACCACGGGCGACTCGAAAATGAATTTGCGCGGCGGCCGCTCGGGATCGGCGGTGGCGCGGTACACCGTGGAGCCGAGATTGAAGCCGCAAAACGGGTCGGCCGCGGCGGCATCGATCTCGCTTTGCGTCATGGCATAGCCACGCACGTAGATGATGGGGAAAAAGCAGTTCCTGAGGCTCATTCGGCTGGCTCGCGCTGCATGTCGATGCAGGCAAGATAGCGGCCAGCTCCGCGCACTCAGGATGGCGGGCGATGATGCAGTTCAAGCGGGCGGAAGATATTCCGCTTCATCAGCCATCTATCGATTTTCCGAGGCGATAGACGGCCTGCTTCGGACGAATCAGTCTTCGTCTTCTTCAGCTTCGGAAATCCACGCGGCCTGGATCGCTTCCAGCACGCGTTCGCCACCGCGCTGGGGATCGTCGTCAAAGCCTTCCAGTTGGCACACCCAGTTGTGCAGCTCGACAAAACGTACGGTCTTGGGATCGACCTCGGGAAACTTGTCGCGCAGCTCTTCGGCAATCGTGGTCACATCGGTCCAACGCATGGGATCTCCTTGAACCTTAACCGTTCTCGCGGGCGTGATTGATGGTGTACTTGGGCAGCTCGATGACCAGGTCTTCCTCGCCCACCACGGCCTGGCAGGACAGGCGCGATGTGGGGGCCAGGCCCCAGGCCATGTCCAGCAGGTCTTCTTCCTTCTCCTTGGCCTCGTTGAGCGAGTCGAAGCCTTCGCGCACGATCACGTGGCAAGTGGTGCAGGCGCAGGATTTCTCGCAGGCGTGCTCAATATCGACATCGTTTTCAAGCAGGGCGTCGCAGATCGATTTGCCTTGCGGAGCCTCGATGACGGCGCCCTCGGGGCACAGGGTGGCGTGGGGAAGTACGACGAGTTGGGGCACTTGTTCTTTCCGATTCAAATAAGTGGTCAGGGCCAATGAGCTCTCAGGCCAGTTCGTCCAGGCGCTTGCCGGAAAGGGCGCGCCTGACGCTTTGGTCCATGCGGCGCGCCGCGAATTCTTCGGTGCCATGCGCCAGCGCTTGCGCCGCGTCCTTGATGGCCTGGTGATCCTCGCCCTTGGCCTTGGCGCGCAAGTCGGTCATCAAGGCTTCGATCTGCTGCTTTTCTTCACCGGACAGCAAGGCGCTATCGGCGTCCAGCGCCGTTTGCGTGGCCAGCAGGATGCGTTCGGCTTCCACCTGCTCTTCACGTAACGCGCGCAGCTTCATGTCGATGTCGGCCGACTGGAAGGAGTCTTGCAGCATTTTCGCCACCTGGTCGTCCGACAGGCCATACGAAGGCTTGACCACGATCGATGCTTCCACGCCGGAAGTCTGTTCGCGCGCCGAGACCGACAGCAAACCATCGGCATCGACCTGGTAAGTGACGCGGATACGCGCCGCCCCAGCCGGCATGGGCGGGATGCCGCGCAATTCGAAGCGCGCCAGCGAACGGCAATCGGAAACCAATTCACGCTCGCCCTGCACCACGTGCACCGCCATCGCGGTCTGGCCATCCTTGAAGGTGGTGAATTCCTGGGCGCGCGCGCAGGGAATGGTGGAATTGCGCGGAATGACTTTTTCCACCAGGCCGCCCATGGTCTCGATGCCGAGCGAGAGCGGAATCACATCCAGCAGCAGCCAGTCGTCACCCGGCGCGCGATTGCCTGCCAGCAGATTGGCCTGCACCGCCGCGCCCAGCGCCACCACCTTGTCGGGGTCGATATTGGCCAACGGCGTCTTCTTGAAGAACTCGCCCACCGCGCGCCGCAGGTGCGGCATGCGGGTGGCGCCGCCGACCAGCACCACGCCATCGATCTCGTCCACCGTCAGACCGGCATCGCGCACGGCGCGCCGGGTCGGGGTCAGGGTCTTGGCGATCAGGTGCTGGGTGATGTTGGCAAACTCCTGGGCCGAAAGCGTCAGATGCACTTCCTCGCCGCTGGTCAGCCGGGCATCGATATTGGTGCTGGAATTGGAGGACAGCAGTTCCTTGGCTTCGCGCGCCTTCACCATCAACAGGCGGGTGTCTTCGTCCGACAGCGGCGACAGGCGGGCCTGCTCTATCATCCAGCACATCAGGCGGTGGTCGAAGTCGTCGCCGCCCAGGGCCGAATCGCCGCCGGTGGCCAGCACTTCGAACACGCCGCGGGTGAGCCGCAGGATGGAAATGTCGAAGGTGCCGCCGCCCAGGTCGAACACGGCATAGCGCCCTTCGCTGCCATGGTCCAGGCCATAGGCGATGGCGGCCGCGGTCGGTTCGTTGAGCAGGCGCAGGACATTCAGGCCGGCCAATTGGGCCGCGTCCTTGGTGGCCTGGCGCTGGGCATCGTCGAAATACGCCGGCACCGTGATCACGGCGCCCACCAGCTCGTCGCCCAGCACGTCTTCGGCGCGCTGGCGCAGCGTGGCCAGGATTTGCGCCGAGACTTCCACCGGGCTCTTGACGCCGGCCACGGTACGCAATTGCACCATGCCCTGGCCGTCGACAAAGTCATACGGCAGGTTTTCGACGTAGGCGATGTCTTTCAGGCCCCGTCCCATGAAGCGCTTGACCGAAACGATGGTATTGCGCGGATCGGTGGTCTGCTCGGCCTGGGCCTTGTAGCCGATATGGGCATGGCCGTTGGGCAGATAGCGCACCACGGACGGCAGCAGCGAATGGCCCTGCTCGTCGTCCAGCACTTCGGGAATGCTGTTGCGCACGGTGGCAACCAGCGAATTGGTGGTGCCGAGGTCTATGCCCACCGCCAGCCGCCGCTGGTGCGGGGCGGTTGACATGCCGGGCTCGGAAATCTGCAGTAATGCCATAACCCTCAGTCGGCCAGGCCGTCCGCAACGCGCGCGACTTCACTGCCGAATTTTTCCAGGAACATCAATTGGCGCACGCCTTGCGCCGCGCTTTCGAAATCTTCGCCTTCGATTTGGCCGCCGATGCGCAGCAGTTGCCGCTTGACCGTGGCCTGCATTTCATCGGCCAGGTCTTCCAGCGCGGACAAGTCGCGGGCGTCGCGTGCTTCGTCCAGCGCCTCGCGCCATTCCATTTGCTGCATCAAAAATTCGCGCGGCATGGCGGTGTTGGATTCAGTTTCCAGGTCCACGCCATGCAGCTCGCAAAGATAGGCGGCACGCTTGAAGGGATTCTTCAGGGTCTGGTAAGCCTCGTTGGCCCGCGTGGCCCATTGCATCGCCACTCGCCGTTCGGCATCCGGCGCGGTGGCGAACTTGTCAGGGTGAACCTGGTTCTGCACCTCGCGGTAGGCCTCTTCCAGCATTTGCAGATCGATCGCAAAGCGCTGGGGCAGATGGAACAGCTCGAAATGGTTTTGCACAGCTTTCCTCAGATGCGGAAGCTTTCTCCGCAACCGCACTCGTCCTGCACATTGGGATTGTTGAAGCGAAATCCTTCGTTCAAACCCTCGCGCGCAAAGTCGAGTTCGGTACCGTCGACGTAGGGCATGCTCTTGGGATCGACATAGACCTTGATGCCATGCGATTCAAAGACCTGGTCTTCGGCGCTGACTTCATCCACGTACTCGAGCTTGTAGGCCAGGCCGGAGCAACCGGTGGTGCGCACGCCCAGGCGCAAGCCTATGCCCTTGCCACGCCGGTCGATGTAGCGGCTGACGTGTTTGGCAGCTTTTTCAGTCAGGGTAATAGCCATGTCGAATCCTGTGTCTGTCGATCAGGCAGCCTTGGTTTCGGCAGCCTCTGCGTGACGCGTCTTGTAATCCTGCACGGCTGCCTTGATGGCGTCTTCGGCCAGGATCGAGCAGTGGATTTTCACCGGCGGCAAGGCCAGTTCTTCGGCGATCTGGGTGTTCTTGATTTCCAGCGCCTGGTCGAGCGTCTTGCCCTTGACCCACTCGGTCACCAGCGAAGAGGAAGCAATCGCCGAGCCGCAGCCATAGGTCTTGAACTTCGCGTCTTCGATCACGCCATCGGCGCCGACCTTGATCTGCAATTTCATGACGTCGCCGCAAGCCGGCGCGCCAACCATGCCGGTGCCGACGGTTTCGTCGTCTTTCTTGAAGGAACCCACGTTGCGCGGGTTTTCATAGTGGTCCAGTACTTTGTCCGAATAAGCCATTTGGTTTCTCCTGATTCCGTGATCGGTGCGTGCTGAGCGTGCTGCTTAGTGAGCGGCCCACTGGATCGAATTGATATCGACCCCGTCCTTGTACATTTCCCACAGCGGCGACAGTTCGCGCAGCTTGCCGACTTTTTCCTTGATGAGGCGGATGGTGAAGTCCACGTCTTCCTCGGTGGTAAAGCGGCCGAAGGTGAAGCGGATCGAGCTGTGCGCCAACTCGTCGCTGCGACCCAGGGCACGCAGCACGTAAGAGGGTTCCAGGCTGGCCGAGGTGCAGGCCGAGCCGGAAGACACCGCCACATCCTTGATCGCCATGATCAGCGACTCGCCTTCCACGAAGTTGAAACTGACATTGAGGTTGTGCGGCACGCGATGTTCCATGTCGCCGTTGATATACACCTCTTCCATTTCCGTCAGGCCTTTGGCCAGGCGATCGCGCAAGCCGCGGATGCGGACGATTTCTTCATCCATCTCTTCCTTGGCCAAGCGGAAAGCTTCGCCCATGCCAACAATCTGGTGCGTGGCCAGGGTGCCGGAACGCAAGCCGCGCTCATGACCGCCGCCATGCATCTGCGCCTCGATACGCACGCGCGGCTTGCGGCGCACATACAGCGCACCGATGCCTTTCGGGCCATAGGTCTTGTGGGCCGTAAAAGTCATCAGGTCAACCTTGGTCTTGGCCAGGTCGATGTGCACTTTGCCAGTGGCCTGGGCGGCGTCGCTGTGGAAAATCACGCCCTTGGCGCGGCACAGTTCGCCGATTTCATCGATCGGTTGAATCACGCCGATCTCGTTATTCACCAGCATCACCGAGACCAGGATGGTGTCCGGACGCATCGCCTCTTCCACTTGCTTGGCGGTGATCAGGCCATCGTCGCCCGGCTGCAGGTAAGTCGCTTCAAAACCCTGGCGCTCCAGTTCACGCATCGTGTCCAGCACGGCTTTGTGCTCGGTCTTGACGGTGATGATGTGCTTGCCCTTGGTCTTGTAGAAATGCGCCGCGCCCTTGATGGCGAGGTTGTTGCCCTCGGTGGCGCCGGAAGTCCAGATGATTTCGCGCGGGTCGGCATTCACCAGCGCGGCCACGTGGCCGCGCGCTTCTTCCACCGCTTTCTCGGCTTCCCAGCCATACATGTGGCTGCGCGAAGCCGGATTGCCGAACTGCTCGCGCAGATAGGGAATCATCTTGTCCGCCACGCGCGGGTCGATCGGCGTGGTGGCGGAGTAGTCCAGGTAGACCGGGAAATGCGGAGCCTTCAGGGTGTCCAGCAGGCTTTTGGTCAGGGGGGCGTTCATGTTCCAGATTCCGTTTTCTAGCTCAGGCGGCTGCCGTGTTGTTGGGTCGGTGCATCTTGACTACCGACTGTTCAGAATGTGTCTGCTTCAATCTTTGCTGCTCGACCAGGTCGCGCAGGGAAACCGAATCGAGGTAATCCACCATCTTGGCGTTGAGGGTGGCCCACAGGTCATGCGTCATGCAGCGCGTGTTGCCCTCGTCATTGGCGGTATGGCAGTTTTCCTTGCCGCCGCATTGGGTCGCATCCAGCGGTTCATCGACGGCAATGATGATGTCGGCCACGGTCACGTTTTCCATCTTGCGTGCCAAGGTGTAGCCGCCGCCCGGACCGCGCACCGATTCCACGATTTCATGGCGGCGCAGCTTGCCGAACAATTGCTCAAGGTACGACAGGGAGATCTCCTGTCGCTGGCTGATGCCGGCCAAGGTCACCGGCCCCTTGTCCTGTCGCATGGCCAGATCGATCATGGCGGTGACTGCAAATCTTCCTTTGGTCGTCAATCGCATTGTGCTTCCCGCAAATAAACCCAATTCCCTAGCATTTTGGTCGAGTATAGCAAAACCCGACTAAGTTTGTCAGGTACTAAGCGGGGAACATCTCTCAATAATTGTTAGGCGACATCGGAGCGCGCCATAACATTATTTCATGAAGGTAAGAGTCGCGCCTAAGTGAGCGCCTCGTCGCGGCAATGCAATAGCCGCAAGCGTGCGAAAAACTCTTGCATGCCGGTATTGCCGATGAAAGACAGGTTGTAGGGATGTTCGGCCACCAACTTGGGAAAGCGTTCCGCGCCGTGCAAGCCGCTCACCAGTTCAGCGACTTTTCCCCACAACACCAAAGTCGGCGCCTGCATGCCGGGGCGCTCCGCCAGCGCATCCAGCACGATCTGGAAAAATGGCTTCCAGGCGCGGCCATCCTTGAGCGGCGGCACTTCCGGCCGGTAGACCAGGGAGGCATTGAGCAACAGGAAGCCATGGGCGTGCAGGGAGCCTTCGATTTCGGCCAGCGTCTGGCAATAGCCGCTGCCCGGGGCGCGGGCGCGCGCCGAAGCCTGGGCCAGCGCCTCGCCATTGCAGGCCTCCAGGCGCAGACTGCCCTCGGCCACCAGCAGCATCTTCATGAAGTTGCGCAGTGAGGTGGCGCGATTGACTTCCTTGGACAAACCTTTCTCCGACCACAGTGCGCCGACCGCTCCATCCATGAAGCACAAACCGGTTGCACTTTGCGCGCGCGGATAAGGGCCCTCGCCTACCAACACATAGCGGATTTCCTGCAAGGGCTGGCGGAATGCCGCGAACAGGCGGCCTTGGGTGGGCAGATAGTCGCTGGCGGCCAGGGCCGGCAAGTAAGCAGGATCGGCTGCGTTCACCGCCTCCAGCGCGCGCAGGAGAATGGAATGCCAGGAGGGGTCGGCCAGCCGCAGGGCTTCAATGAAGGGTGATGGAATCATGGGCAGGGATTCTAGCCCGGATGCGCGCGGCATCTTGCTTATGCCAGCTCTGCCAGGGGCAGCGAGTAGAGGATTTCTCCCTTGCGGGCCTCGACCTCAATCTGACCGCCTTGCACCCGGTAACTCAATGCAC
>JAEVZY010000126.1 GCA_023392035.1 Pseudomonadota bacterium | reverse complement strand
TCGCGTGCGCGCCGGACTTCGACCTCGGCCAGGGTCGGCAGGGAAAGCTCGGCGAGCATGCCATCCTCATTCATTGGGCAGACCCTCATTCATTGGGCAGGCCCGCCAGTTCGCGCTGCCGGCCGGCGAATTGCTTGTACTGCTTCTGCCATTCGGAAGGCTGGGCCACCGGCATCACCTGCACCGCGGTCACCTTGTATTCCGGGCAGTTGGTGGCCCAGTCCGAGTTCTCGGTGGTGATGACGTTGGCGCCCGATTCCGGGAAGTGGAAGGTGGTGTAGACCACGCCCGGCTGCACCCGCTCGCTGAGGGTGGCGCGCAAGACCGTGCCGCCGGCGCGCGATTCGATGCCGCACCAGTCGCCTTCCTTGATGCCGCGTTCCTCGGCATCGTGCGGATGGATTTCCAGCCGGTCTTCGCTGTGCCACTGGTTGTTTTCAGTGCGGCGGGTCTGGGCGCCGACGTTGTATTGCGAAAGAATGCGGCCGGTGGTCAGGAGCAGCGGGAAGCGGCGCGTGACTTTTTCCACGGTCGGGATGTATTGGGTGATGATGAAGCGACCCTTGCCGCGCACGAATTCTTCGGTGTGCATGATGGGCGTGCCCTCCGGCGCGGCTTCATTGCAGGGCCACTGGATGCTGCCCAGCTGTTCCAGCTTCTCATAAGACACGCCATGGAAAGTCGGCGTCAGCCGCGCGATCTCGTCCATGATTTCGGACGGATGGCTGTACTGCATGGGATAGCCCAGGGCATTGGCCAGCAGGACAGTCACTTCCCAGTCGGCATAGCCGGCCTTGGGCTTCATCACGCGCCGCACGCGCGAGATGCGGCGTTCGGCATTGGTGAATGTGCCGTCTTTCTCGAGGAAGGACGAGCCCGGCAGGAACACGTGGGCATACATCGCGGTTTCGTTCAGGAACAAGTCCTGCACCACGATGCATTCCATGGCCGACAGCGCCGAGGTGACGTGATGGGTATTGGGATCGGACTGCACGATGTCCTCGCCCTGGCAATACAGGCCCTTGAAGCTGCCGGCCAGGGCGGCATCGAACATGTTGGGAATGCGCAGGCCCGGTTCCGACTGCAGGGTCACGCCCCAGGCCGCTTCGAACTGGGCGCGGGTGATGCTGTCCGAGACGTGGCGATAGCCCGGCAACTCATGCGGGAAGGCGCCCATGTCGCACGAGCCCTGCACATTGTTCTGGCCGCGCAGCGGGTTGATGCCCACGCCTTCGCGGCCGACGTTGCCGGTGGCCATGGCGAGGTTGGCAATCGCCATCACCGAAGTCGAGCCTTGCGCATGCTCGGTCACGCCCAGGCCGTAGTAGATGGCGGCATTGCCGCCGGTGGCGTACAGCCGGGCCGCGGCGCGCAAGTCCTGCGCCGGCACGCCGGTGACGCTTTCCATGGCTTCCGGCGAATTCTCTGCGCGGGCAGCGAATTCCATCCAGTCGGCGAAGGACTGGTCTTCGCAACGTTCCTGCACGAACTTCTGGTCCACCAGGCCTTCGGTCACGATCACATGCGCCATGGAAGAGAGCAGGGCGACATTGGTGCCGGGGCGCAGCTTCAGGTGGAAGGACGGATGCACATGCGGCGTATCGAGCAGGTCGATGCGGCGCGGGTCGGCCACGATCAGGCGCGCGCCCTGGCGCAGGCGCTTTTTCAGGCGCGAGGCGAACACGGGATGGCCATCGGTCGGATTGGCGCCGATCACGAACACCACATCGGAATGTTCCACCGAGCGGAAAGTCTGGGTGCCGGCCGATTCGCCTATGGTCTGCTTCAGGCCATAGCCGGTGGGCGAGTGGCACACGCGGGCGCAGGTGTCCACATTGTTGTTGCCGAAGCCGGCGCGCACCAGCTTTTGCACCAGGTAGTCTTCTTCATTGGTGCAGCGTGAAGATACGATGCCGCCGATGGAATCGACGCCATGGCGCGCCTGGATATCCTTGAAGCGATTCGCGGCGAAGGCAATCGCTTCTTCCCAGGACACTTCGCGCCAGGGATCGCTGATCTTCTCGCGCACCATGGGTTTCAACATGCGGTCCTTGTGGGTCGCATAGCCGTAGGCAAAGCGGCCCTTGACGCAGGAATGGCCGTCATTGGCCTGGCCGGACTTGGCCGGCACCATGCGCACCACTTGCTCGCCCTTGGTTTCCACATTGAAGGAGCAGCCCACGCCGCAGTAGGCGCAGGTGGTGGTGGCGGTGGTCTTGGCCTGGCCGAACATGATCACCGACTTTTCCGTCAGGGTGGCGGTCGGGCAGGCTTGCACGCAGGCGCCGCAGGAGACGCATTCCGATTCCATGAAGCTTTCGGCCTGGCCGGCGGTGACGCGCGACTCGAAACCACGCCCGGAAATCGTCAGCGCAAACGTGCCTTGCACTTCCTCGCAGGCGCGCACGCAGCGGTTGCAGACGATGCACTTCGATGGGTCGTAGCTGAAGTAGGGATTGGACTCATCCCGCTTGACTTCCGTGAAGTGGTTTTCGCCGGCAAAGCCGTAGCGCACTTCGCGCAGGCCGGTGACGCCGGCCATGTCCTGCAATTCGCAATTGCCGTTGGTGGGGCAGGTCAGGCAATCCAGCGGATGGTCGGAGATGTACAGCTCCATCACATTGCGGCGCAGGGATTGCAGTTTTTCCGATTGGGTGCGCACTTTCATGCCGGGCTCGACCGGCGTGGTGCAGGAAGCGGGATAGCCGCGCCGGCCTTCGATTTCCACCATGCACACGCGGCAGGAGCCGAAGGATTCCAGGCTGTCGGTGGCGCACAGCTTGGGCACTGGCAGATTGGCCTCGGCGGCGGCGCGCATGACGGAAGTGCCGGCCGGCACGGTGACGCAAACGCCATCGATTTCCAGCGTGACCAATGCAGTGTCCACGCTGGCGGGCGTGCCGAAATCGGGTTCGTTGTATGTGTTCATGCGCTCACCTTGTCCTGGAAGTCTTGGCTGAAATGCTTGAGGGCCGACAGCACCGGATAGGGCGTCATGCCGCCCATCGCGCACAGTGAGCCGTGCAGCATGGTGTCGCACAGGTCGCGCAGCAGGTGCACTTGCTGCTCTCGAAGAGGCGCGGCTTCGCTCTTGCCGCGGGTATCGATGATGCGGTCCATCACTTCCACGCCGCGGGTGGAGCCGATGCGGCAGGGCGTGCATTTGCCGCAGGATTCCACCTTGCAGAATTCCATCGCATAGCGTGCCTGCTGCGCCATGTCGACCGTGTCGTCGAACACCACGATGCCGCCGTGACCCAGCACGGCGCCGATGGCGGCCAGGGCTTCGTAATCCATCGCGGTGTCGAGTTGGGCATCGGTGAGATAGGCACCGAGCGGGCCGCCGACCTGCACTGCCTTGATCGGCCGCCCGGAGAGCGTGCCGCCGCCGAAGTCTTCGATCAATTCGCGCAGGCTGATGCCGAAGGCTTTTTCCACCAGGCCGCCGCGCCGGATATTGCCCGCCAGTTGCACCGGCAGCGTGCCGCGCGAACGGCCCATGCCATAGTCGCGGTAGAACCCGGCGCCCTTGGCAAGAATCACCGGCACGCTGGCCAGCGAAATCACGTTGTTGATCACGGTCGGTTGCCCGAACAGGCCCTTGATGGCCGGCAGCGGCGGCTTGGCGCGCACGATGCCGCGCTTGCCTTCCACGCTTTCCAGCAGCGCCGTTTCCTCGCCGCAGACATAGGAGCCGGCGCCCATGCGCACTTCCAGTTCGAAGTCGCGGCCGCTGCCCTGGATGTTCCTGCCCAGCCAGTTGGCGGCGCGCGCATTGGCCATGGCTTGTTCCAGGGCGGCGATGGCGTGCGGGTATTCGGAACGCACGTAGATGTAGCCGTAGGTGGCGCCCACCGCCAGGCCGGCGATGATCATGCCTTCCACCAGCATCAGGGGATCGCCTTCCATGATCATGCGGTCGGAGAAGGTGCCGGAATCGCCTTCATCGGCATTGCAGACGATGTATTTCTGCGCAGCCTGCGCCTTGAGCACGGTCTGCCACTTGATGCCGGTCGGGAAAGCGGCGCCGCCGCGGCCGCGCAGGCCGGAGTCGGTGACGTCCTTGACGATGTCGGCCGGCGCCATCTGCAGCGCCTTCTTCAGGCCGGCAAAGCCGCCATGCGCCAGATAGTCTTGCACCGATACCGGGTCGGTGATGCCGACGCGTTCGAAGGTGAGGCGTTCCTGGCG
>JAEVZY010000011.1 GCA_023392035.1 Pseudomonadota bacterium | reverse complement strand
CTCCAGGCGGACAGATTTCCAGGGGCTTCTGGTTCTATTTTTTCTGGAACGTCTGCTATTTCGACTGAGCAAGTCGGCGCATGCGGACTGTTTCCTGCTCAAGGGGGCGTTACTTTTCACGCTCTGGTACGACCTCCCTCATCGCACCACGCGAGACGCGGATCTACTTGGTTTTGGTCCGAGCGACCTGGCTTCGATTGCCGGGACATTCAAGGAAATTGCCGCCATTGACGGCGATGACGGAATCGTCTTCGATCCAGCATCCATCCTTGTCGAAGAAATTCGCAAGGAGGCGGATTATGCCGGTGCGCGGGTATTGATCGAAGGCGAAATCGCCAGGGCGCGTTGCAAAACCCAAATTGATATTGGATTCGGCGACGCGGTAACACCTGAGCCCATTTATTCGGTTTATCCAACACTGATCAAGGAACTGGCCGCACCGCAGCTGCGCACCTATCCAGTGCACAGCGTGGTGTCCGAAAAGCTGCACGCAATCGCACTCCTCGGTATGGCAAATAGCCGCCTGAAAGATTACTTCGATCTCTGGATCGTGCTACAGCGCGAGCAACTTGACGCTGACACGCTGGCCCGAGCAATAGCAGCGACCTTCGTTCGCAGAGGGATGACGGTGCCGACCCGCACACCTATCGGCTTGACCGAGGAATTCGCCAGTGATCCGTCACGGCAATCACTTTGGTTGGCATTCATCAGGAAAAACGGCCTGACTGCGGCGCCCTTGGGAGATGTGGTCAACATGCTTCGAGCGAGATTGCTGCCTTCGCTTGAAAAGGCCGCGGCGATAGCGTCCATCTCATAGTCGACACAAGCTTAAAGCTACAGCACCTCATGAGCCGCCCCATACTTCAAACAACTGGACGGGGAGTTCCCGGTCGGCGTCAGGGCCTCGGTGAGTGACATCGGGGCCTTTCGCTTTCTGGAGTTAGCCTTCAAGACCCATGCTGGTCCAGCGCCCACCGCACATGCTCGCGCACCAGCTCCGATGGATGCGCCAGCTTTTCATTCAGCGCCTGCACGATCTGCGGGTCGCCTTTCAAGCCGGCTGCGGCCGCATTGCCCAGGGCCACAGCGATGTTCCTCAGCCAGCGCTCATGGCCGATGCGGCGAATGGCGCTGCCTTCCAGGTTGCGGTTGAAGTCGTCCTCGCTCCAGGCGAACAGGGTCAGCAGGCTGGCGCGGTCGAGCTGGTTGCGCACTTCAAAATCGGGCAGCACCGCGCGCTGGGCGAACTTGTTCCAGGGGCAGACCAGCTGGCAGTCGTCGCAGCCCAGCACGCGGTTGCCGATCAAGGGCCGCAGCTCGGGCGGAATGCTGCCCTTCAGTTCTATCGTCAGATAGGAAATGCAGCGCCGCGCGTCCAGCTTGTAGGGGCCCAGGATGGCCTGGGTCGGACAGGCGCTGATGCAGGCCGAGCATTGCCCGCAATGGCCGCTCACGGCTTCATCCACCGGCAGCGGCAAGTCGGTATAGATCTCGCCCAGGAAAAACATCGACCCGGCTTCGCGGGTGAGCAGCAAGGTGTGCTTGCCGCGCCAGCCCAGGCCGGATTTGTTGGCCAGCGCCACTTCCAGCACCGGTGCCGAATCGGTAAAGACGCGGTAATTGAGCGCACCGGCGGCGCGATTGATGCGCTCGGCCAATTGCTGCAGGCGTTGCCGCAGCACCTTGTGATAGTCGCGGCCGCGGGCGTAGATGGAGATCACCGCTTCGCCGGGCGCCGCCAGGCGGCTTTGTTCGCGTTCGCGCCAGTCTTCTTCTGCGCTGGCCGGCAGGTAATCCATGCGCGCGGTGAGCACGCGCACGGTGCCCGGCACCAGTTCGGCCGGACGGGTGCGCTTGCTGCCATGGGCTGCCATATAATCCATCTCACCGTGAAAACCGGCCGCCAGCCAGGCCAGGAATTGCGGCTCTTGCTGGGACAGATCGGCATCGGTGATGCGCAAATCGGCAAAGCCCAGTTCGCGCGCCCAGTCCTTGGCCTGACGCGCCAGGTCCTGCAGCGTTTGCGGCAACAGTTCGCGGGCGGCGCTTGAATCTTGATTGGATGACACGGTCGGCACGTCAATTTTCCCAGGCAGTCCCACATTTTACGCAATGCGCACTCTTCGCTATTACCTGTCCGACGAGCATGTCACCCAGTCCCTGGGCGCGGCGCTGGCGCGCGCACTGATGCCGGGGCTGGTGATCTATCTGCATGGCGATCTGGGGGCCGGCAAGACTTCGCTGGTGCGCGCGCTGCTGCATGCGGCGGGCCATGCCGGCCATGTGAAAAGCCCCACCTATACCTTGGCCGAACCCTATTCGCTGGTCTTGCGCGGGCAGGCGGTGGAAGTGATCCACTTCGACCTGTACCGCATGGGCAGTCCGGAAGAATTTCTGGACGCCGGTTTTCGCGATCACTTCAACCATCGCTCGGTCTGTTTGGTGGAATGGCCGGAAAAAGGCGAAGGCGTGTTACCGGAACCCGACATTGGTGTTTTCCTCAAGGTATCGGGCGCGGGTCGTGAGGTAGAATTGCACGCGTTGTCCGACGAGGGTGATCAATGTCTCGACCGCCTGCAATTCCAGCCGCCACACTGAAACCCCGCTCCCGCCGCACCGTCCTCAAAGCCGGCGCCACCCTTTTCCTTTCCACGCTCGTTGCCGGCCGCGCGCATGCCGCGCAAATCCTGGCCGTGCGCGTGTGGCCGGCCGAGGACTACACCCGGGTCACGCTGGAAAACGACAGCAACCTCAAGACCAATCATTTCATCGTCAAGGACCCTGAGCGCCTGGTGGTGGATATCGAGGGTATCGACCTCAATCCGGCCTTGAAGGGCCTGGTGGCCAAGATCGAAGCCAACGACCCCTATATCCGCCAGGTGCGGGTGGGCCAGAACCGGCCCAAGGTGGTTCGCCTGGTGTTCGACCTGAAAGCGGAAGTCTCGCCTCAGGTGTTTGTGCTGCCGCCGGTGGGCAGCTACCAGCATCGGCTGATCTTCGATCTGTATCCGGTGAATCCGCCCGATCCGCTGGAACAGTTGATCGCCAAAAGCGGCTGGGACAAGCAGGCGCTGCCGCCGGAGATGGAAGCCAAGCCGGAAGCCAAGCCGGCGCCCTCCCCCAAGCCGCCGGAAGTGGCCAAGGCCAATCCTGCCATTCCCGAACCGCCCACCACGCGCATGCTGACCATTGCGCTCGACCCCGGCCACGGCGGCGAAGATCCGGGCGCGGTCGGCCGCGGCGGCAGCCGCGAAAAAGACGTGGTGCTGGCCATTGCCCGGCGCCTGAAAGCGCGCATCGAAGAGCATCCCAATATGCGCGTGATGTTGACGCGCGATGCCGATTTCTTCGTGCCCTTGAATGTGCGAGTCCAGAAGGCGCGCCGGGTGCAGGCCGACCTGTTCGTCTCCATCCACGCCGACGCCTTCATCGAGCCGACCGCGCGCGGCGCTTCGGTGTTCGTGCTGTCCGACAAGGGCGCCAGCTCCACCGCGGCGCGCTGGCTGGCCAACAAGGAAAACGCCTCCGACCTGATCGGCGGCATCAACATCAAGAAGCAGGACCGGCAACTGGCCAGCGTGCTGCTGGACTTGTCCACCACGGCGCAGATCAATGACAGCATGAAGCTGGGCCGCGCCGTGCTGAGCGAGATCGGCGGCATCAACCGCCTGCACAAGGGCCAGGTGGAACAGGCCGGCTTTGCCGTCCTGAAAGCGCCGGACATACCCAGCATATTGGTGGAAACGGCTTTCATCTCCAACCCGGAAGAAGAAGCCAAGCTGAATGACGCCGCTTACCAGGACCAGATGGCCGACGCGCTGGTAACCGGCATTCGCAAGTACTTCGCCAAGTACCCGCCGGCGCCCAAGAACAAGATGCTGTGATCAGGCCGCGCTGTTGCGGCTCTTGAGCTTGCGCCAGAATTTCCAGGCCGCGCCCAGCAGGGCCGGCACCAGCGCCGCGCTGACGCCAAGGATGGCGATGGTATTCAAATGCTCGCGAATGATGGGGATGTTGCCGAAGAAGTAACCGGCCAGCACCAGGCCGCCCACCCACAACACCGCGCCGGTGACGTTGTAGAGCTGAAAGCGGCCGAACGGCATTTCCGATACGCCCGCCACGAAAGGCGCAAAGGTGCGCACGATGGGCACGAAGCGCGACAGGATGATGGTCTTGCCGCCATGGCGTCCATAAAACGCATGGGTCTTTTGCAAGGCGGCCCGGTCCAGCCAGCGGTAATCATGGGTGAAGACCCGGTGGCCGATGGCCTGGCCGATCCAGTAATTGACGGTATTGCCGGCAATGGCCGCCACCATCAGCAAGCCGATCACCCAGCCAAGGTCGAGCGCGCCGGTGGCGCAGAATGCGCCGGCAATGAACAACAGCGAATCGCCTGGCAGAAACGGAAACACGACCAGCCCGGTTTCGGCAAACACAATGCCTGCCAATACAGCGTAAACCATGGACCCGTAGTCCGAAATCAGCAGGCCCAGGGATTTGTCGACATGAAGAATCATGTCGAGGAATTGCATGAAGGTCATAAGCGATGGAGAGTGACGGCAAGTGTGACGGCGGCTGCGCCGCGGCAAGCCTACAGCCGCAGCCGGGATCGCGCAACAGCGGCGCTATAATCCGCCGCATGATTTCCGCCAAGCCTGCCGCGATTCGGCCCATACAGCAGCTGCCCGACCAGCTGATTTCGCAAATCGCCGCCGGCGAAGTGATTGAACGCCCGGCCGCGGTGGTGAAGGAGCTGCTTGAGAACGCGCTCGACGCCGGCGCCACCCAGATTTCGGTGCGGCTGGAACAGGGCGGCTGCAAGCGCATCTGCATTACCGACAACGGCCGCGGCATTCCGCCCGCGCAAATGCCCTTGGCACTGGCGCGCCACGCCACTTCCAAGATCGCCTCGCTGACTGACCTGGAAAACGTCATGACCCTGGGTTTTCGGGGTGAGGCGCTGGCTTCCATCGCTTCCGTTTCGCAGATGTCGCTCACCACGCGCACGGCGGACGAAGCCCATGCCTGGGAAATCGTGCCGGGCGGCGAGCCGACTCCGGCCGCCGGCGCAATGGGCACCACCATCGATGTGCAGGATTTGTATTTCAACACGCCGGCGCGCCGCAAATTTTTGAAGAGCGAACAAACCGAGTTCGGCCATTGCCAGGAAGTGGTGCGCCGCATCGCGCTGGCGCGACCGGATGTGAGCTTCTCGCTCAGCCACAACGGCAAAGCCGCGGAACACTGGAACGCCGGCGAATTGGCGCGCCGAAGCGCCCAGGTGATGGGCGAAGAATTCGCCAACGCCCGCCTGCCGCTGCAACAGGTGTCGGGCGTGCTGGCCCTCACCGGCTATGTCGGCTTGCCGACTTCGGCCCGCATGCGCGCCGACAACCAGTATTTCTACGTCAACGGCCGCTTCGTACGCGACAAGTTGCTGACCCACGCGGTGCGCGCCGCCTACCAGGACGTGCTGCACGGCGACCGTTATCCCGCCTACCTGCTGCGGCTGGACCTGGACCCGGCGCTGGTGGATGTGAACGTGCACCCCTCCAAGATCGAAGTGCGCTTTCGCGACAGCCGCGCGGTGCATCAATTTGTCTTCCACGCGGTGACGGAAGCGCTGGCGCGCACCTCGGCCACCGATCACGGCACCGCGCCGGCGCCGCAGCCGGTGGCGAGCAGCAATTCCAGCCTGGGCTGGATACGCGAACAGGCGCCCTTGCCGCTGCGCGCGCAGCCGGCCGGCGGCGTCGGCCAAAGCCTGGCCAGCTACGGCGCGCTGTTTGCCGGGCAGGGCATGCAGAACGACTTGCAGGTGCGCGAGCCGCGCGCCAGCTATGGCGCCACGCCGGCTGCAAACGCCGGCGACGCAAGCGCGGACGAAGCCGAACAACATCCGCTGGGCTATGCCATCGCCCAACTGCATGGCGTGTATGTGCTGGCCCAGAACCGCAAGGGCCTGGTGCTGGTGGACATGCATGCCGCGCACGAGCGCATCCTGTACGAGCAATTCAAGCAATCGCTGGATGAGGGCTTGGTGCAGGTGCAGCCGCTGCTGATTCCCGTGACCTTCCATGCCGATCCGGTGGAAGTGGGCACCGCTGAAGAAAACGCCGCCGTGCTGGAAAGCCTGGGCTTTGAAATCCGCGCCATGTCGCCCACTACGCTGGCGGTGCGCGCCATTCCCGCCTTGCTGAAGAGTGCCGATGCCCAGGCGCTGGCGCGCGACGTGCTGCGCGACGTGCGCGAATTCGGCGGATCGCAAGTCTTGCAGGAAAGGCGCAATGCCCTGCTGGGTACCCTTGCCTGCCATACCGCGGTGCGCGCCAATCGCCTCTTGACCCTGCCCGAAATGAATGCGCTCTTGCGCCAGATGGAAGAGACCGAACGCGCCGACCAGTGCAATCATGGCCGGCCGACCTGGGTGCAACTCGGCCTGGCCGATCTTGACCGCCTGTTCCTGCGCGGCCAGTGAACCCTGCAATGACGACGACTGAAATCCGGCCGCTGGCCCAGTTTGCCCAGGCGCCGCTGCTGCTGCTCATCATCGGCTTTTTGATGTTGCAGCCGCTGTCCACCGATCTCTACCTGGCCTCGCTGCCCAGCCTGTCGCAAGTGTTCAAGGTGCCGCCTTCCACGGTGCAGCTGACGCTTTCGCTGTTCGTGATCGGCTTCGGCAGCGCGCAGTTGGTGATCGGGCCGCTGTCTGACCGCTACGGCCGGCGGCCGGTGCTGCTGTGGGGCTTGTCGCTGTACCTGCTGGGCTCGGTGCTGTGCGGCCTGGCGCCCTCGATCGAAATGCTGATCGCCGCGCGCTTCCTGCAAGCCGTAGGCTGCTGCAGCGCCGCCATGGTGGCACGCGCCATCGTGCGCGATGCCTGGGATGCGGAACACAGCGTGCGTGTGATCGCGCGTGCCAGCACCTGGCTGTCGCTGGCGCCGCTGATCGGGCCCATCCTTGGCTCTTACCTGCAGGTGAAGCTGGGCTGGCGCGCGGCATTTGCCGTGCACGCGACTTTCTCCTCACTGCTGTTGGCGATGACGGCGTGGCGGCTGCCGGAGACCAATCTGCATCGCGATCCGCAGGCCACCAACCTCCGTGGACTGCTGGCCAATTTCCGGCTGCTGCTGGGGGCGCGCGAGTTCTGGGCCTATGCCTTGCCGGCGGCCTTGTCCTACGGCTCGCTGTTTGCTTTCATCTCGGGCGCGTCGCTGGTCTTGATCCGCGTTCTGGACGTGCCGACTGCCTACTTCGGCTATTGCTTTGCCTTTGGCGTGTCGGGGTATTTGAGCGGCACCATTGTTTGCCGGCGCTTGCTGGCACGCATCGGAACCGCGGGCGCTTTTCGGGTTGGCAGCAGTTTGTCGCTGGCCGCCGGCGTAAGCTTCCTGCTGGCGGTGCTGGCCGGACTTTCGCACTGGGCGCTGGTGGTGCTGGCGATGTTCCTCACCATGTGCGCGCACGGCATCAACTTCCCGATCGGACAATCCGGCGCGGTGGCGCCCTTTCCGCGCCAGGCCGGCACCGCGGCCGGCTTGATGGGTGCGATGGCGATGGCGGTGGCTTTCCTGGTCGGCACCCTGGTGGCCGCCAGTTTCAACGGCACCCTCTATCCGCTGGCGCTGATCGTGGCGGTATTGGGCGTTTCCATCTTCATCAGCGTGCGCCTGCTGCTGTCGCGATCATGAGCCTGCCCTCAAGTCTGCCGCTGGCCGTTGCCATCATGGGGCCGACCGCTTCCGGCAAGACCGCGGCGGCGCTGGAAGTGGCGCGCCACATCCCGAGCGAAATCATCTCCGTCGATTCGGCCCTGGTGTATCGCGGCATGGACGTGGGCACGGCCAAGCCAAGTGCGCAGGAACTGGCGCAAGTGCCGCACCACCTGATCGACATACTTGACCCCAGCGAGTCCTATTCGGTGCGGCAGTTTCGCGACGACGCCTTGCGGCTGGTGGCCGAAATCCAGGCGCGCGGACGTCTGCCCCTGCTGGTCGGCGGCACCATGCTGTACTTCAAGGGCTTGCGCGATGGCCTGGACGATCTGCCGCAAGCCGATCCCGACTTGCGCGCGCGACTGGATGAAGAAGCGGCGCGGCTGGGCGTGCCGGCCCTGCATGCGCGCCTGGCGGCCTTGGACCCGGCCACTGCCGCGCGCCTCAAACCCACGGACTCGCAGCGCATCCAGCGCGCGCTGGAAATCATCGAATTGACCGGCAAGCCGATGTCGGCGCAATTGGCGCAAGCCGCCAAACCCGTCCTGCCCTTCCGTCTTCTGCCCTTGTCGCTTGAACCTTCCGAGCGCGCCGTGCTGCATGCACGCATTGCCGCGCGTTTCGACGCCATGCTGGCCGATGCCGGGCACGGCCTGCTGGCCGAGACCCGCGCCTTGATGGCGCGCGGCGACCTGCATCCCGGCCTGCCCTCCATCCGCTGCGTGGGCTATCGCCAGGCATGGGAATATCTGGAAGGCAAAAGCACGCTTGAAGACATGCGCGAGAAAGGCATCGCCGCCACTCGCCAATTGGCCAAACGGCAATTGACCTGGCTGCGCGCCATGCCGGACCGGATCGTCATCGACTGCCTGCGCGAGGATGCCGCCCAGGTCATACTGGAAAAGGTGAAAGCTGCGCTCGGTGGGCAGCTACCTGGTTGACAGTCTTTCCGCCGGGCCTCATAATTCCGGGCTTCTTTGGTGATATAGCTCAGCTGGTTAGAGCACAGCACTCATAATGCTGGGGTCGGTGGTTCAAGTCCACCTATCACCACCAGATACAAAAAGCCGCTGATTCCTTTTGGACTCAGCGGCTTTTTCATTTGGATCATCTCCGGCTCATCGCAAGCTTACGATGAGCCCACGGGCGAATATGAGCCAATCCTCCAAGCCATTGCAAAGGGTGCGCTGCCTGTAAGGCCTTTTGGAAGCTGCTCAAGTCGAGCCGGGATTGAAGGCGAACTTACTCGAGGCAAATTAATTCGCTGTCTCCCCAACAGGCGGCCGGAAGTAGATGTGAGCGAAGCCTATCCGGGCGCCGGTCCGGATAGCGGCTGGTCCGATGCCGGCTACCGTCCCATCGCCTACACCTCCACGGTCTGGCGCGATTCAATCGATCAAGCCGGCAGCGTCAAGGTGCAACCGGGCGTGGACCTGTCGGCGGCCTTCCACAAATACGGCTTCACATGGGAAGCCAATCGCCAGAGCTTTTACTACGACGGACAATTGGTGTACCAGCTCGATGTGAACATGCCCGACCCGATGTACCTCATCTTCAATCTATGGTTCGGCGGCCCGGCGGGCGAGCCGGACAGCAGCACGCCGACCGGCAAGAGCAATTCGCTGGAGATCAACTACGTGCGGGCGTGGAAGTTCAAGTGAGGGAGGGATCGGTCCCGCTGCTCCTTGAAAGTCCGCAAAGGCAGCCACTGGCATTGCGCTAGATTGCGACCAACAATCGACATCAAGCGGAGGCCGGGAATGAAGGCGGGTCTAAAGCTGTTTGCTCTGGTTTCCGGCATTGCCTCACTTCCTGTTTCTGCACTCGCTACATCCGCCGATACGATTTGTCCGCGCTCGGCTGCGGGCTCCATCGTGACCAATCCCCCCGATGCCGTTCCGGATCGCGTCGGTGTCATCCACCTGGTGGCGCGCAACACCGGCAACGGTCCCGAAGCGGACACCGGCCTGGCCAACTTCGACTACCGTTTGTGCCTGCTCAATGATGACCGGCCTTCGTTGCAAGGCCCGGTCTTGCGCGTCAATCCCGGCCAGCGCTTGAATGTCCAGTTGCAGAACCGGCTGCAGCCCTTTCCAGGCTTCCCGAAAATGCATGTGATGGCGTCAGCCAATGGTCAACACCACTGCACCCCACTGCCGGCGTCCATGATGGGCGATATCAGCCTGACCAATCTGCACTTCCACGGGCTGAGTGTCTCGCCGCAGTGCGGCGGCGACGAGGTCCTGAACACCATGACTGCGCCGCCCGGTTCCGGCGGCCGCCCGGACTACAAGTACAGTTTCACCATCCCTTCCAACGCAGCGCCGGGACTGTATTGGTACCACCCGCATATTCATGGCATCAGCCAGCAGCAACTTCTCGGCGGCATGTCCGGCGTGCTGGTGGTGTCGGGAATGGAAAAATATTATCCGGCGGTGGCGGGACTGCGGGAGCGCATCTTTGTCCTGCGTGACCACGACAAGCCGGATCCGGCCGACAATCCGGCGGCTCCACCCGATGAGCCGTGGAAGAACGTGTCGATCAACTATGTGCCCGTCAACTGGGATCCAAGCGGCGCCACGTCCTTGCCCCGTATTCAGGTCGGCGCCGGCGAGCGCCAGTTCTGGCGCGTGGCCAACGCCTCGGCCGATACCGCGTTTGTGCTGAAGCTGCAGTTCCGCTATTCCAGCGTGCGCGGATGGGAAGACCAGCCGCTGGAACTGCTTGCCCGCGATGGCGTCCCCCTGGCCGGCAACGATGGTTCGCCGCGCGACGAGCCCCTGCTGCAAAAGCAATTGGTATTGCCACCCGGCGCGCGGGCCGAATTCATCATCACCGGGCCGGCCGCCGGAACCGAAGCCCGCCTGTACAGCGATGACTACAACCGCTACCTGCTCGACAGCAACCACCATGCCCACCGCTATGACGCCACCGACCGTCAGCCGGCTCGCGTGCTGGCGCAGCTGGAAACCACGGCCGCGCCGCGAAGTCTGGCCGCGCGCAGCAGCGCCTCCTTGCGCCACGACGACCGGCCCCGCCTGCAACGCTTCACCCACATGATGAAGCACGAGCAGATTCGCACCCGCAAGCTGTTCTTCACCAAGGACCCGGGCGACAAGGGCAACTTCTTCATCACGGTCGATGGCAACAAGCCACACGCCTTTGCGATGGATGACGAGCCGGACGTCGTGGTCAATATGCCGGCCGTGGAAGACTGGGTGATCGAGAACCGGGACAACGAGTCACACGTCTTTCACATCCACCAGATCCATTTCCGGGTCCTTGAAGTCAATGGCACATCGCGGGATGAGCAAAGCGAGGCGGCCTTGCTCGACACGCTTGTGCTGCCGCCCTGTCGCAACTGGGGGCACGCCAACCCCGAGTCTCCCTACGACGGCGACCCGGACTTCTACGGCGGCAATTGCAGGGAACCATACCGGGTGAAGCTGCGCATGGAATTCAGCGACCCGGACCTTGCCGGCACCTTTGTCTACCACTGCCACATCATGGAACATGAGGACAAGGGCATGATGGCCAAGATCAGACTGGAGTGGAATCCGCGGCAGGCGGAGCTGGGGGCGGCCTCGCGCTGATGCGCCGTTTTGACTCCTCAATCGGTTTCAGAAGGTTTCATGGCCGCTTGCCGGTAAAGTGATAGCCCCTGTCGGTCATGCAAGCAGTAAGCTCCTTCCGCTTCTTTGCATCTGCGGCAAAGATGACCGCGTTACTTGAAAATTCGGGTATGTCAGTGCCATACGTTCCATTCGGCCTTCCGCCGCAATCGACCCAATCCGAACGCCAGCTTGCACTACCGCCTGCCGCGTCCGGCTTGTCCCAGTACTCGCCATATGCTTTGGGATGCATGAGTCTTTCGTATGCCTCGCGGTCGCAATAGGCTGCCGGCGTTTGAGGACCGCAAATCCTCCCGTTACCAATCGTGCAGGACGTTAGGAGAAGGGCAAAGCCGACCAGGGAGCAAGCGTTATGTAGAGACTTCATATTGCGATTCCTGCCAAGCTCAGAAGGTCCGCCAAGTGCCGGTGAAGGATAGCCTTTGGCTTTCAATATGGCCGCCAGTTACCGGTAAAGCGATAGCCTCTTGCAAGCATGCAGGCAGCGAGCTGCTTTCGCTTCTTCTCATCTTCGGCATAAATAACAGCGTTACTTGAGAAGGGAGGTTCATCAGTGCCATAGGTTCCGTTGGGCCTTCCACCGCAATCGACCCAATCAGATCTCCAAGCCGGACTACCACCACTCGTACCGGGCTTTTCCCAATACGTACCGATGGTTTTTGGGTAGAGCAGTTTTTGATATGCCTCGCGGTCGCAGTATGCAGCCGGTGTTTGCGGACCACATATCCATCCGTTCCCGATGGTGCAAGAAGATGAGAACACGGCAAAGACCACCAAGGCTAAACGTTTCCGTGGAAGTCTCACTTTGCTGCTCCCAGCATGATAGAGATCGCCTTCCACATCTCAGGCGACAGAAATTCAGCCATCGCAAATGGTGAAGAAACTACGATGGCGCCGCTGGCACTCCAAGCGTCCTGCGCTTTGCTTTCCAGTTTGCTGCGGCCTCGAGTGGCGTTACCCTCATCGTCATACAGCCCGCTCATTTTCCCGCCAACCATGTCATGAGTGCCTGCGAACGCTTCCACGAGTTTGTCGGCCAAACTTCCCGCTTTATAAGGCCAGCCGAATAGCGTGCCTTTGTATCCTTGAACACCGCCGGTAAGACCCGCCAATTTCTTTCCTTCCGGGGTTTCGTTCAGAAATTCTTCCAACGACTTTCCGCCAACCGCTTCAGGAAGGAACATCACTTGGCCGCTTTCGTTTTTCGCCAAACTTCCATCCGGATTGGTCTTGCATCGACTGTTATCCCGCCCGCAAACCAAATCCAAGTCCACCCGCGTCCCACCGAGCTTTTCACCATCCCCTCGCACCCCCGCACTTTCGCCCGAGATGTTGGACAACACCGTCTTGCCATCCGTGACGCCCTTGAACTTCTTCGAATCCTCGATCATCAATTGCCGCATCTGATCCGCTGCGGTTGACAGCGCCTCCTTGGCGGCGGCCGTTGTGCCCATTCCCTGTACCGCCCCAATCAATACATTCATCACGCGTTCCTCCATGTTGAGATTGTCGATCTGCTCTTGTATCGCCTTGCGGTCGGCATCTGTGGTGGCTTGCTTCTGCAAAGTTCGCAAGTTGTTCCTTCGACTTTGCGCGTAGGAAGTGACTGCCTTGCTGGCCTCCTGCCCAAATGTGCGGGTGATCTGCACTTGCGCGGTGATTTCCTTCTGCACCCGCTCCGCATCAAAAATTTTCGGCAGTGCGGCTTGTGCATCGCCGGTCCGCGCGTCCTTGTTGCCGGCAACACCGCTGATGACCGCGCGCGTCACGCTGCTGGCCTGGTCGCTGTCCTTGCCGATGCCGGCGCTGGTGCCGGTCGGGGCCAGCTTGCCCTTGGGGTCGAAGCCGCTGCCGATATTGATGGCGCTGGCGCTGGCCTGGTAGCTGGCGCTGTTGTCGATGTCGGTGAGCGTGGTTCCACTTTCTGCCCGATAGCGGTTTCTGCCTTCATCCACCGCTTTTTGCGTGCTGGTGATGGCGCCGCCGGTCAGAACAGCGCTGCCCTTGACGCCAACATCAAAGCCACCATCGCCAGCCCGGATGCCGCTCTGCTCAGCCACCGCTGCATAGTCGCTGTCGATCTTGCTCTTGCTGGCGGCGAGGTTGCCGGAGACCTTGCCCGCGCCGACGGCGAGGCTGCCGCCCAGCGACTGCTGGTCGCTGTTGTAGTGGCTGCTGTCCTGCAGGCTTTCGATCTGCAAGTTGCCGCCGACTTCGGCGCTTGCGCGTGGCGCATCCACTACGGCGCCACGCAGCATAGTGTCGCCGCCGGATTTGAGCGCCACCGCCTGCCCGGCTTCGACCCGGCTGTTGGTGTAGCCCACATCGCTGCCATCGCCCTTGACGCGCGCGCCGCTGGCAGAGGCGGTGGCCAGCAAGCCATCGCTGCCGAAAGAGATGCCTACACTGGCGCTGGAATCCTGGCTGCTGGTTTGCTGGCTGGCGCTGTTGCGGCTGGCAAGCAGTTGCACGTCACCGTCGGCCTGCAGGCTGGCACTGTCGCCGGCACGTACGAGCGAACCTTGCACCAGCAGATTGCTGTTGGCGCCGTCGCCGCCGGCGGTGATCTGCACATCCTTGCCGGCCGCTACCGACGAGGCGCGGCCCTGGTCGCTTTCCAGTACGGCGCTGCTTTGGCTGCTGCTCTTGCCCAGGCTGACCGAGACGTTGATGCCGCCGACCTTTTCCACCACAGTGGCATCGCGCGTCTCGGGTCGGCCATTGGCGGCAATGTCGCCAGACTGAAACTGATTGGGCTTGCCGTCGATAGTCTGTCCCTGCCCGGTCTTCACCGCATCGATTGCGCTCTTGCTGGTCATCACCACATTGGCTGCTGCCAGCGCTTTCATGCGCGTGTCGTTGGTGTTGGACGCGGCCTGTTTCATCTGCTCCGCGGTCTGGATGGCGGTGATGACGGGATTGCTGACCGCCACCGTGAGACCGCTCTGCTCGAACTTTCTCTCTTCAGTGGTGCGACTGGTTTCGCGCGCCTCATCGATACGCACATCCTTGGCGGCGATGCCGATGTTGCCGCTTGGCGCCAGCACATCGCTGCCGGTCTGCCGGTAGCTCTGGCCGGCGGCAATCGCCACGTCGCCTTGCACGCTACCCACCGTTGACGCCGCCGCAGTGGTGCTCACTGTATTGCTGCTCACGCTTTGCTTCTGGCTGCCGATGCTGATGCCCACGCCGCCGGAACTGGTGATGCCGCTGGTCTTCTCTTCGCGGAAATGGGTTTCGTTGCGGGTCTGCGTGACAGCGGCAACCGTCACATTGCCATTGGCGGCCAACAGGGTGCCGCTGTCGCTCACCACGTCGCTGCCGATGATGTCCAGATTGCGCCCGGCCAGCACCGTGACCGACTTGCCGGACAAACTGCTGGCCTGCGCCGTGGTGGCATCCAGCACATCGCGCGATTTGTAGGTGGTGCTGGAGAGCATGCCGCTGCTGCCTTTGTGCTCGTGCGCTTCATCCACCTGCTGCCGGGTCTGGCCGGCGCTGATATTGACGTCATTGCCTGCGGCCAGCGCCAGCGCGCCGGCACTGCTTTGCACCTGGCCCGCGCGCGCCGTGATGTCGCGCCCGGCTTGCAGGGTGATGTTGCCTTTGCCCTGGATCAGGCTGCCGGTTTCGCTTTGGGTGGCGTCGCTGCGTGTGTTGTTGGCGTTCCAGGCCAGGGTCTGGCTGCGCGACTCGGTGACGGTATCGAGCTTGAGATCACGGCCGGCGCTGAGCGTGGTCGTGTCGCCCGCGTTCACCACGGCAGCGGCGCTGAGCTTGAGGTCGCGCCCGGCGGACATTGCCAGCGTGCCGCTGTCGCCGCTCACGTACAGGCCGGCCACCCGCTCAATGTTGGTCACGCTGCCTTGGGCATTGCTTTGCGTGCGGGTGTTGGAAATGAGGTTCAAGTCACGTCCGGCCGTCGCTTGCAAAGCGCTTGCTGCATGAACGCTGCCGCCGATGTTGTCCAGGTCCTGGCGGGCATTCAGGCTCACGCTGTCGGCCTGAATGCGTCCGCCCAGGTTGCGTAGATTCTCGGCAGTGATGGCCAGCACCTTGCGCCCGGCAATGCTGCCGCCATTGCTCAAGTCGCCGCTCAGATTCATCTGCACGTTTTCGCCGGCGATCAGGGCGCCGCCGCTTTGCAGATCGCCGGGCTGCAGCCGTACATACAGTTGCGGCACCAGCGCGCGGGTCTGGCTGCCATCGGGCAGGGTGACGTCCTTCTCCACCAGCCAAACGATGTCGCTGGTCAGTTGCGCCATCTGCTCAGCCGTCAGCGCAATGCCGGGCACCAGTTGCTGCGCCTGGGCAAAGAGGATGCCCTGGTCCATCAAGGCGCGGAATTGTTCTTCATCGCTGCTGGTGTTGACCAGGAAGCGGCGGCCGGTGAGCCGGGCCACCTGCTCCTGCACCAGCCTTTGTTCGTAGTAGCCGTCGCCCAGGCGTTTCTGGGTGGCGTTGGGATCGACAGAGAGGCCCTGCAACAGGTAATCGGAACTGAGCCATTGGCGGCGGTTGGCAAAAGCGGGATCGGTTTCCACCAGGTAGTGCGCGCCGGGATCGGGCTGGATGCGGTACAGGGCGTTGTTGAGCACGGATTGCTGCAGGTCGGTGAGCGCGGCGTTTTCGGCCGGCGCGCCGCCGGGCGCTTGGGCACTGTTCTGCCTGAAGACGGTCGGGGTCAGGCTGATGGCTTCGATGCGTTCCGGCGGATCGTAGGCAATCACATTGCTGCCGGTGGAGTCGCGGCCCTTGCGGTGATCGCGCCAGTAGTTGGTCACGCTTCCCGACTCGATGATCCGGCGCTCTCCCGTCACTTCGGTATTGACCAGGCTGGCGGCATTCAACCGCAAATTGCCGCCGGCGATGATCTGGCTGCCGTCATTCAGTACGCCGCCGGCATCGATCTGCATCTCGCCGCCCGAGACGATCTTTGCCGGGTCCGAGCTGGCAACGCGGGTTTCGGTGCTGCTGCGGGTGTAGCGGTAGACGCTCCAGCTTTCGAAGTTGCCTTCGGGGGTGTGCAGGTGGTCGGATTCGTCGTTGTAGACGTAGACGTCCGGCGTGCCGGGCAGGTAGCGGGTGGGCGATCCGGCACCCTGGTATTCGGTCAGCTGCTCGGCGGGCAGGCTCACTTCTGTCGTGCTGAAATGCAGGTTTCTGTTGACGATGCTGGCGGCCTTGAGTTCTAGCCGGCCCTCGGCCTGGATGGTGGCGCTGGCGTTGGTCAGGGTTTCAGCCGCGCCGCTGGCATGGCCCTGGGCATCGAGCGTGCCGCCGATGGCCATGTCGCCCAGGCTCAGGATTTGCGCGTGTTCGCGGTTGTCGATCTGGCGCGCGGCCAAGTCGAGGCGCTCACGAGCGGCCATGACAGGCGCAGTGCCGTTTTCGGCCAGGTTGTTGGCAGTATCGGCGGCGATGGAGAGGTGATCGCCATAGAGGCGGCCGGGCCCCAGATTGTTCAGGGTTCCTGCCCGGATTTGCGTATCGCCGCCATCGATCAGGCCGCGATTGGTGAGTGCATCGCGCACTTGCAGTTGCAGGCGCGCGGCGCTGATTTGTGCGTCCTGCCCATTGTCCAGGCTGGCGGCCCGCAGATTGAAATCCGCCGCGCCGCTGATGGCGCCATTGTTGACGATGCGGCCATCGCTGGTGAGCGCAACTTCGCCCACGCCCGCATAGAGCTGGCCCGCATTGCTCACGCCTACCCCGGACTGGGTGCCGATCATGCGGATGCCGCTGGCATAGATGCCGCCGATGCTGGAGAGGTCGATCGCCACTTGCGGCCTGTCCTTGTCCGCCAGCAGCGCGCCCGGCTGCAGGCCGCTGTCATCGCTGCCCACTTCACGCGCGCCGGCCACCACCCGCACATCCTGCGCCCAGATGCCGGCGTTCACCTTCAAGGCGCGGGTGAGGATTTCAGTGAAGCTGACCTGCTGGTTGTTCATGCCCTGGCCTTCGATCAGCACCTGTCCCTGCTGCACACGGTAGCCGCGCACGCTGCCATCGTTGGCGTCGAGGATGGCGTTGCCGGTGCTGAGCGTGACGCGCGGGGTGTTGATGAAGCCGCAGCCATTGCAGGTGATGCCGGAAGGATTGGCCACGATCACGTTGGCTGCCTGGCCGGCGACTTCCATCGCGCCGTAAAGCAGACTTGGATTGCTGGAATTGACTTCGTTGAGGATGACGCGCGCCGGCCCGCGCGCCAGCCAGGGATTGCCCTGCACCCAACCGCCAAGCCGGGTCTGGGTGTTGCCGACGCTGTTGTTGAGGATCAGGCCATCGGAGCCGACGTTGAACTCGCTGTAGCTGTTGCGCGAGACGCCGGCTGCGCTGGGCGTCTGGATATTCACCAGCGGCACGCCATTGGGCGCCAGCAGTAGCGTGGGCCGCTGGCTGACGGGCGCGGAAGGATCGGCGCGCACCGGCAAGATGGCCGACGCCGAAGCGGCGCCCCCTGCCGCGCCGGGCGCCGCCGCTCCCTGCCCCATCGCCGCGGCGAGATTGCCGAAGATGCCGGCCTGGGCAGGGCACGGCATTACGCCGGCCAGCGCCAGCGCCAAGGGCAATAGCCTGAAGCGGTCGCTCGCGCCGTGGCACCGCCCTGGCGGTGCGCCCGAATCCGCTGCACCGCGTGCATGGCTGCGGACGTTTTCGCGCACCGCCATCCACTGCCTGCGTACCTGGTTGAACACCAGCCGATAGCAAAGTCTGTTCATCTCATCCTCCCTCGGAACCCAAGTCCACCGGATTGGATGCGATCCACGCCTGCGCCGCCTGCCGCGGCAAGGCGCGTCCCCGAAAATGCATGATGCGCAGCCCGCGCTGTTCGCCGCGGTGGTACAGCGCGCGCAGCACCCGCTGCGGGAAGGCCTGGCGCCGCAGCCAACTGACAAGTTCGGGCGCATGCCCGAAAGGTGCGACCAGGTCGGTGATCCACAGCCGCTCGCCGCTGCACCAATCGGCGGCCTCAAGTTCAAGCGGGTGCCGACTCACATAGCGCCCTTCGGCCGCGCGATCGAAGGTGGCCCAGGCCACATAGAACAGCGGCTGGCCGGCGCTGGAACCCAGCGCAAACTGCGCCCGCGTGATGGCCGGCAGCAGCAGCCGCGACAAGGCGAGCAAAGGCATGTTGCGGTGCGCGGGCGAATGCATCCACAGCCAGGTGGCGGCGCCCAGCGCCTCGGCTTGGTTATATGGCTGAAGCCGCAAGCCGGGAGCGACGATGTCCAGACTGGGCGCCATGCTCAGAACACCCAGTTGAGGTTGAAGCCGAACACCGGCCCGTCCTGCCCGAATCCATGGGGCCGCGAAATCGGCGCGCCGCAGAACCAATCCAGGTTCACGCCTGCCGCCTGGGCGCGCCAGCCCAGCACCGCGCCCGCCAGGTGTTTGCCGAGCAGAAGATCGCTGGATGGCCCGCCGACTGCGCTGACATCCAGCCCCAGGTAAAGCTCCTGGGCCGTGCTGCCCAAGGCCAGGGCCAGATCGTTGCGCAAGAAGAATCCCCGCTCGGCCACCAGTTGCTGTTCGCCGTCAAAGCCGCGCACGGTATAGCGGCTGCCGATGGCGAAGCGGTCCAGCGGCACCAGCGGCGTGCCGTTGAATTGCGCGCGCAGGGTAGCCGCATAGCGCAGGGCCTGGCTGCCGAGCTTGAAAGGCAGGGCCAGTTGGGCATCGGCGCTCAGGATCTGCATGCGTGCCGTGCCTTCGCCGCGGGCGGCCTCGGGCGGGTCAATGGCGTGGACGGCGCCGGTGCCGCGCCGATAATCCAGGCCAAGGTCCAGCGTGGCGGCGGCAATGAATTGCCGATGCAAAAGCGTGGCGCCCCAGCCGGCCATGCGGCTGCGCTGGGCTTGCACCTCGGTGTCTTCGATGAAGTTGCGCGCCGAGCGCGCCCAGATGCGCAGGGCCAGACTGGTCTTGCCGAGCCGGCCGCGATGAAGCAGGCGGCCCAGGCGCAATTCTCCTTGCCCGGTTTCGCCGCTGTACTCGATCGGGCCATTGAGACCGGCCACCGATTGCCAGAAGCGGCTCTGGCTGACGGTGCCAGCCAGTTGCCAATAGCCGAAAGGCAGCGAGTAGTGCGCGACTGTGGAATGGGTGCCGCGCTCACCCTCGTCGCCGCCGCCAAGCGCACGGGTACCGCTCAGGTAGAACAAGTCATTGAGCTGCAAACAGTGATCGCAGGAGAGCGTGGCCGATCCCAGGTATTTGCCGGTGGCCCGGGTACCGGAATCGTCCAGTCCGAGCATGCCGCGCAGAAGACGCGCCTGCTGCCAATGAATCAGCAGGTCGGAGCGCCCGGGCGCGCCCGGCGCCTCGGCGGGCAGCAGGTCGATACCGGCTTGCACCGTCGGCACGCGCTGAAAATTTTCCAGGCTTTGTTCCAGGTCCGGCAGATAGAGCACGTCGCCTTCGTGCATCGCGAGCGCATTGCCGGCGCGGGCGCGCGCGCTGGTACCCGGCGCAAAGCGGATTTTGCCTATGCGTCCCGGCCAAAGCGTCAGGCGCAGGGTGCCCGGCTCGGCCAAGGCATCAACGCCGGCCAGCACGCGGGCGGCGGGATAGCCGCTGGCGGCAATCGCATCCTGGATGCGGCGCATCACGATGTTCATGCCGCCGCTGCCCAGGCAGCGCGGGGTGGCGCGGTCAAGACCGCCAGCGGGAAGCCGGTCGGCCGCGCTCAAGGCCCATTGGAACTGTTCGGCGGCGTCGCCCTTGAGTTGCAAGCGGTGGACTTGCACGCAGGGCGCTTCGCGCGCCGGCAGCGCCAGCGGGGCCGCTGGCTCGCCGGCCTTGAGATGCACATCGGGCGTGCGCTCCTGCTGCTCACGGAGCAGGCGTTCGCGCTGCTGCTGACGCAGATTCTCGTCGACTGCGCTTGGCGCAATGACCGGGCTTTGCGCACGCAGGGCCTGGACCATGCAAAGTGCCCAGGCCAAGGCAAGCAAGCGCAGCAGGCGCAACGCCGTGGAGCGAGTCGACTTCAAGAAGGACTCCCGTTTGTGAACGGGGGAAATTCTTAATGCACCACTCGCACCGAGGAAGACTTGTTATCAGAGGAATCTTGAACTGGCGCGCCAGATGCGAACCCGAGACAAGGTGTTCGATGCGCAATGGCGGGAAGATGCCGCCGCAGGCTGTCGGCTATCGATTCTTCAGAGGGTGTCGGTTATTTTCATGTCGTCCTTTGTGGCATCGTCAGATCGAATCCTGTCATGCCAAGGAAGATGGCAGCGCCCAAGCCACAAAATCCGGATTCAAGACCTGCCCCGGCTCGGCATAGCGCAGTGGCGCGCCATCGCTGCGCAAGACCCGGCCCCCGGCCGCGGCCAGCACGCCATGTCCGGCCGCCGTATCCCAAATGCAAGTCGGGCCGAAGCGCGGATAGACGTCGGCCTCGCCCGCCGCCAATAAACAGAATTTGAGCGAACTGCCGATTTCGCGCCTTTCGATCGGCTGATCGAGGTGTTCGATCCACGCCAGGGTTTCCTGCGACAAATGGGAACGGCTGCAGACCACCCGCAGCACGGGCCCGGCCGGGGCGCAGGCAATCGAACGCCATTGCCCGCCCTGGCGCAGGCGCGCGCCCTGCCCCTGCGCGCCCACGTACAGCGCATCCAGCACCGGCGCAAGAACCAGCCCAAACACCGGAACGCCGTTTTCCACCAGCGCCACGTTCACCGTGAATTCGCCGTTGCGCTTGATGAATTCGCGTGTCCCATCCAGCGGGTCGATGGCCCAATACAGCGCGGGCTTTTCGCCGGGCGCAAAGGGATTGGCGCCTTCTTCCGTCAGGATCGGCACTTGCGGCCAGCGCGCCGCCAGGCCGCGGCACAGGATGGCATTGGCGGCAAGGTCGGCTTCGGTGAGCGGGCTCAGGTCTTCCTTCTCGCGCACACCCAGGTCGGCGCGTTGATAAACCGCCATGATGGCCAGGCCGGCCTCATCGGCCAGCATCACCAGCGCGTCGATGTCTTCCTTGCTGAATTGCTGCATGTCCCCTTTCCTTCCCGCCGGCCGAAATTCCCGGCATGGTATCCTTCCCAGTTCGTTTTCTGATGCGGGAGTCTCACACGATGCGCATCGCGCTTTCCCTCTGCCTTGCGGCATTTTCCGTGATTTGTCAGCCGGCGCTGGCGCTGGATCGCCTGTTCCCGCCTATCGCCCAGCGTGGCGTGTTGTCGATGCAAGACTATCCCACCATTGTGCTGAACAACAAGGAGCGCCGCCTTTCGGCCGGAGCCTGGATCCGCAACCGCAACAACACCATCGACATGCCGGTCACCCTGCGCGGCCAGACCTATACCGTCAATTACACCGAGAACGCCCAGGGTGAAATCGACCGCGTCTGGATATTGACGCCGCAAGAGGCCGAACAACCGGCCCCGGCCGATCGCAAACAGAACACGCAGAACACGCAGCAATGAGCAAGAAAGTATTCATCAAGACCTTCGGCTGCCAGATGAACGAGTACGACTCGGACAAGATGGCCGACGTGCTTGCCGCCAGCGAGGGTTACGTCAAGACCGACAGCCCGGAAGACGCCGACATCGTCCTGCTCAACACCTGCTCGGTGCGCGAGAAGGCGCAGGAAAAAGTGTTTTCCGATCTGGGCCGGCTGCGCGAAATCAAGCTCAAGCGGCCCGGCATGGTGATCGGCGTGGGCGGCTGCGTGGCCTCGCAAGAGGGCGAAGCGATAGTCCAGCGCGCACCTTATGTCGACCTGGTCTTCGGCCCGCAAACCCTGCATCGCTTGCCGCAATTGCTGGAAAAGCGCAGGAACAGCGGCCGCGCCGCGGTCGATATTTCCTTTCCGGAAATCGAGAAATTCGACAACCTGCCGCCGGCGCGGGTGGAAGGCGCCAGCGCCTATGTCTCCATCATGGAAGGCTGCAGCAAATACTGCAGCTATTGCGTGGTGCCCTATACCCGCGGCGAGGAAGTCTCGCGCCGCTTTGAAGATGTGCTGACCGAAGTCGGCACCCTGGCCCTGTCCGGGGTGAAGGAAATCACCCTGCTGGGCCAGAATGTGAACGCCTATCGCGGCGAAATGGCCGATGGCGAAATCGCCGACTTCGCGCTCCTGATCGAGTACGTTGCCGAAATCGAAGGCATCGAACGCATCCGCTTCGTGACCAGCCATCCCAAGGAATTCACCCAGCGCCTGATCGACGTCTACGCCAAGGTGCCCAAGCTGGTGGACCACCTCTACCTGCCGGCGCAGCACGGATCGGACCGCATCCTGTCTGCCATGAAGCGCGGCTACACCAGCCTGGAATACAAGTCCATCATCCGCCGCATCCGCGAAGTGCGACCCAACATCACGATTTCGTCCGACTTCATCGTCGGCTTTCCTGGCGAAAGCGATGCCGATTTCGATGCCATGATGAAATTGATCGAGGACGTCGGTTTCGACAACAGCTTCAGCTTCATCTTCAGCCCGCGTCCCGGCAC
>JAEVZY010000335.1 GCA_023392035.1 Pseudomonadota bacterium | reverse complement strand
GCCGATGCCGATGCCGCCGCCGCTGCAGGCGCCACGGCCGAAGCATTGGCCACCGGAACAGACGCCTCACCGCTTATCGCTGCAGCTTGATTGTCGGGTGTACTGGCGTTGGCGGATGCCGCTGCGGCAGCGGCCGGTTCGACCGGAGCACTGGCTGCAGAAGCTGCCGCGCTCGGCGCGCTGTCGCGACCTTGCACCAGGCCATCCAGCGCGGACTCAAACAAGCCGGCGCGCCAGGCGCCGGCCAGTGCCAGCACGAAGATTGCCAGCGCAAGGACACCCCACAGCCACTTGCCGCTGCCGCCGCGCTTCATGGGCGCCAGCTTGGCCGGCGCAAAAGGCGTGGAGGAAATCGGACGGCGCAGCGGGATCGCCTCTTCCTGCGGACCGGCCTCCTGGGTAAGCGTTGCCACCAAAGGTGCGGCATCGATGCGCAGCAGCTTGGCATAAGCCCGCACGAAACCGCGGGTACTGGCCAGGCCGGGCAAGGCGCTCAGGTTGTCGGACTCCAGGGCATCGATCTGGCGCGGCGCCAGGTTCAGGCGGCCGGCCACCTGCTCCACCGACCAGCCCAGCTCCTGGCGGCGACGCGCCAGTTGGGTGCCCATGCTTTCCTGGGGCGCGGCGGACGGCGTGGCGGCGCCTTGGCTTGCGGATTCAGGCGAATCCGCCTGTGCCGGCAGCTCTGGGGCATCTTGTCTGGCTTGGTCACTCATCAAACGCTCCGCGGGTATAAGCGGAAAACTCGGGTGAATTCGGATAACGGCGACGCAACTGGTTGGCGAGGCCCGCCTCGGCCAGGCGATCGCCCGCGCGATGTTCAATCCGGATTGCGGTCCAGAGGGAATCCGCGGTCAGGCGATCGGCGGCGATCACCCGACGTGCATAGAACTGGGCGCGCGGCGTTTCGCCCCGCGCCAGCCAGTATTTGGCCAGCGACAGATTGACGTCCGGATTGGACGGGTCCATCTGGAAGGCCCGGGTCAGGTATTGCTCGGCCTCCGGCATTTTCTTCAGCTTGAGGCTGCAGTTGCCGGCATTGTTCAAGGCCTTGGAAGGCGAGGCGTAGTTGCGGTTGGACAGGGCTTTTTCAAACCACTGGATGGACTGCGCCGGCTGTCCGCTTTGGCACAGGAACCAGCCGTAATTGTTGGCCGTGTCCGGGTTATTGGGCGCGAGCTTCAGCGATTGCTGGAAATTTTCATCGGCCAGCCGGTTCTCCATCAGCTCCATGTAGATGAGCGCGCGCACGGTATAGGCGTCGGCCAGGGTCGGGTCGATCTGCAGCGACTGCTTGACCTCGTCCAGCGCGGTCGTCATCTGCCCCTGCTCGTAATAGCCGATGGCCAGTTGCAGGCGGATTTGCGCGCGGCGCTGGGTTTCGGTGAGATCGGAACTGGTGGGCAGGTCGTCCTTGGGCGGCGTGGTGCCGCAAGCGGCCAGCAGCAACACCATGCAAGCCATCCACAACGCCGCCAGGATGCGGGCGCGGCGCAAGATCACGATGGAATCTCCACAATGCGGCCGAAATCGGGGCCGTACTTCTGCTGGTAAGTTGCCATTTTTTGCATGCGCTCTGCGACCCGGGTGCGGTCCTGGATCTCGCCAGCCAATTGGCCGCAGGCAGCGTCGATGTCATCGCCGCGCGTCTTGCGCACGGTGGTGACGATGCCGCCATCCATCAGGATTTTGGCGAAAGCCTTGATGCGGGCGTCGGGCGAGCGTTTCAGGCCGGATTCCGGGAACGGATTGAAAGGAATCAGGTTGAACTTGCAAGGAACCTGATGCGACTCTACCAGAGCCAGCAGCTCGCGGGCATGGTGATCGCCGTCATTGACACCGTCCAGCATGCAGTATTCGAAAGTGATGAAATCGCGCGGCGCGAATTCCAGATAGCGACGGCAGGCCGCCATCAACTCGGACAGCGGGTATTTGCGATTGAGCGGCACCAGCTCGTCGCGCAGCGCATCGTTGGACGCGTGCAGCGATACCGCCAGGGCGACCGGGCAATCATGGCCCAGCTTGTCCATCATCGGCACCACGCCGCTGGTGGACACCGTCACGCGACGACGCGACAGGCCATAGGCGTTATCGTCCAGCATCAGCTGCAAGGCGCGCACCATGGGCTCGTAATTGAGCAGCGGTTCGCCCATGCCCATCATCACCACGTTGGTGACGCAGCGCTCGCCCTTGGGGCCGGGAGGAATGCCGCGACTCTTGCGCAGCAAGAATTCAGCCATGCGCAACTGGCCGATGATTTCGCCGGTAGAGAGATTGCGGGAGAAGCCCTGCTTGCCGGTGGAGCAGAAGCGGCAGTTGACCGCGCATCCGGCCTGGGTGGAAACGCACAGCGTGCCGCGCGTCTCCTCGGGGATGAACACCGTTTCCACCGCATTGCCATTGCCCACGTCCACCAGCCATTTGCGGGTGCCGTCGGCCGAGGTATGGTCCGACAGTATGCTCAGGTCGGACACGGTGGCGCGGGTGGACAGCTTTTCGCGCAGCGATTTGGCCAGATCGGTCATCTCGGCAAAGTCGCTGGCGCCGTACTGATGGATCCAGCGCTGCAACTGGCGGGCACGGAAAGGCTTCTCGCCCAGCTCGCCGCAAAAAGCGGTGAGTGCGGCGGGGTCCATGTCGAGCAGATTGCGGGGCTTGTCGGTCAGTACGGTCATGCTGTCCTTGGTGATGCTATAGCGGCGAATGCCTTAGCGGGAATAGACGTTCAGCGCCGGGAAGAAGTAGGCGATTTCGACGGCGGCGGTTTCAGCGGCGTCGGAACCGTGCACGGCATTGGCGTCGATGGAGTCGGCGAAGTCGGCGCGGATGGTGCCCTTCTCGGCTTTCTTGGGATCGGTTGCGCCCATCAGTTCGCGGTTCTTGGCAATGGCGCCTTCGCCCTCGAGCACCTGGATCATCACCGGGCCCGAAATCATGAAGTCGACCAGGTCCTTGAAGAAAGGACGCTCGCGGTGCACGGCATAAAAGCCCTCTGCTTCGGCGCGCGACAACTGGGTCATGCGGGAGGCAACGATCTTCAGGCCAGCGTTTTCGAAGCGGGTGTAGATTTGGCCGATCACGTTCTTGGCCACGGCGTCGGGCTTGATGATCGACAGGGTGCGTTCGCTTGCCATCTGTAAAAACTCCAATAAAAATAAAGGTTTAGGGTGAAAAGTTGAAATTTCAAAGAACCTTGGATTTTAGCATGGATCGCCCTATATACGAGACGCAAAGTACGACATGCAAAGGCTGCCCTGCCGCCGGCGAAATACCGGCTTGCACGCGGTTTTTCCCTCTCCCGTGCGCAATCCGGCTTTCAGCGCGCACGCTGCTGATCGACATCGCTTGCGCCGGGGCGGCAGCATGCTATGCTTTCGGCGCAATTTTCCCTTCCAGAGGAGCATCTGATATGGAGCAGAACCTGCAAACCGCATATAGCGCTGCCGGCGAAACGCTACTGGCCCGCCACCGGGTCCTGCGTAATACCTACTGGCTGCTGGCGCTGTCCCTGCTGCCCACGGTGCTGGGCGCCTGGATCGGCGTGACCACCGGCTTCAGCTTTTTCGAAGGCAGCCCGATGCTGGGCTTTGTGGTCTTCATGGCAATTGCCTTCGGCTTCATCTATGCCATCGAACGCACCAAGAATTCCGGGCTGGGCGTGGCGGTGCTGCTGGGCTTCACGTTCTTCATGGGCCTGCTGCTGTCGCGCTTGATCGGCCATGTGCTGGGCTACTCGAATGGCGCCTCCCTGGTCATGACCGCTTTTGGCGGTACCGCGGCCATCTTCGGCGTCATGGCCAGCGTGGCAACGGTTTCCAAGCGCGATTTTTCCGGCATGGGCAAATGGCTGTTCGCCGGCGTGCTGGTGATCCTGCTGGCGATGGTGGCCAATATCTGGCTGCAACTGCCGGCGCTGCAACTGACCATATCGGTGATCGCCATCGGCATTTTCTCGGCCTATATCCTGTATGACGTGCAACAAGTCATCAATGGCGGCGAGACCAATTACATCAGCGCCACGCTGGCGATCTATCTCGACCTGTACAACATCTTCGCCAACCTGCTTTCCATTCTCGGCATCTTCGGCGGCGAACGGGATTGAGTTACCCTGCTCGATAAAAAAACCGGCCCGCGGGCCGGTTTTTTGTTGCGTGGCGCAATGA
>JAEVZY010000303.1 GCA_023392035.1 Pseudomonadota bacterium | reverse complement strand
GCATTGCCCAGATCGCGGCCCTGGCCGGCACCCAGGTCAGGCTGTTTGACGCCCGCGCGGGCGCGGCGGCCCAGGCCCACGCCGCCGTGGGCGAAACCTTTGCCATGCTGGTCAGCAAGGGCCGCTTGAACGAAGAGCGGGCGCAACAGGCTGGACGTGCCCTGCATGAATGCAAGGCCATCGAGGAACTGCAGGATTGCCACGTGGTGATCGAGGCCATCGTGGAAGACCTGGCGGCCAAGCAAGCCCTGTTCGCGCAACTGGAAAGCGTGGTCGGCGAACACTGCATCCTGGCCAGCAATACTTCTTCGCTGCAGGTGACTTCGATTGCCGCCGGCCTCAAGCAGCCGCAACGCGTGGCCGGCATGCACTTCTTCAATCCGGTACCGCTGATGAAGCTGGTGGAAGTGATCGGCGGCTTGCGCACCGATCCCGCCGTCACCGACTACCTGCAAGCCCTGGGCCGGCATTGGGGCCATGTGGCGGTGATTGCACGCGACACGCCGGGATTCATCGTCAATCATGCCGGCCGCGGCTTTTCCACCGAAGGCATGCGCGTCCTGCTGGAGCAGGTGACCGACGTTCCCACCCTCGACCGCATCCTGCGCGACTGCGCCGGCTTTCGTCTGGGCCCCTGCGAATTGATGGACCTGACTGGCGTCGATGTTTCGCATCCGGTGATGGAATCGGTCTATCACCAGTACTACGAAGACCCGCGCTACAAACCGCAACCGCTGACGCGCAGCATGCAGAATGCCGGCCTCCTGGGTCGCAAGACCGGGCATGGTTTCTACGATTACGACAGCCAAGGCAAGCGTCCCGCCTTGCCGGAAGACGCACCCTCTGCGCTGCTGCCGCCCTCGGTCTGGGTCTCGCGCGATCTGCCGCAACTGGCCGAGCAGGTGATTGCCCTGGTGGCGGCTTCAGGCGTGCAACTGGAACAGGGCGAGCGCCCCGGCGCCGATGCATTGTGCGTGGTGACGCCGCTGGGCGAAGACGCCAGCGAGTGCTGCGTGCGCCAGAACCTGGATGCGCGGCGCACGGTGGCGGTGGATGCCTTGTTCGACATGAGCCAGCGGCGCGTGATCATGAGCACGCCCGCCACCGATCCGACCATGCTGGAAATGGCGCGCGGGGTGTTCGGCGTCAACGGTCAGAAGGTATCGGTGATTCGCGACAGCGCCGGCCTGATCTGCCAGCGGGTGGTGGCGCACATCATCAATATCGCCTGCGAAATCGCGCAGCAAGGCATTGCCCTGCCCGAGGACATCGATCACGCCGTCAAGCTTGGCCTGGGTTATCCGCAAGGCCCGCTGGCCTGGGGCGATCTGCTGGGGCCGGCCACGGTCCTGACCCTGCTTGAAAACCTTGAACGCCTGAACGGCGACGGCCGCTACCGTCCCAGCGCCTGGCTGCGCCGGCGCGCGCGCCTGCGCCTGTCGCTGCTGACGCCGCAGCACTGAATCGCTGAATCGCGACGACACTCAATTCTTCTTCCACACACAACACATCCGGAGTCTGAGGTGAAACAGAAAGCACAATTCCAGTGGGACGACCCGCTGCTGATGGACAGCCAATTGTCCGACGACGAACGCATGGTGCGCGACGCCGCGCGCGCCTATTGCCAGGACAAATTGCAGCCGCGCGTGCTGGAAGCCTTCCGCCATGAGAAGACCGACCCGGCCATCTTCCGCGAGATGGGCGCACTCGGCCTGCTCGGACCGACCATCCCCGAACAATACGGCGGCCCCGGCCTGAACTACGTCTGCTATGGCCTGATCGCGCGCGAAGTGGAGCGGGTCGATTCCGGCTATCGCTCGATGATGAGCGTGCAATCCTCGCTGGTGATGGTGCCCATCTATGAATTCGGCACTGAAGAGCAACGCCAGAAATACCTGCCCAAGCTGGCCAGCGGCGAATGGATCGGTTGCTTCGGCTTGACCGAACCGAACCATGGTTCCGATCCGGCTTCGATGGTGACGCGCGCGCGCAAGGTGGCAGGCGGCTACGCCCTGACCGGCGCCAAGATGTGGATTTCCAATTCGCCGATCGCCGATGTGTTCCTGGTCTGGGCCAAGGATGATGAAGGCGCGATCCGCGGCTTCCTGCTGGAGAAAGGCATGAAGGGCCTGTCGGCCCCGGCCATCCACGGCAAGGTCGGCCTGCGTGCTTCCATCACCGGCGAAATCGTGATGGACAACGTGTTCTGCCCGGAAGAAAACGCCTTCCCCGAAGTGCGCGGCCTGAAAGGTCCGTTCACCTGCCTGAATTCGGCGCGCTATGGCATTGCCTGGGGTGCGCTGGGCGCGGCCGAAGCCTGCTGGCATACCGCGCGCCAGTATGTGCTGGACCGCAAGCAGTTCGGCAAGCCTTTGGCCGCCAATCAGCTGGTGCAGAAAAAACTGGCCGACATGCTGACCGAAATCACGCTCGGCCTGCAAGGCTGCCTGCGCCTGGGACGCATGAAAGACGAAGGCACGGCCCATCCTTCCGTCACTTCCATCATGAAGCGCAATTCCTGCGGCAAGGCGCTGGATGTGGCGCGCATGGCGCGCGACATGTTGGGCGGCAACGGCATCTCCGACGAGTTCGGCGTGATCCGCCACATGGTGAACCTGGAAGTGGTGAACACCTATGAAGGCACGCACGACATCCATGCGCTGATCCTGGGCCGCGAGCAGACCGGCATTTCGGCCTTCTGATCACAGCCCCTGCAAAACCACGACCCTTGCCGAGTGCGGACAACGGGCCGGGCCAACTGCCCGCCCCGGCCACATTCGTGTTTCAGCTTTTCTAGG
>JAEVZY010000293.1 GCA_023392035.1 Pseudomonadota bacterium | reverse complement strand
GCTGTCGGCGTCGCTGGGGGCGCTTTCAGGGGCGCCGTGGTCTGGCCCGGCGGCTGGTTGGAGAGCGCGCCCGGCACGCCGGCGGCGCTATTGCCGGCGCCATTGCTGCTTTGCGATTCGCTGGTCTGGCTGCTGCGCACGGCGGCCTGGGCATTCGGCCCCTGGTTCGGCCGGTAGCTTTCCGCCGCCTGTTCGCTGGTGGAGAAATCGACGTCGGCCGTGGCTTCGGCGCGCACATTGCTGGGGCCGACGATGGGCGTGACGATCGATTCGATGCGGCGCGCGATCGCCTGCTGCAACTCCTGCACATACTTGAGTTGCGAGGGGTCGAGGCTGGGCGCGCTGCCGGCCGGGCGGTCGCTGCCGGACAGCAGGCTGCCGTTCTGGTCGACCACGGTCACATTCTTGGCCGACAGCTCGGGCACGGACGAGGCCACCAGGTGCACGATGGCATCCACCTGGCCCGGGTCCAGGCTGCGGCCCGGGTGCAGGTTGAGCAGCACCGATGCGGTCGGTTTCTGTTGTTCGCGCACGAACACGCTGGCCTTGGGCAGGGCCAGGTGCACGCGGGCGGTGGCGACGGCGCCGATGGCCTGGATCGAGCGCGCCAGTTCGCCTTCCAGGGCGCGCTGGAAATTCACCTGTTCCAGGAATTGCGACACGCCCAGCTTCTGGTTTTCCATCAGCTCGAAGCCGACCCCGCCGCCCTTGGGCAAGCCCTGCGCCGCCAGCTTCAGGCGCGCCTCGTGCACCTGGCCCGCCGGCACCAGGATGGCGTTGCCGCCCTCGGCGAACTTGTAGGGCACGTTCTGCTGCTGCAGCGAGGCGACGATGGCGCCGCCGTCCTTGTCCGAGAAATTCGAGAACAGCACCTTGTAGTCGGGCTGCTGGCTCCACATGAAGACGCCGGCCATGACCGCAATCGTGGCCGAGGCGCCCAGCATCAAGGCGATATTCTTCGCCCCCTGCGACTGTGCCAGGTTCATCAGGCCGGGCACCACGGCGCGGCCGTTGCCGCTCTCGCCCGTGGTCAACTCGTTACCGGCCATGTGCTGGGCTCCGTTTGATTAAGTGGTGTGTGTGCATGCTGCGCGGGCTTGCGCGCCCGTGCGGGTTTTTTCCGTGATGGGATTTTCACCGCTGGCTGTCAAATCAAATTCCTGAACAGAGGGTAATTTGCGGGCCTGATCCGGTGGCAGCGGGGGCTGCACTTTGGTTAAGGTGTCAGCCTCAACAAGTCTTTGCTGGAAGGATGGCGATGGCGGGCATTGCAATCGACAACGCGAAAATCAGCGCCATGGTGGCGCAATTGCGGGAGGCCGCGGGGCGCGCCCATGGGGCGGACCCGGTTTCGTCCAAGCCCCTGGCGAAGGCCGATCCTGCCGCTGCCCCGGCCAAGCTCGACTTTGCTGCGGCCTTGAAGAATTCCCTGGATCAGGTGAATGCTTCGCAGAAGCAGGCCGAGGTGATGGGGCAGCGCTTTGCCCTGGGCGACGATTCGGTCAATCTGTCTGATGTGATGATTGCGTCGCAGAAGGCGGGGATTGCGTTTCAGGCGACGGTGCAGGTACGCAATAAGCTGGTGTCGGCTTACCACGACATCATGAATATGCCGGTTTGATTTTTTATTTTGCCGGGCTATCTCAGGGCCCACGCTCCATCCAAAACGAGAAGCGGTAGCGCTGCGCAGGATAGAGATTGACGGTGACGAGGAAGACGTGGCCTGCGCTATCGAGATAGCTGCGTATGATTTCCAGACCGGACGAGCCAGCCGGAACTCCCAGGCGGGCGGCCACCGTATCGTCGAGTTCGGTCGCACCGACGGTCTGCTTGATACGCGCCACCGTGACGCCGGTCTCCTCCTCAATGAGGTGGCTGAGCAAGCCGGTACCATTCTTCACCAGTGCAGCAATACTCTCGCCCAGCTCGTGTTCGATATAGGCATCGTTCCAGCAAAGAGGCGTGCTGGCATCGTCGTTCTCGGTGCGCAGCATACGGATGCGCAGCCAGCGCGAACCGGGCTTGCATTCGATGTGAGCGGCTAGTTCAGGGTCCGCCACAACCGTATGCATGCCCAGCACTTCCCGCGAGGTGTGGCTTGCGTAGCTGACCAGGTCTTCGATGCTGCTAACCGAGCGGGCATAGACGTTGGACGGCCGGTCCGCGCTAACCACCGTACCGGCGCGCCGCTTGCGGGTAACAAGTCCCAGCCGTTCGACCACGTCCAGCGCGGCGCGCACCGTGGAGCGGCTCACGCCGTAGTGTTCCGCCAGTTCTCGCTCGCTTGGCAACTGTTCGCCGACGGCATAGGTGCCATCGGTGACATGCTTGACGATGACGTTGGCGAGTTCGGAGTAACGCACGGCGACGGAGGTAGAAAGAGAAGAACGGGCCGAGATTCTACCTGAGCGCCGGCTCAGGCGTTCAGCAGCGCCCGGTACTTCGTCACCTCATCTTCATACATGTCGCGGCCGTGGGCGTCGTTGGTCACCAGCAGCGGGAAGTCTTCGATCTGCAAGCGCTGCACCGCCTCGGTCTTCAGGTCTTCGTAGCACACCAGTTCCGCGGATTTGATGCAAGAAAACAGTGTGGCCGAGATGCCGCCGATGGCTGAGAAGCACACCGAGACGTTCTTCTTGCACGATACGGAAATGGCGGCGCCGCGCGGGCCCTTGCCGATGGCGCCTTTCACGCCGATGTCGAACAGCACCGTGGCATAGGGATCCATGCGGTAGGCGGAGGTGGGCGCAACCACGCCGATCGCGTGGCCCGGCTTGGTGGGGCCGGGGCCGCCGTAGAATACGACCTGCCCGGCCAGGTCCACTGGCAGTTGCTCGCCGCGGGCCAGGGTGTCGACGAAGCGCTTATGCGCGGCATCCCGCGCCATGTAAATGGTGCCCGAGAGGTAGACCTCATCACCCGCTTGCAGGGCCGCGATGGCAGCGTCGGTGAGAGGCGTCTTGAGATGATGGACTGCCATGGGGTTCTCCTTAGATCACCGCCGTCTTGCGACGACCGGCGTGGCATTGCATATTCACTGCGACCGGGAGCGCCGTGATATGGCAGGCGTAGGTTTCCACCGCCACCTGCACTGCGGTGGTCGAGCCGCCGAAGCCCTGCGGGCCGATGCCGGTCTTGTTGATGGCTTCCAGCAGTTCATCTTCCAGTTTGGCGATATGCGGTTCGGAATGGCGTTCGCCGATGTCGCGCAGGATCGCCTTCTTGGCCAGTGCCGTCACCTTGTCGAAACTGCCCCCTATGCCCACGCCTACTGTCAGGGGCGGGCACGCAGCGCCGCCGGCCGCTTCCACCACGGACAGTACGAATTTCTTCACGCCTTCCGCCCCTTCGCCGGGCAGCAGGAATTTCATCGTGCTCCAGTTCTCGCTGCCGCCGCCCTTGGGTACGACAGTGAGTTTCACCTCCGAGCCAGGCACAATATCCGTGTGAATGACGGCCGGCGTGTTGTCGTTGCTGTTCACCCGCAAGAGCGGATCGCTCACGACGGACTTGCGCATGTAGCCTTCCGCATAGCCCTTGCGCACCCCCTCCTGGATCGCCGCTTCGTAGTTGCCGCCAACCAGATGCACGTCCTGGCCCACTTCTGCGTAGACGATGACGAGACCCGTGTCGTGGCAGTAGGAGACCTGGTTGTCACGGGCGATGCGGTCGTTGTCGATCAGCTTTATCAGCACTGACTTGCCCAGCGGCGAGACCTCGGTCTCGGCGGCCTTGTGAAAGCTGGCGAGCAGATCGTCGGGCAGCAGGTGACAGGCGTCAATGCATAATTGGGCGACGGTCTTGGTGAGTTCGTCGACGTGAACTTCTCTCATTGATTTTCCTTTGCTTCATTCATTGGACCAGCTGCGCGAATTCGCGCGCCAGTTCGGGCTTGCATTCAAAACCGAAGCCGGGGAGGTCAGGCACCTTTACCTGACCGTTGTTCACGGCCTGGCCGTCGCAGAAGCCGCCGACGGCAGCGAATACGCCGGGGTAGACCTCGCAGCCACCCAGTCCAAGTCCCGCCACGACGTGCAGCGCCATGAGCTGTCCACCGTGCGGGAAAGCCTGGCTGCGCCAGAACCCGCGGCTTTCCATTTCGCGCAGCATGCGCAGGTAGCCGGTGACGCCGCAGGACAGGCTGGAATCCATCTGGAAGATGTCCAGCCCCGGACGCATGCCGCCATACAGCGCAAGGTTCTTCACGTCCTGAGGCGAAAAGAGGTTTTCGCCGGTTGCCAGCCGCCCGGGGTAGACCTGAGCCAGCAGCGCGTGGGACTCGAAGTCGAGCGGATCGACAGCCTCTTCGTACCACCACAGGCCGAAGTCATACAGTGCTTTGCCGCACGCGATCGCCTGGTCCAGGGTGAAGCGCCCGTTCGCGTCCACCGCCAGTGCGGATGGCCGGCCCGCCGCTTTCGCTGCGCTTTCCACTCGTTGCAAATCCTCGCCCAGGGACGCGCCGCCGATCTTCATCTTGAAGCGCGTGAACCCGAGATCACGATAGTGGCTGATCTCCTCGGCCAGCTTCTCGCCGGTGGCGCCAGGGTAGTAATAGCCGCCGGCGGCATAGACTGAGACGGACGGCTGTAAGGCCAAACCCTGGCTGCGGGCAATGGTGGCGGCGGCGGGTTCGTCGGCCAGTTTGGCATTCAAGTCCCAGATCGCCAGTTCCAAAGCGGCCGCCGCATGGGCGCGATCGCCGTGGCCGCCGGGCTTTTCGTTCTGCATGGCGCAGTCCAGCACCTTGTCGGGTGCGAGCAGGCCGTCTGCGCCGAGCAGCGATTCCGGGGCGGCCTGCAGCAGGCGCGGAATCATGCGCTCGGCAAGAATGGACGGCTGTGCAAAGCGGCCAATGCCGTCGAAGGCCAGGCCGACCACGGGACGGCCGTTGCGTACTTGGTCGCTGATCACCGCCACCAGTGAAACGGTGTGGGTGGAGAAGTTGACCAGCGCGTTGGCGACGTTGCCCTGCAAGCGCACCGTCCGATGGCGGATTTCGCGAATCTTCACGGCTTGGCTCAGTCGCTCAATACTGCTCGACCTGGACTTTGGCGTCGTCCACGAACTTCTTCCACCGCGTCACTTCCTTTTCGAGATAGGAGGTGAACTGCTCGGACGTGCGCTCTTCCGGCGGCGTCAGCGCAAGCTCCTTCATTTTTTCCTGAAAGGCCGGCGTACGGAACAACGCGACCACTCGCTTGTTCAGCACGTCGACGACTTCCTTTGGCGTGCCGCGCGGCGCGACCAGGCCGAAGAAAGCGACGGTGTTCAGCTTTGGAAAGCCTTGCTCCTGCAAGGTGGGCACATTGGGCAGGTAGGGTGAGCGCTTGTCGTCTACCACTGCCACGGCCCGCAATTGACCGCCCTGGAGGTTGGCATAGATGGCGGGGAGCGAATCCGAAGTGACCTGCAGCAGGCCGGACATCACCTGCATCTTGGATTCGGCACTGCCCTTGAAAGGCACGTGCACCATCGGCATGCCGATTTCCTTCTTCAGGATCTCCATCGTCAGGTGCTGGGTCGAACCGTTCCCGGCCGAGCCGTAACTGAGGTCTTTGGACTTCGCCTGTTTCACCAGATCCTGAAAACTGGTGATGCCCGACTGGTTGGACACCGCGATGATCTGCGGCGTCGAAGCTGCCTCCGCGATGCCCACGAAGTCTTTCACGGGGTTGTAGGGCGTGAGCTTGGGATAGAGCGCGGGTGCCAGTGCATAGGGACCGGTACTTGTCATCAGCAGCGTATAGCCGTCCGGCTTGGCCTTGGCGACATAAGCGGTGCCCGTGCGGCCGCCGCTGCCGGGGCGGTTGTCTACGATGAAGGGCTGGCCCAATTGGCTTGCCAGTTCCTTCCCGATAAGCCGGGCAACGATGTCTCCTGTCTGCCCGGCGGCGAAGGGCACGACGATGGTAACCGGGGCCGAGGGCCAGGCGGCGAATGCGGGTGCGACAACGGCGAGCGCGAGTGCCGCGCCCAACAAGCTCTTCTTCATGGCGTGCTTCTTTCCTTCTTATAGTAATTGGTCCGCACCTTTCGAAAGGTTCGGACCAATTATGAACATCAGCGGAAAGTTGGTCAATAGCGAACACCACGTCGGCAGCCGGAGCCCTGCCTGCATGCGTTCAACGGGCGAGTTTTAGCCGTTCGAGCTTCCGAAATAAAAAGGCCCGCCAAGCGGGCCTTATTGTTTGGTCGATAGTCCTGCCCTTCTCGCTGCGCACGGGCGGGGGCGGCTGGGCGGCGGGATCTGGAGCAGGGGAGCGAAGCGACCCCGGAACACAACCCCAATGTCCGTCTGGTGGGGCTGAACGAACCAGGGTACAGAGGTGGCAAGAGGGAAGTCGGTACTGGTCAAGTGCAAACGTCGCAAGTGCACAGGTGCTGGGCAGGTTAACCAGCAAAATCCACCGGCCAAATGGGTTTTAAGCGCCTTCTTTTTTTGCTTACTTTTTTTCTTGGCAAGACAAGAAAAAAAGTGAGGCCCCGCGGGGGGCTACCCCGCTTGAAGACAAACAGCCGGCCGCAGGCCAAAGCAAAACCAGACAACCAACAAGCGGTAGCAAACAAAAAAACCAATCACGCCATGCCAGTCGACTTGGCGTTCTGATCCCGCTCGATCTTGGTAATCCACTTCTGCACCACCGCCAACATCGGCTTGGGCAGCTCGATAAACCGAACCCCCATGCGGCGGATGACCTTGCCAGTAGTCAGCGTGACATCCATGGAATTGCGCACCTCGATCTTGCAGATCAAGGGCGCCCCGCCAGGAATGGCGATCGCGCATCGGTCATAGATGACGCCCGGCGTATTGTCGAGCAACATCTTGTCATCCACCAGCCCGATGCCGCCGGCCGAAATGTTCTGCACCGAGACCACTGCCGTCAACGCCGGCTCGCCCTCTGGCTGGGGAATCGGCACCTGCATCGCCACCCGCGGCGTCGGCACCCGGTAGAACTCGCGCCGCTGCAGGCGGATGATGCTGCCCGGGATCTGAAAACGCAGGGCCGGCAGGCCGTCGAATTCGCAGGCTTCCACCTGCGGCGCACTGAAGATGATGCGGATGCGGTCCAGCGAGGTTTCGAAGGAAAGATGGGCGCTTTCCGTGATGCGCATGTTCTGCATCTTGCCGGGCGCGCTGTCGATCACCACATAGCCGCTGTTTTCATTGACGTTCAGGACGGATGTCACCACGGCTTCGTTGCCGCTGCCATAAATCATGCGCACGAGCTGGTTGTGCTCGCGCAGGCTGCGCAACAGCGCGATGATTTCGCGCCGCGAAGTGACCTGGTAGGCGCCCAGGTCTTCGATACCGTCATTGGTGGGATTCATCCAAGTATTCCGAAACTGCGGTCCGCTTGCGGCCGACGCGCCATTCTATCAGCCTCACTTGCTCGAAGGAAACGTTTCCAGATGGTAGAGCCAGACCAGTAATTCAGCCACGGCGCGGTACAGGGCCGGCGGAATTTCGCGATCCAGGTCGACCTGCATCAACAAGGCCACCAGCTCGCGCGATTCGTGCATGAACACGCCGTGCTCGCGGGCGCGCGCCATGATTTCCTCGGCCACCAGGCCGTAGCCCTTGGCCACCACCCGCGGCGCCCCCTGGCCCTCCTTGTAGGTCAGGGCCACCGCGCGCGCCAGGTCGGGCCGGTTCATGGCGCGTCCTCGCGCCGCACCGTCATCAGGTGCAAGGGCGTGCCGGCCGCCTGCAGGGCATCGGCCAGGCTGGCGGCAGCGCCGCGCAGGCGCTGGGCCACGCCTTCGCTTTCGGTGCGCAGGGAGAGCTGCAGCTCGCTGCCGGACAGGTTGATGGTGGCTGCAACCGTGCCCAGTTGGTCGAAATGAAAGCGCAGCACGCTTTGCCAACTGCGCTCGGCCGCATCGGCCTGGCCGCCGCCTTCGGCCACGCCCCATTCCATCGGCAAGCCGGGCCAGGCTTCGCCGCGCCACAGGACTTGTCCATGCTCCAGGGTTTCCAGTTGCAGGCGCAGCATGTGCGCGGCCTCGCTGGCCGGGTCCATTGGCAGCTCGGGCGCCTGCAGGTTGTGCGCGGCGCCGGCATCGCCGGCGGCCATGGCGGCCAAGCCATCGGCGGCCTTGGCCTGGGTATTGTCGGCGGCGGGGCGGGCCAGGTTCTTTGCGCTCCAGTTGAATTGCGGCTCCTGCTGCAGTTGCGCCTGGCTGCGGGTGCCGTTGATCCATTGCGCCACATGCGATTCGTAGAACAGGCCGCTGCCGGACAAGGCCTGGGCCAGCGCTTGTGCCAGCGCCGTGGCCTGGGTGAGCGGGGCATTGGCCACCGGACGCGCCGCGTCCACCACGGCCTGCGCCACGCTGTGGGGGGCGCCGTCCTTGGCCGCTTCCGGCCGCAGCAGGACGTCGATCAGGCGCCCGGCCGGCGAGACCTCGGCCTGCACCGCGCCGGGGCCGCCGCCCTGCAGTGAGAAAGTCAGGCGCGGCTCGCGCGCCAGCAGAGTGAGTTCGATGCGCTGGCCCGGCTGCATGCCGGGCGGCAGCGCCATGCGCAGCGTGGTGCCGGCCAGCTCGACCTCAAAGCTGCCGTCGCCGAGCTGGGCGCGCAACAGGGCAGGCAGGCGTTCGCCGAGGACGATCCGTTCGAAGCGGGCGAGGACATCCCGACCCTGGTCGCCGATCGGCACCAGGCGCGAGACATTGCTGACGGCCGCGCTTGCGCTGATGCCCAATTCTGCAGTCCCTCGCATGCCCAGTCTCCTTGCGTGTGACGCTCATCCGCGCGCGGCTTGCGGATGGCTTTGCTGCTGCTAGCCCGGCCGGTTCAGTCCATAGGCCTGGTTCAGGCGGCGCTCGGTTTCGCCGCTGTTCATCATGACGGACAGGCGCTGCATCCAGGGTTCAGTCAGATTGCGGATCTCGCGGTCGTCGGCCAGGATCTTGTTGATCAGGCGCACCTTGGTCTGGCGCGAGCCGGCATCCAGCACCTGGCGGCCTGGGTCACGGCGCAAAATTTCCACCCGCGAAGAACACTGGGCTTCAAGCTGGGTCAGGCGATCCCAGTCGCTGGCGCGCGCGGCATCCAGCATCTGGCCGGTGATATCCGAGATCTCTTCGTAGACGGCGACGATTTCTTCGATTTGCATGCGGTTCAAGCCTTGACCAGGTTCGAGGAGCGCGGCGCAAGCAGGTCGTACTGCGCGGCCGGGTGCTGTGCAGTTGCCGAAGCAGGCGCAGGGGCGGGTGCGGCCGGGTTCTGACTTTCGCCGATGGCATCCCACGATTGTTTGAGATCGCGCAACAAGCCTGCCACCTCTTCCATGCGCTTGACGTCGGCCGCGGCATTGGATTCCAGCAGGCGCCGGCTCATGTACTGGTACAGCGCGTCCAGGCTTTCGGCAATGCTGCCGCCGGCTTCCTTGTTGAGGCTGGCGCGCAAGCCGCTCTCGATGATGGCAATGGCCTTGGACAAGGCGCGCCCGCGCGCTTCGATTTCGCCGGCTTCGGTGTGGCGAACCGCATTGGCAATGGCGGTGACGGCGCCTTCAAACAGCATCGAAATCAGCCGGTGCGGACTGGCGGCGCTGACGCCGGTCTCGAGTCCGACTTTGGCATAGGCGTTGGCGCCGCTTTGCATGGATCCGAACATTGAATTCCTCTGTCTTCTTGCTATGTCTTGAATGGTTCGCCTTGGTCCGGCTAGGCCTTCGACTGGTTGGCGATCAGGTTCAGCTGCTGGGTCAGGAAGCTGGATGTGCTGTTCATGTTGCTGATGGCGACGTCCAGGGCGTTGAACTGCGCCAGGTAGCGCTGCTGCTTGACCAGCAACTGGGCATTGAGCTGGTCGACCTGCTTGCCGATGTCCTTGATGCTGCTGTTGATGCCGTCGGTGGCAGTCGCAATGCTGCCCTTGCTGCCGATGATGCCGGTGATCAGCTTGTCGAGCTGGGCCGCGTAGCCGGTGGAAAACGACACCGTGCCGCGCGCGCCTAGGGCGCCGCCGCCGATCTCCAGCTTCAGGCCTTCGGCATCGCTGCCGGTGGCGCCGATCAGGTAGCGGCCGGAACCCATGGCCGGCACGCCGCCTATGCTGCCCGCGCTGTCCACGCCGATGCTGGCAGTGGTCGTGCCCAGCAGCGAATCGGCGGTGCTGCCGCTGCCCGAGGCGATGCTGACGTTGGAGGCCGAGCCATAGCGTCCGGACAGGATCTTCAGGTGCCCGCCTTCCAGGCTCACCGCCACGGTCGAGCCATTGGTCTTGAAGCTGCCGGTGTTGTTGATTGCGCTTTGCAGGGCCGCGGCCAGCTCGCTGGCGCTATAGGTGCCGGCGGGC
>JAEVZY010000226.1 GCA_023392035.1 Pseudomonadota bacterium | reverse complement strand
ATTTCGCGCTCGCCGCCTTGCAATGCGAAGGCGGCGTGATTGGCCAGCGGCGGCACCGCCGGCGCACTGCCTTGCCGGCTGCGCGCTGGCATGGTGCCGCCGAGGGCGGCGCGGCGCTCGCGCAGGTAGCGCATTTCGGCGCTCTCTTCCTGCGGGCGATAGAACTCCAGTTTTTCGGTTTGCTCGTCAGTCAAAGGCAAGTTGAAACGGTTGCGGAAAGCGATCAGGTCTTCCCGATCCAGTTTCTTTTGCTGATGGGTGGTCATGCGGCCCTGGCCGGCTTCGCCCATGCCATAGCCTTTCTTGGTTTGCGCCAGGATCACCACCGGCTGGCCGCGATGCTGCACGGCCGCGTGGTAGGCGGCGTGGATCTTCACCATGTCATGGCCGCCGCGCTTCAAGCGATCGATCTGCTCGTCGCTCAAGCCTTGCGCCAGGCGCGCCAGTTGCGGATTCTGGCCAAAGAAATGTTCGCGGTTGTAGCGGCCATCCTTGGCGGCGAAAGTTTGAAACTGGCCATCCACCGTATTGGCGAAAGCCTGCAGCAAAGCGCCTTCGCTGTCGCGCGCGAACAAGCCGTCCCAGTCCGAACCCCAGACCAGCTTGATCACTTTCCAGCCGGCGCCGCTGAACAGCTCTTCCAGCTCGTCGATGATGCGGCCGTTGCCGCGCACCGGGCCGTCCAGCCTTTGCAGGTTGCAGTTGACCACCCAGGCCAGGTTGTCCAGGCCTTCGCGTGCGGCCAGCGTCAGGGCCGACATGCTTTCCGGCTCATCCATTTCGCCGTCGCCGAACACGCCCCACACGCGCCGGCTGCCGGTTTGCGCCAGGCCGCGATGCTGCAGATAGCGCATGAAGCGTGCCTGGTAGATCGAGCTGATCGGGCCGATGCCCATCGAGCCGGTCGGGAATTGCCAGAAGTCCGGCATCAGCCAGGGATGGGGATAGGACGACAGGCCGCGCGCGCCGGCGCGGCCGGCCGAGAGTTCCTGCCGGTAGTGCGCCAGATCGTTTTCGGTGAGGCGGCCTTCGACAAAGGCGCGCGCATAGATGCCGGGCGCGGAATGCGGTTGGAAGAACACCAGGTCGCCGCCGCCTTCGCTTTGCGGGCCGCGAAAGAAGTGATTGAAGCCGACTTCGAACAGATCGGCCGCGCTGGCATAGCTGGCGATATGTCCGCCGAGCTCGCCATAGGCCTGGTTGGCGCGCACCACCATCGCCAGCGCATTCCAGCGCATGATCGAGGCCAGCTTTTCTTCCAGCGCCAGGTCGCCGGGAAAGTGCGGCTGCTGTTCCGGCGCGATGCTGTTGATGTAGGGCGTGCCGCGGCGCGGACTCCAGGCGATGTCGGGGCGGCGTCCGAGTTCGGCCAGCATGTCGAGCAAAAAGCGCGCGCGCTCCGGGCCTTCCACTGCCGCCACCGACAACAGGGCATTGCGCCACTCGGCAATTTCGGCCGGGTCCTGTTGCTGCTGTGCTTGTTGCTGCGCCATGGCGGCGCTCAAGGCCGCCAGTGCCTGGCTGTGCTCGTTCATCTCGTCTCCAGCGTGGGTTTTACTGGAAGTTTAGGCAGGAAGCGGCGGAATGTGCTGCTGAAATGCCGGGTTAACGGCTGACTTGCGGCATGTCCTGCGGTAAATTGCTTCTTTCGCAGAATAAAAAAATAAAAGGAGGAATGCATGGAGCTGGACGCGACCGATCTCGCCATCCTGCGCGAGCTGCAGGCCGACGGCGGCATTTCCAACGTGGAACTGGCGCGCCGCGTGCACCTGTCACCTTCGCCTTGCCTGGCGCGGCGCAAGGCGCTGGAAGCCTCCGGCCTGATCCGCCAGTACGTGGCCCTGCTCGATGCGCGTCAGCTTGGACTGCATCTGAACGTCTTCATTTCCATCAGCCTGAAGCAGCAGAACGAAAAAGCGCTGCAGGCCTTCGAGGCGCGCATCAGCCAGCGCGAAGAAGTGATGGAGTGCTACCTGATGACCGGCGACGCCGACTACCTGATCCGGGTCGCGGTGCCGGACATGGCGGCGCTGGAACGCTTCATCCTGGAGCAGTTGACGGTGATTCCCCAGGTGGAAAAAATCCGCTCCAGTTTTGCCTTGAAGCAGGTGCGCTACAAGACCGCCTTGCCGCTCAAGAGCCGTTGACGGCAGTCGTTGAAAACACGTAGTGGCGATTCAGTGTATTGACAGCTTGGCGTCCTAGACTGGATTTGACTCACACCAGAGCATTCGCCCCGGCCCTGCCAGTGCCGGGGTTTTTTTTGTCCGGAATCAGGGACGCTTTTGGCAGTTGCGGGATATCGCTCGCGGGCGGCCGACACGGAATTTTTGCGTCTATTTAGAGTTTTGTGTTCCAGTCTATTTAGAGTTTTGTGTTTCGGCATTTTTCGAGTTTTGTGTCGATAGTTGCGGAAAAATGTCCATGAATCAGCGGGTTGACGGGCGCTGAGCCGGCCTGAAGCCAATCAGGCCGTCCTTGACAGTGCGTCAATGCTGGTAGGTCCCCATCAACTCCGCACGTTCGATCACGTGTCCCTGCATCGCCTGTTCCAGCTTGCGCTTGTCCGGGTTGTGCAGGTCGGGCAGCACGGTGTCCAGTGCATATAGCCGGAAAAAATAGCGGTGCCGGCCGCGCGGTGGATTGGGTCCGCCCCAGGCGGCGTGCTGCCAGTCATTCAGGCCGAGCTTGCTGCCAGTGGGCAAGTGCGGACCGGCCGCGTCTTCGCGCAGGCCGGAATCGCCGATCGGCAAGTCGTATAGAACCCAATGCACCCAGATCCGCTGGGGCGCGGCCGGGTCGGGCGCGTCGGGGTCTTCCACGATCAGGGCCAGGCTTTGGCTGCCGGGGGGCACATCGGCCCAGTCCAAGGGCGGCGATACATCCTGGCCGTCCGCCGTGTACTTCCTGGGAATTTCGCCGCCGTCGGTAAAGGCGGTGGAGGTCAGTGTGAAACTCATGGCGGGCTCCATTGCGTCTTCGGGCTAGTTTCGGCGCGCGCGGGGACGCATAAGTTCCGATGAGCGCCACGCCTTGAACGCGTGGCCGGGGCGGCGCTCCAAGCATGAGCCTGCGCAGCAGAAAGAACGGCGGCTGCAATGCGCCTTCTGCCGCGCAAGTTCCCTGGTTGGAGGACTTGAACATGGAACGTGAAGTGCGCGTCGGCCCCTTGCAGTTGCCCGGACTGCTGGGCGTGCCGGACCAGGCTCGCGGCCTGGTGATCTTTGCCCATGGCAGCGGCAGCGGACGGCATAGTCCGCGCAATCGCTACGTGGCCAGTGGCTTGCGGCAAGCCGGCTGCGCCACGCTGCTGCTCGACTTGCTGTTGCCCAGCGAAGAGGACGATCGGACCCGTGTGTTCGACATTCCCTTGCTGGCCGCAAGATTGGGCGACGCCGTGCTCTGGGCGCGTGCGCAAACCGAGCTGGCGGCCATGCCGATCGGTTTCTTCGGCGCCAGTACCGGCGGTGGTGCGGCGCTGGTGGCGGCGGCCGATCGGCCGGACCAGGTGAGTGCGGTGGTGTCGCGCGGCGGACGTCCCGACCTGGCCGGCGCCGCCCTGGCGCGGGTGCGGGCACCGACGCTCTTGCTGGTGGGCGGGCTGGATCTGCAGGTGCTGGAGCTGAACCGGGCGGCGGCCGAGCAATTGCAGGCCGAGCACAGCTTGCGCATCATCCCCGGCGCCACCCACCTGTTCGAAGAAGCCGGCACCCTGGAGCAGGTGCTGGAAATGGCCAGCGCCTGGTTTGTCGAGAAATTCGCCCAGGCAGCCGGGCGCACAGCGTAGTCAGGCCAGCGGCGCCATGCCAAGCTGCTGCGCCAGGCGCTCCAACTCCTGCACCAGTCCCGGCGCAATCGGGATTCCCTGCTCGGCATAGCGTTCGCGCCGCAGGTGGCTTTGCTCGCCGGGCAGCCAGATGCGCTCCACCCCCGGCAGGCGTTCGCTGCCGCGCAAGTCCTGCACCAGCCGGTCCACCGCCGCCTTGAACACGGCCGGCGGCGCAAAGGCCGACAAATCCAGCACCAGCACGGCTTGCCCGGTATTGGTGGGCGTGCTGTCGTCGTGGTTGAAGTCGACGACATCGCGCCCCATGGCGGCGCCGTTCAGGGTGCCCGCCAACAGGCCCACGATCAGCGCCAGGCCGTAACCCTTGTGCCCGCCGATCGGCAGCAGGAAACCCTCTTCGGCGCGCGCGGGATCGGTCAGGGGCTGGCCCTGGCGATCGATCATCCAGCCCAGCGGCAGGCTTTCGCCCTTCTTGGCCTTGGCCTTGACCTTGCCGTAGGCGGCCACCGTGGTCGCCATGTCCAGCACCACCGGCGGCTCGCTGCCGGCGGGAATACCCACCGCCAGCGGATTGGTGGACAACAGCATGTCCATTCCGCCCCAGGGCGGCAGGTGGTTGGCGTTGCCGACCGCGAAGTAGAGCGCGATCATGCCGGCCTCAACCGGCTTTTGCACATACAGCGAAGCCGGCCCGGCATGGTTGCTGTGGCGCGCGCCGACCCAGCCCACGCCGGCCTGTTTGGCCTTGGCCATGGCGAGATCGACCGCATGCGACATCACCAGGTGGCCCATGCCATTGTCGCCGTCGAGCACCGCCATCGCCGCGCGTTCCTCCACGACTTTGAACTGCGGCCGCAAGTTGATGCCGCCGGCCTGGATGCGCCGCACATACTGCGGCAGGCGGATCACGCCATGACCGTCCGAGCCTTGCAGGTCGGCCTGGGCCATCAGGGTGGCGACCTTGCCGGCATCCTCCGCCGGCAGGCCGGCGCGCGCCAGGCCTTCAGCGATGAAAGCCCGCAGCCGCGCGAAGCCGACCCGCACTTCCTGATTCGCGGTACGCGTCATTGCAGCTTGATGCTGGAAGCCGGAATGATTTTCTTCCAGCGCGCGATGTCATCCAGGTACAACTGGCTGAAGCGCGCCGCCGGCAAAGGCGCCACTTGCGCGCCGGCTTTTTCCAGGCGCTCGCGCATGGCCGGGTCGTCCAGCAGCTTCATCACACTGTTGCTGACGAAATTGGCGATTTCAGGCGAGGTGCTGCCCGGCATGAAGACGCCTTGCCACAGCGTGTGCTGGTAATCCTTCACGCCCGCTTCCTGCATGGTCGGCAATTCCGGTGCGCCCGGATAGCGCGTGGTACCCGTCACGGCCAGCGCGCGCAGTTTGCCGCCCTTGTATTGCGGCAGGCCGACCGGCATGCCGGCGAAGTAGTAATCAAGCTGGCCGCCGAGCAGATCGGTGGCTGCCAACGATCCGCTCTTGTAGGGCACATGCACCGCGTCCACCCCGGCCAGCACCTTGAACAGTTCGCCCGCCATGTGGTCCGAGTTGCCGATGCCCGAAGAGCCATAGTTCAGCTTGCCGGTCTTGGACTTGGCCAGCGCAATCAGCTCCTGCACATTCTTCACCGGCGAGGCGGGATTCACCACCAGGATGTGCGGCGTGGCGGTCACGCCCGCCACCGGCAGCAAGTCTTTCTGGCCATTGAAGGGCAGGTTGGGATTGGCGGCAATGCTGATCGCCAGCCCGTTCTGGGCAAACAGCAGGGTGTAGCCGTCGCCGGGCGCTTTGGCGGTGCTGTCGGCGGCGATATTGCCGGCGGCGCCGGCGCGGTTTTCCACCACCACCGGCTGCTTCCATTGTTCGGCCAGGCCCTGGGCCACGATGCGGCCGATGATGTCGGTCGAACTGCCGGGACCGTAGCCGATCAGCATGCGCACCGGCTTGTCGGGAAAGGTGGCGGCCTGGGCCAGGCTGGCCGCGGCGGCCAATCCCAGGGGCAAAGCAAACATCACAAGGCGTCTCTTTATATTCACGATTGTTTTCCTTGGTGTTATTTGAAGGGGCAAGGCTAACTCTGCATGGGTGGCGGGCGCGAGACGCCCTTGAGCTCCATGGCAAAGCTGAAGCGACCTTGCGGATGTCGGGTGACGGTCACTTCAAAGGGTTCGCCGCGCTGGTCGAAATAGCGGCGCACGATCACGGTACAGGGCGTGCCGGGCGGTACCTCCAGCACCCGCGCCAGGCGCGGCGACAGCAGTTCCACATCGACCTGCACCTCGGCCCGATCGATCGCCACGCCGAAGTGGCGCTCGATCTGCTCGTACACCATCTCGCGCTCGTGGTTCTTCATCTTCGCCACCTTGGCAAAGCGCGGCAGGATATGGATGTCGGTCCAGGCCAGCGCCAGGCCGCTGCGTTCCTCGCGGCGGATGGCGCCGATATGAAACCACGATGAGCCCAGCGGCGCCTTCAGCACCGGCTGCAAGGCGCTGTCGCATTCGACATAGCCCTCGATGCGGTTCTCGCGAAAGGTATTGCCGGGATAGGACAAGACCTCGCGCATGGTGTTGTAGTCATGCGTGTAGATGCGCGGCTCGCGGCAGGAAATCACCTTGGACGGCGCGCCCTGGTGACGCTCGATGTAGCCGCGGTCCTGCAGCGACTTGAGCGCATGGCGCAGGGTATGGCGCGAAACCTTGGCCTCTTCGCACAAGATTTTTTCCGAGGGCAGCGTGGAGCCGACCGGCCAGGCGCCGGAGCGGATGCGCTCCAGCAGTTGCCGGGTCAGCTTTTCGTGCAGAGTGCGCGGCTCGGGCGCGGCGAGGGCGTCAGGAGAGGCCATACATGGTCTTGCCCGCAACGGGCATGTTGGCTACCAGGATATCGCCCGACATCGACTCGGTGATGTAGAGCGTCTTGTTGTCCTTGCCGCCGAAGCACAGGTTGGCCAGGTGGTGGTGCTTGTGGTCTTCCGAATACACCAGGTGGGTCGGCAGCATGTTGCTGTCGAAGCGCCAGATGCCCACGCCCAGGTGGCACACCAGCAGGCCGTTTTCGGCATCCATCTCGATGCCGTCCGGACCGGCGGCGCCGCCCGAGAGCTGGATCGCGACGCCGGTCTTGGAGACCGAGCCGTCGGCCATCAGCGGCAAGCGCCAGATCTGCTGCGAACGGGTGGCGGCCACGAACACATGCTTCTCTTGCGTGTTGAGGGTGATGCCGTTCGGGCTGGGCACGTTCAGCGCGAGGCGATCGAGCTGACCGTTGGCGCGCAGGCGGAACACGCGGCCGGTGGGGTCGGCAATGCCGGTCTGGCCCTGGTCGGTGAAATACAGGTCGCCGTTGGAGGCGAAGTGCAGGTCGTTCAAGCCCTTGAAGCTTTCGCTGTACATCGAGCCGAGCAGGGTTTCCAGCTTGCCGCTTTTGGTGTCCAGCACCATCAGGCCATGCTTGTAGCAGGTGATGAAGGCGCGGCCGTCCTTGTGGAATTTCAAGCCATTGGGCCAGCCGTCGTATTGGCACACCAAGTCCCAATTGCCCTTGGTGTCGATGCGGAAGATGCGGCCGAAGGGAATGTCGACAAACCACAGGTTGCCTTCCCGATCGAAGGAAGGGCCTTCCAGGAAGCACTCGACTTCGGCGCCCTGGCGATTGGGATCGGACCAGCCCGAACGCTGCTTCTTGCGGAATTTGTCCGGCATGGACATGAACACTTCAGCCTTGATCAGCTCAGGCTGGCGGAATGGATTGAACATGAGTCTCCTTCTTGTTTTTGTTTCGTGTTTCTGTTTCGTTCAGGCTGTTTGCAAAAGTCCGTACAAGACTTGAACAGAAGCGCGCCGAGCAAGCCGCTTGAGTTGTATGAGCGGCAAGCTGTGCTAGAGTCTAGAGCAGCTGTTTTCGAGCGGCAAGTGGCATCGCAGCATGCTCTGTGCATGTACGAACAAGTTTAAAAACCAAGCGATACGGAGAAGCGCGGATGTTGGACAGGATAGTCATCGTTGGCAGCGGCACCATGGCCGTTGGCATCGCCGCCGGTTTCATTCATGCCGGCATGGAAGTGGTGGTACTGGGGCGCGACAGCCAGCGCGCGGCCGACTGTTTGCAGCAGGCGGCCAAGCTGGCCCAGACCCTGCCGGGCGGCGTCAGTGCGCCGGCCAGCATGGCCAGCGGCGTGATCACGGATTTCGATGAATGGCAGGGCAGCAGCTGGGTGATTGAAACCGTGGCTGAAGATTTCGACTTGAAGCGCGAGTTGTTTGCGCTGCTGGACAAGCGTGTGCCGGCCCATGTTCCGATCGGCAGCAACAGCTCGGGCTTTCCCATCACCCGTCTGGCGCAGGGCCTGGCCACGCGCGCGCGCATGTTCAATGCCCACTACTTCATGCCGGCGCACTTGGTGCCCTTGGTGGAAGTGGCGCTGGGCGAAGATTCCGATGCCGCCCTGGCAGAGAAGGTGTGCGATCTCTACCGCCGTGCCGGCAAGCGTGCGGTGCTGGTGAAGAAAGACATTCCCGGGTTCCTGGCCAACCGCATCCAGCATGCCCTGATGCGCGAAGCGCTGGCCATCATCGACAGCGGAATCGCCTCGCCGGAAGACGTGGATGCGGCCGTGCGCTACAGCTTCGGCTTTCGCTACGCCGCCGCCGGCCCGGTGCTGCAAAAGGAAATCTCCGGCTGGGACAGCATGGCGCGCGCGGCGGCCGAAATCTATCCCTCTTTATCCAACAGCGATCGCCTGGCCGACTGCGTGGCCGACTTGATTGCCGCCGGCAAGACCGGCATGAAAGCCGGCGCCGGCTTTGTGCAGTGGTCGCCGGAAGAGGTGAAAGTGCAGCGCGCCAACTACGAGAAGCGGCTGCAGGCGGCATTCCAGGTGCTCAACATGGAATGATGCGGGTCGGGCCTTTCGGCTGGCTCCCGGAAGACCTGCAGCTTGAGCAATCGGAGCGCACAGTAGCGGCGCTCCGAACTCGTTTCCCGGACCTGTGTCACATCCCTTTCCCAAACAGGAAAGGACGTCACCATGTCCTCAGGCAAGCAAGCGCATACGCGAATTGCCGATTACGCCGGATCGTTTGTTGGACCGAACCGATTCCATCTAGGCCGGAAGGCCGGTTGTTTCATTCGGCCAAACGGGCTGCCAACTGCAAGGCCGCGACGACGGCGCCGAACGCCTTGCGCTTGCCCGCTTCATCCGGTACGCGCAAGACGTAGGAGGGGTGATAGCAGGCCACCACCATGCGGCCTTCCACTTCGATCGGGTGGCCGAGCATTTCATTGAGGCGCGGCTGGCGCAGGCCGGTGACCGCTTTGAGGGCGGTGCTGCCCAGGGCCACGATTACGCGCGGATTGACCCGTGCCAGCTCTTCTTCCAGCCAGACATGGCAGGCGTCGATATTGCGCTGCGAGGGCGTCTTGTGGATGCGGCGCTTGCCGCGCAGCTGCCAGCCGAAATGCTTGACGGCGTTGGTGAGGTAAAGCGCATCGCGCGAAAGGCCGGCCGCGGCCAGGGCGGCATCCAGCATTTTGCCGGCCGGGCCAATCAGCGGCAGGCCGGCCAGGTCTTCCTGGTCGCCGGGCTGTTCCGCCACCAGCATGATGCGCGCATGGGCCGCGCCCTTGCCGGGCACCCCTTGCGTTGCGTGTTCCCACAATTCGCACCGGCGACACTGGTTGAGTTCGGTCTTGAAGTTCATGGTGAGCGCCAGGTGCTGAATGCCAAGTGCAATGCGCGTGGCAGGTTTTGCACTTCGCTTTTATCACGCAGGGCGCGGGCGCAATTTGCGCCGGTCGGGATCAGGCGGCGTTGAGCGCGCGGGTTTCCGGCTTGGCAGTCTTGAACTGGTACCAGGGCAAGGCTTGCTTGAGCGAGACCACTTCGCCGGCATTCGCGGGTTCGTAGCCGGCCAGGTCATCCACCAGCGAGCGCCATTGCGCGCCCTGCAGCAAGTGCAGCAATCTCTGCATGGCCGGTTCGGCCAGGGTGTCTTTCAGGCAGGCGAAGAAATACTGCTCGCGCAACAGGGGAACGAAGTCCAGGCCGAACTGCACCGCGGCGGCGCGGATGCCCATGCCGGCATCGGCCTGGCCGGCGGCAATCGCCGCCGCCACCGCCAGGTGGGTCGGCTCGCAGCGTTCATAGCCGACGATGGCTTCGGGCGCCAGCCCCAGCCGCTGCAGAATCTGATCGAACTCCACCCGCGTTCCCGAGCCGGGATCACGATTGACGTAGCGCAGTTGCTGGCGCGCCAGATCGGCCACGCCGCCAATTTTGTGCGGATTGCCGGGCGCCACCATCAAACCCTGTTCGCGCCGCACGAAGTTGACCAGCTTGTGGCGCCCCGGCTTGAGCAGGCGCTTGAAGGTCTTCTGGGTGACGCTGCCGGGCGCGCGGTCTTCGCTGATGTGAAAGCCGGCCAGCATGCAGTCGCCGCGGGACAGGGCTTCCAGGCAATCGATGCTGCCGGCGAACTGCAGGTCCAGGTGCAACTGCGCATCCTGGGCCAGGAAGTCCTTCAGGCGCGGCAGGGCCAGGTCATGGCTGGCCATCATCGACACCACGTGGGCGCCGCGGTCGAAGGCGAGGGCAAAGCCGCGTTCCAGTTCGGCCACCAGGTTTTCAATCTGCGGCGCCAACCGCGTGCGCGCCAACTGCTCGGCGAACAGCAGTTTTTCGCCGAAGCGCGAGAGGCGGGCGCGCTTGCCGCGTTCCCAGTCGATCAAGGGCGAGCCAAGCTGGGCTTCCCACTCCTTGATCGTGCCCCACACATGGCGATAGGAAAAATTCAATTCCCGCGCCGCCTGCGCCAGCGAGCCGCTGCGATGGATGGCCGCCAGCATGTCGAAAAGCGGGTTTTCGAGCTGGGTGCGGGCCAGAGCCGAAGCCGTGAATGAATAACCGAGCTGGACGTGGAGCATGGTGGGAACCGGAGGATGCCCGGCATTATGGCAGACCCGCCGGAGCGTCACTTATGCATGGACGTTCATATTGGAATGCCAAGTGCGCGCCCTTACCATGGCGGCCTGCCGCGCAGCTTGTCAAACCAAAGCGCGGGTTTCTCAACGGAGATTGTTCATGTTCAAACTGCATTCGCGCCTGGCCGCCGCGGCGCTGGCCTGCGCCTTCGCGTTGGCCGCCGTGCCGGCCATGGCGCAAAACGTCATCAAGATGTCGACCACCACCAGCACCGAGAATTCCGGCCTGCTGAAAGAGCTACTTCCCAAGTTCGAAGCCAAGAGCGGCTACAAGGTCCATGTGATTTCGGTGGGCACCGGCAAGGCGCTGGAAATGGCCAAGAACGGCGACGTCGATGTCACCCTGGTGCATGCCCGTCCGGCCGAAGACAAATTCGTGGCCGAAGGCCATGGTGTGAACCGGCGCGACGTGATGTACAACGACTTCATCATCGTCGGTCCCGAGCAGGATCCGGCCGGCATCAAGGGCAGCCGCGATGTGATCGCGGCCATGAAGAAAATTGCCGCCGCCAATGTGAAGTTCATCTCGCGCGGCGACAACTCCGGCACCGACATCATGGAGCGCAACTACTGGAAGGAAGTCGGCGCCAAACCGGCCGGCAGCAATTACGTGTCGGCTGGTCTTGGCATGGGTGAAGTGCTCAACATGGCGGCGCAAATGGGTGCCTACACCCTGACCGACCGCGCCACCTACGGCGCCTATCGGGCCAAGACCGGCCTGGTGGTGGCGGTTCAAGGCGATCCGAAGATGTTCAATCCCTACGGCATCATCGCCGTCAACCCGGCACGTCACAAGGACATCAACTACAAGGGCGCCATGGCCTTGATCGAGTGGATCACTTCCGACGAAGGCCAGAAGGCGATTGCTTCCTTCAAGGTGGATGGCCAGCAGTTGTTCTTCCCGTCGTACAAGGCCGGGAAGTAAGAAAGGGACAAGCCAGCTTCAGTCAAACGCCAGCGTGCACATCGCCAATTTGAGCTTGCGCTTGCCCGGTCGAAGGCGGCTCCTTTCACTCAGCCATCCAACTCCGGATACCGCCGGAACAGATCGTCGTCATTGAAATCCAGCCGGCGTTCGGAGGCCAGGTAGGCGGCAATCCGGGGGCGTGAAAACACCGTCTCCTGGTGCCGCGCCAGCAAGGGCCTGCGCCGCAATTCGCGCCGCATGGCTTTGGGAAAGGCATAACTCAATCCGGCCACCACCTGCGCCAGCGACAGGTCGGCGTAGGTGAACTTGCGGCTCACCAGGGTCTTGCCGCCGGCCGCTTCCAGCACCCGCTCGAACCAGCCCAGGAACTTGGGCAGGCGCTCGCTGCGAAAGTCGGCCGCGCGCCGCCGCGATTCCGGCTTCTGGTCTTCATAGTAGAAATTCACGCCCAGCGGATGATGCACATCGTGCGCTTCCACGATCAGGTCGGCCAGGGTCAGTTGCAGCTGGTTGACCCAGCTGCGGCCGGCGTCGTCGCGCGGCACCAGGTCCAGGCGCGGCCCGAGAAAGGCGAGGATGTTGGCGGTCTGGCCGATGAGCTGGCGACCGGCCTGCAGGAAAGGCGGCGCGAAGCTGGGGCGGGCGATTTCGGCGCCATCCATCAGGCGCAGCATGGCATCCACGCCGCCGCCTTCCTGCGCCGACAGCCGGCAGACATCGACCCAGTCGGCGCCGCCTTCTTCCAGCGCCAGCCGCACGTATTCGCCGCGGCCCTGGATGCCGGGCCAGTAGAACAGACGGTATTTCATTTCCAACTCCGGGGAGGTCGAGTCGGCATTGTGGCGGCCTTGCCGCAATCCGGTCCGGACTTGCGTCAGGAGATTTTCTTCTCGCCGGCCGAAAATCCGGCGACCTGTGCCAGCGGCGCCAGGTTGACCGGCAGCGGCGGCACCGGTTTGGGCGACAGCAGCAATTCGCCTGAACCTTCCACGCAGTATTGGTCCCGGCCGAGTGCCTTGGCGCGGTACAACTGCGCATCGGCGCGCGACAGCAGCGTATTCCAGGTGTCGCCCGGTTGCAGCGAGGCGAAGCCGGCGCTGATGGTGACCGCATGCTGGCCCTCATGCCGATATTGGCGCACGGCACTGGTCAGGCGTTCGCCCAGCAGGCTGCAATCGGCGGCGGGAACACCCGGCAGCACCAGCAGGAATTCTTCGCCGCCATAGCGGCCCAGCAAATCGTTGCGGCGGCAATGGCCGGTGAGCAGTTGCGCCACTTCCATCAGTACCTGGTCGCCGGCATGGTGGCCCAGCTCGTCGTTGAAGCGCTTGAAGAAGTCGATGTCCACCAGCGTCACCGACAGAGCTTCATGATGCTGCACCGAGCGCGACATGATCTGGGCGCCGGCTTCCACCACCGCGCGCCGGTTGAGTACGCCGGTCAGTCCATCGTGCGAAGCCAGATGACGCTGTTCACGCAGGGAACGTTCGAAGTAAAGCAGCAGCAGGCCCACCGAATACAGGACCACGCCCACCAGCGGCACCAGGTAGAGCAGGGTCACGTTCAGGGGCGAATGGGACGCCACTTTCATGCTCTCGCCGACGACCAGCGCCGCCACCACCCGGGTCAGGTTGTTGGCCAGCACCAGCACCAGGGCGACACTGATGATACGGCTGCCCAGCGTCGGCGCCACGCGCGTTTGCTGGATATTGAGGCGCAAGGTCAGGGAGACCATGAGCAGCATGACCAGGCTGAACGAGGCCACCCGCAGTCCGACGTGGAACCCGGAGATCAGCATGAAGCTGTTCAGTGCCAGGTAGCCGAAGCCGAACGCGTAGCCAATGCGGGACCTGGCAAGTCCGAAGAACCTTTGCAAGCCCCAGTACTGGAACACCACGCCCCAGATGATGCAGGTATTGGCCAGGATCAGCACCGGAATCTGGCCGGCGCCGTGGTCGTACAGGACGCCGCCGATGCCAAGGCAGACCAGCACTTCCGCCGCCGCCCACAGCTGCGCGCCGGGTGCCTGGCGACGGTCGGCCAGCCAGAGGCCGAACATGGCCATCGCCATGCACAGCTGCACAGCGATCATTGAAATGCCGGCGGTGAAAAAATCCATGCGCAACCTGTACGGCGGTGGCCAGTTGCCCAATAGTAACTCATTGATGTGCAAACCAGAGCAAATGCGTCGTCCCGGCCCAGGCGCCCCTTTTTGCCGTGGTCGGTCACCACGATGATCGTGCGTTAGACGTTCATCGCGCGTTCAACGAATTCGCCACACGCTTGACCGGATGCCAACGCTCGTCAGGCAGCCGAAGGCGACCAGTCCCAGGGCGACCGAGAGGAAATAGCCCTGCATGCCCATGCCGGCCACCGAGGCGAGCAGCACGCCGCCCAAGGCCGCCGTGGTGAAGCGTGCCGCCACGCCCAGCACGGGAAACAGCAGGCGGCCGGCGCCAAGGGAAGCGAAATACATTGCCAGGCCAAGGCCGAAAAAGCACAGGGCCGGGCCGACAAATCGGATCGCCGCGGCGGCCACGCTCACGACCTGCGGATCGTTGCTGAAAAAACCGGCAAAGCGCATCGGCGCCAGGGCGGCGCCGATGCCAACGGCGCCGGTCAGCACGAAAGCCAGCACTCCGCCCAGGCGGGCGATGCGTCGCGCCCGCGCCCAGTCTTCTTCGCCGACCGCCATGCCCACCATGGCGGTCAGTGCCGAACCGACGGCGAAGGCAATCGGCACCACCAGGAATTCCAGGCGCGCCGAAATGCCATAGGCCGCCACCGCCGCCGGGCCATACAGCCGCATCTGGGAGGTGACGACGATGGTGGTCAGGTTGTGCAGCAAGGACAGCACGCAAGCCGTGGCGCCCACTGCCAGGATGCGGGAAAACAATGCGCGCGACAGGTGTAGGCGCAGGCTGGGCACGAAGCCGGCACCGCCTCTCAATACCACCAGCGACATCGAGGCCGAGGCGCAGAGGAAGACCAGGGCAAAGGCGGCGCCGATGCCGCTCATGCCCAGCCGCAGCGGTTCGGCCAGCAGCCAGGCCAACAGGGGAAAGCCGGCCCAGGTGGCCACCAGCGTGCGTGCCGCCAGGCCATGGCGGCCGGCGCCCCGCAATACCGAAGCCAGGGTGTTGACCAGCCAGGTTGGAATGGCGCCCACGCCAAAGATCAGCAATACATAGCCCATGGTCGCTGCGCGCGCTTCGCGTCCGGCCACGGTTTCCACCAGCGCGCCGCCGCCCAGCGACATGGAAAGGGCGAAGCCGGCCCCCGCGACCAGGGCAATCACACAGGCGTGCTGCACCAGGGTGGAGGCCTCTTCATTCTTTTTGGCACCCAGGGCGCGGGCGATGGCCGATACCACGCCGCCGCCCATGGCTCCGGTCGACATTTGCTGCATCAGCAGGGCAAAGGGAAGGATCACCGCCCAACCGGCCAGCGCCGCCGTGCCCTGGCGCGCTGCCAGCCAGGTTTCGGTGACTTGCGAGACGACCTGCAGCGCGGCTACCAGCGAGGTGGGCGCTGCAAGGCGCAACAGCTGGGTCAACAAGCGGACATTGCTGCTCTGGTCGTGGACGGGCGCAACGGAGTCCGCGGGTGGCGCCGGCGTGGCGGCAGATGCGGCAGAAGCGGCGGCAGAAGCGGCGGCGGAATCGACAGCGGAATCGGGCATGGCGGTCCTTGGGCAATGTCCGTGAGCTTAACCGCAGCGGCATGATCGCGCTTGCCAAGTCACGCAAACCTGATTGCCAATCGTTGCGCTCAGCCGACTTCGGGGTCCAGCTCCGGGTTGTCCTCGCCGCGCGCGGCGCGTGGCACTTCCGCCGGCAGTTGCCAGAACACGAAAGCCGACACCGCGGTGATGGCGCCCATGCAGGCAAAAGTGGCGTGAAACGCCGCCAGCGATTGCGCGCCGGCCTCGCCGCCCAGGATTTCCGTGAATGCCGACAGCGTGCCGCCGGCCGCCGCCACCCCCAGGCTCATGGACAGCATCATCACCATCGACAGCAGGCTGTTGCCGCTGCTGGTCAGTTCCGGCTCCAGGTCGTTCAGGGTGAGCGTATTCATGGCGCTGAACTGCAGCGAATTGGCCATGCCCAGCACCGACAGCTGCAACAGCCGCAGCCACAGCGGCTGCGCCGCCGAAAAGAAGGAAAAGCTGGCGATGATGGCGCCCACCACCAGGGTGTTGACGATCAACAGCCGCCGGTATCCGAAACGCTGGATCAGGCGCATGCCGATGCGCTTGGTGATCAGGCCCGACAGTGCAACCGGCATCATCATCAGGCCCGCCTCCAGGGGGCTGTAACCCAGCATCACCTGCAGCAGCAGGGGAATCAGGAAGGGCATGCAGCCGATGCCGATGCGCGCAAACAGATTGCCGATCAGGCCGACCCGGTAGGACAGCACCGTGAACAGCGACAGCGGAAACAGCGGCGCCGGATTGCGGCTGGCGCGCAACCAGTAGGCCGCCATGCAGGTCAGGCCGAACATCACCAGCAGCAGCACCGCGGCATGGCCCAGCCCGAAGCCGGCCAGGCCGTCCAGGCCGAGCGAGATCAGCGCCATCGAAGCGGCCAGCAAGGCATAGCCGGCGCCGTCGAAGGGCCGCACATCGGCCTGGCGAAAATCCGGCATCGCCTTGAGCGTGAGCAGGATGCCGATCAGTGCAATCGGAATATTGATCAGGAAGATCCAGTGCCAGGAGGCGGTGACCACCAGCCAGCCACCCAGCGTCGGGCCGATCAGGGGGCCGATCAGGCCCGGTATGGCAACCACGCTCATGGCGGCGAGGAATTCCTTGCGCGGGACTTGCCGCAATACCGCCAGCCGCCCGACCGGCAACAGCATGGCGCCGCCCACGCCCTGCACGATGCGCCCGCTCACCAGCACGTGAATCCCGGGCGCCATGGCGCACACCAGCGAGCCGGCGCCGAACAGGAACAGCGCCGACAAGTAGATTTTGCGGGTGCCGAAGCGATCCGCCAGCCAGCCCGAGGCCGGAATCAGGATCGCCATGGTCAGCGAATAGGACACCACCACCGACTGCATGCCCAATGCGCTTTGCCCCAGGCTGCGTGCCATGGCCGGCAAGGCGGTGTTGACGATGGTGGAATCCAGCGTCTGCATGAAGAAGCCGGCGGCAACCAGCCACAGGAGGGGATCGCGCTTGGTCGGCATGGATCGCTCGCAAGAAAACAATCGGCCCAGTATAGGCGCGCGCATCGAGCCCCGCCTTGCGGTGAACTATCCGGGCTAGAATGGCGCGGCAGCAGTAGCGGCAGTGGCAGCAGCAGTACCGGTTCCCGACTCGACAATCCTGCAAAGGGAGGAGACAAGACATGGAAGACCTGGTGCAATTGCGACGCGAAGAAGGCGTGGCCTGGCTGGTGATGAATCGCCCGGCGCGGCGCAATGCCATCGATCAGGCGATGGCGCAGGCGTTTCTCGATCGCTGCAAGGAAGTGGCCGCGGACCGTACGGTACGGGCCGTGGTCCTGGCCGGCAATGGCCCTTGCTTTGGCGTCGGCGGCGACCTCGGTGAAATGCGGGCCGATCCGCCGCGCGTGGCCGCCGAACTGCTCTCCCGCATGCATGAATCCATTTTGCTGCTGACAGCGATGGATGCACCCGTCATCGCCAGCCTGCATGGCGCGGTGGCCGGCGGCAGCCTTTCGCTGGCGCTGGCCTGCGACCTGGCCATCGCCGCCGACAATACGGTGTTCAATCTCGCCTACATCAACCTGGGCGCCAGTTGCGACCTGTCCGGATCCTGGCATTTGCCGCGCCTGGTGGGCTTGCGCAATGCAATGGCGATCGCCTTGCTGGGCGAGAGCTTTGGCGCGCAGGAGGCGCAGCGCCTGGGGCTGGTGAACCAGGTGGTGCCGCAGGTGGCGCTGGAGGCGGCCACCACGGCGCTGGCGCAGCGGCTGGCGCGCGGGCCGCAACAGGCAAGCGGCCGCATCAAGCGCCTGCTGCGTGCTTCACTGGACAACCCGCTGGCGGCGCAGCTTGAAATGGAAAGCGCCAGTTTTCGCGCCTGCGCGCAAAGCGCAGATTTCCGCGAAGGCCTGGAGGCCTTCCTGGGCAAGCGCGAGGCGGTGTTCGGCGGCGAATGAAATCAGTTTGACCTGGCGCGGCTGTCGGCGATCAGCGGCGCCAGGAACCCGCTCAAAGGCATGCTTTGCATGATGGCCAGCCCATTGTCTTCGCGCTTCCTGCGTGCGACCGGGTCGGCCAGCAAATCCAGGCAGCCCTGGACCAGGTCTTCATAGGCACGCGCTTCCACGGCCGCGGCATAGCGCGGATCGATCTCGGTATCGGCTTGGACCTCGGCCACCACCGCCTTGCGGTTGGCCAGCAGATAGGAGACGCGGGCGGTCTCGAAAATATGGGTGTCGTAATAGTGCAGGTTGAGCACCACTTTGCTGCGCGCGATCAGTGCGTCACGCTCGCCACCATAGACGCCGCCTGCCACCACCAGATTCAGCCCGCGCGCCTTGAGCGCATCGAGAATCTTCAGCCGCCTGGAGTTCACCTGTCCGTAAAACAGCACGTCGATATCCTGCGTCGGCGCCGGGGCGATGCGGGTCAACTGGGCGACATAGGCAATCGGCAGGTGCCGGACCGCGGTCAAGCCGCGCGCGGCCCAGGCCTGCAGGTTGCGCCTGCTGTAGTCCCAGGTTTCATGCCGGGCCACCAGTTCTTCCAGGGCGCCGTTGAGGACCGCCGAGCCGGGAAAGATCTGCTCCGTGTTGTAGAGGATGCTGTGGGCCGGCAGTTGATCGAAGCCGCGCGGCAGCTGGTGCGCGCCAAAAACGATATTGGTGGCTTGCGACTCGATTTGATTGATGCCCGCCGTGGTGCGATGGCCCAGGTCTTGCAGGGTGTGGCCAAAGCTTTCCACCAATTCCGCCAGGCAGGCGCTGGCGATGGTGTTGGGCGGGGCAATCAGGCAAAGATGAAAATGGCGGGCAGTCTCGGACATGGCCTGTGGCTGGCAATGGGAAAGAGGTGGGGCTTCACTTTAATTGGCAGGGCAAGCCGCGCCAGCGATTGTTAGCCTCGTTTAACCGCCGCTTGGCCTGCACTGTCGGCCGCCAAAAAAAATTCCAGCGCACCCTAAAGTTGGGCGGGCGCCGATCCGTTATTCGTGACAAGCCGGTTACGGCGCACAGCAAGCTGTGGTGTCGATGACGCGTTTTGCGGTGCAGGCAAAAAAATTTTTGCGGCGACCCTACAGTCTGCGCGACTCCCGGCCGTAAACCAGTCAGGCCCGCGGGCAAGCGCCGCAAACGCCTTGCTGTAACGGCTATATAAAAGCGTAAGCGTTTGAAATATATCGGGCTTCGCTGCCGCCCCGGCAGCACAATGCGAAGCCTCGGACGGTCCCCAAGCCAAGTCCGGCAGCCGCTTGTAAGACAAAATCTTACAGGCGGTTTCTTGCGTGTCTGTCAAAAAATACGGTTTAGCGCCACTTCTAATAATTTCCACGCTGCATCACACTCTCCGCACGGGTCTGGGGAAGGACCTCCAAAAAAGCACCGGAGTGGAGATGAACTTGAACGACATGATGGCGGAGATTCGCGACGCCAATCTCAGTTACCTGATGCTGGCGCAGCAGATGATCCGCAGCGATCGCGCCACTGCCATTTTCCGGCTCGGCATCAGCGCCGAAATCGCCGACCTGCTGGACCGCCTGTCTCCTTCGCAATTGCTCAAGCTTTCCAGCGCCAACATGATGCTGGCGCGCTTTCGCTTCGACGATGCCGCCATCCTCGGCATGCTCACCGATCACAACAAGGAACGCGGACTGTCGCAGGCCCATGCCGCGATCCTGATGTCCGGACAAGCCGTCGAAGCGATTGCCTGATGGCTGCTACTGAAGGGGCGAGGCCGGTCGCCAAAAAGAGCCTGGTATCGGAAGCGCGCGACATTCAACTGGCGATCTCGCTGATTCAACTGGGCGCGCGCCTGCAATTGCTGGAACTGGAAACCTCGCTGTCGCGCGAGCGCCTGCTCAAACTGTACAAGGAACTGAAAGGCGTATCGCCGCCCAAGGGCATGCTGCCTTTTTCGACCGACTGGTTCCTGACCTGGCAGCCGAATATTCATTCCTCGCTGTTCATCAACATCTACTTCTATCTGAACGAGCACGCCGGCGTGACCGGCATCGAAGCGGTGATGAAGGCCTATCAGCTCTATCTGGAGCAGATGCCCAGCGCTGCCGGCGAAGAGCCGGTGCTGTCGCTGACCCGCGCCTGGACCCTGGTGCGCTTCTTCGACAGCAAGATGCTGACCCGCGCCCGCTGCACCGATTGCGGCGGCCATTTCGTCACCCATGGCCTGGACCTCAACGCGCATTATCAATGCGGCCTGTGCCACATGCCTTCGCGCGCCGGCAAAACCAGGAAGAGCCGGGAACAGGCGGGCGAGGCTGCCGCGGCATGAGCGCAAGCTCGGCCCTGATTCCCGTTCGTCATTTGCTGGCGCCAGCGCTGACCGCCTTGCTGGTGCAGGCGGTTTCCGCGCTGCCGGTGCTGGCCTGCGCCTATACCTTTCCCGATTTCGCCAGCGGCCTGGCGGCGCTGCTGCAAGGGGTGCTTTCGGCAGCCCTGGCGCGCGGTGTGCGCCAGCCGCGCTGGTGGATCCTGATCCATCTGCTGTTTCCGCCGCTCTTGCTGCTGGCCATGGCCGTGCACCTGCCGTCCTGGATCTGGGGTGCGGCTTTCATCTTGCTGGTGCTGGTGTACTGGTCGACCTGGCGCTCCCGCGTGCCGCTGTTCCTGTCCGGACAAGAAGCATGGGAAGCGGTAGAGAAATTGCTGCCGGCCGCTCCGGCGCGGGTACTGGATATCGGCAGCGGCCTGGGCGGCCTGGTGCTGTACCTGGCGCGGCAACGGCCCGACTGCCAGGTGAGCGGCATCGAGATCGCGCCCTTGCCCTGGCTGGCCAGCTGGCTGCGCGCGCGCCTCTCGGGCAGCCGCGCCCGCTTCCTGCGCGGCGACTACCGGCGGCTGGACTTGTCTTCCTTCGATGTGGTGTTCGCCTATCTGTCTCCGGCCGCCATGCCCGCCGTCTGGGAGCGGCTGCGCCCAAAATTGAAGCCCGGCGCCTTGCTGCTGAGCCTGGAGTTCGACATCCCCGGGCAGACGCCCGACATCGTGATTCCCCTCGGCGCGCGCAGCCTGTTCGGCTGGCGCATCCCGTCTGCCGGCTGAGCCGGCGCCACTGCGGGGCATGGCGGCTCAAGTTTGGCGTCGCCTTGCCGTTACCCGTGAAGAAAGCCTCATTCAGTCACTTGTTTTGCTGATTGCGCCGGCGGGCCGCTTGCTAAGCTGGCCTGAACGACTTCAGCCGGAGAAATTCTTGTTAGTCTTCATTGGATACGCCGTGGTCCTGGGCGCCGTCTTTGGCGGCTTCGCCCTGGCGGGTGGCCACTTGCCGGCCCTGTTCCAGCCGCTCGAATTCCTCATGATCGGCGGCGCGGCGCTGGGCGCATTCATCGTTGGCAACAACGGCAAGGCGATCAAGGCTACGCTTTCGGCCCTGCCGCAAATCTTCAAGGGCTCCAGGTACACCAAGGCTTTGTACCTGGAGCTGATGGCGCTGCTGTCGGAAATCCTGTCCAAGGTGCGCAAGGAAGGCTTGATGTCGATCGAGTCCGACATCGAAGCGCCGGAAGAAAGCGCCATCTTCTCCAAGTACCCGGCAATCCTGGCCGACCACCACGTGGTGGAATTCCTGACCGATTACCTGCGCCTGATGGTGTCCGGGAACATGGACGCCTTCCAGATTGAAAACCTGATGGACAACGAGATCGAGACCCACCATCACGAAGGCGAGGTCCCGGTGCATTGCATCGCCAAGCTGGGCGACGCCATGCCCGCCTTCGGCATCGTGGCGGCGGTGATGGGCGTGGTGCACACCATGGAATCGGTGGGCTTGCCGCCGGCCGAACTGGGCATCCTGATTGCGCATGCGCTGGTCGGCACCTTCCTCGGCATCCTGCTGGCGTATGGCTTTGTCGGTCCGCTGGCCGGCGTGCTGGAGCAGAAGCTGGACGAATCGACCAAGATGCTCCAGTGCATCAAGGTGACGCTCCTGGCCAGCCTGAACGGCTTCGCGCCGGCGCTGGCCATCGAGTTCGGGCGCAAGGTGCTGTACTCCACCGAGCGCCCCAGCTTCAAGGAGCTGGAAGAGCACATCAAGCAGGCGCGTTCCAAGTAAAGGCGCGGGGACGGAAACAGCGACATGGCCGACGACAATCAGCGCCCCATCGTAGTCAAGCGCATCAGGAAGAGCGCGCGCGGCCATCATGGCGGCGCGTGGAAGATCGCCTATGCCGACTTCGTGACGGCGATGATGGCCTTTTTCCTGTTGATGTGGCTGATCGGCTCCACCACCAAAGGCGACTTGAAGGGCATCGCCGAATACTTTGCCACCCCCTTGAAAGTGGCGATGGCGGGCGGCTCCGGCAGCGGCGACTCCTCGTCCGTGATCAAGGGCGGCGGCAAGGACCTGACGCGCCAGGACGGCCAGATCTCCAAGGCCAGCGACGCCACCCAGCGCAAGACCTACGACTTGAAAGCGGCCCAGGCCGAGCTGGAAAAACTGGAGGCGGCGCGCCTGGGCAACCTGAAAGGGCGCATCGAAGCGCTGGTGGACGCCAATCCCACCCTGAAGCAGTTCAAGAATCAGCTGCTGATCGACATCACCGCCGAAGGCCTGCGCATCCAGATCATCGACGAACAGAACCGCGCCATGTTCGCCATCGGCAGCGCCCAGTTGCAGCCCTACACCAGCGTCATCCTGCGCGAGATCGGTCACGTGTTGAACGATGTGCCCAATCGCATCAGCCTGTCCGGCCATACTGACGCCAAGCCTTACGGCAATGGCGAAAAGGGCTACAGCAACTGGGAGTTGTCGGCCGACCGCGCCAATGCCTCGCGCCGCGAACTGATCCTGGGCGGCATGGAAGAGGGCCGCATGTTGCGCGTGGTGGGGCTGTCTTCCTCGGTGCCGCTGGATCGTGACAATCCCTTCAATCCGGCCAATCGCCGGATTGCCATCATTGTCATGAACAAGAAAACCGAAGAAGCCATCATGCGCGACGGCGCGGCCATGGAAGTGTCGCAGGAAGAGGGCAAGCTGGTGCCGGCGCCGGAAGGAGCGAAGACGCCATGAGTCAAGCCGCTGAGAACGGACTGCACGGTCTGCTGGGCGATGTGTCGCGGCTGTCCGGCGCGCATCTTTCCGAACTGGCGGCCGACCTGGCGCAGACCAGCGATCTGCTGGCAGCCGCCATTGCCCACCTGATGGCCGAATTCGACGGCTTGAACCACGCCATAGCCGCCCAGCAGGCGCTGCTGAAAAATGCGCCGCAGGATGCCAGCGCGCAGTGGGCGGCATTGGCTGAAGAAGTGCGGGACCGGGTGCACGGCATGGTGACCGGCCTGCAGTTCGAAGACATGACCCGGCAATTGCTCGATCGCAGCCAGACCCGCGTGGCCGGCCTGGCCGCCATGCTGGCGGCGCTGGACGACCCGGGTCGGCAAGCCAACTGCGCGCAATTGCAGGAACAACTCGGCAACAGCAGCCGCGCGCTATTGGTCGCGCTGCAAAAAAGCGTACCCCAGCAACGCATGGAGGGCGGTGACGTCGAACTTTTCTGAAGTCCGGCAACGCTCCCAGGGAGATGAAACCATGAACAAAACCATACTTGCGGTAGATGACTCCGGTTCCTTGCGCCAGATGCTTTCTTTCACCCTCAAATCGGCTGGCTACAGCGTGGTGGAAGCGGTGGATGGCCAGGACGGATTATCCAAGGCGCGCCAGACCCGCTTCGACCTGGTGCTGACCGATCAGAACATGCCGGCCATGGATGGGCTGACCTTGATCCGCACCCTGCGCGCACTGCCCGAATACGCCAGGACGCCGATCCTGATGCTGACCACCGAATCGAGCGATGAAATGAAAGCCCGTGGCCGCGCCGCCGGCGCCAATGGCTGGCTGGTCAAGCCCTTCGATCCGCGCCGCCTGACCGAAGTCGTAAAGAAAGTCATCGGCTGAAGGCCGTCACCCAGTCGTAACAAGGAATCATCATGACCGTCGACATGAGCCAGTTTTTCCAGGTGTTCTTTGATGAAAGCGAAGAACTGCTGGCCGAAAAAGAACGTCTGCTGTTGGCCATCGATATCGCCAATCCGGCACAGGACGACATCGACGCCATCTTCCGCGCTGCCCATTCCATCAAGGGCGGTGCCGCCACTTTCGGCCTGGCCGACATGACCGAAGTGACCCACATCCTGGAGTCTTTGCTGGACAAGATCCGCAAGGGCGAAATGCACCTGACGGCGCAGCATGTGGATGCCTTTTTCGCCGCCAAGGATGTGTTGAAGATGCAGCTTGACGGCCACCGCGATGGCGCCAGCGTCGACCAGCAGGCGGTGGACGCGGTGTGCGCCCGCTTGCGCGCCTTGTCCGCCGGCGCCGATGCCGCGCCTGCGCCTGCGC
>JAEVZY010000189.1 GCA_023392035.1 Pseudomonadota bacterium | reverse complement strand
CGTCGTTGTGGTGCTTGCAGCCGTGCCGGGATAGATCAGGCCCAGAATGTCGATGCTCGCCTGCGTGCGCGCTGTTGCGGCGCCCACGCTTGGCATCGGCGCCGGGGCCGGATTCGCTCCCAAATTCAGCGGCGGCACGAGCGAGAGTGCAGTCGTAAGCCTGGCGTCCACTGGAGTGCTCATGATTTTTCCTGCTGGCGCTTCTTGCTGGATTTCAGCGCTTCCTTTGCCGCAGCCAGCATATCCAGCAAGCCGAGCAAGTCCTCACTGAAACTTGAATCGTGTTCCAGCATGGCATGCCCCAGAAGCTCGATACATTTCTGCAGCGCCTGCTCCTTGTTCAGGGTCTTGCGCTCTGTTTGCGCCGCCCATGCGCGCAAATCCTGGACCAGCTTGTCGAGCACGGCGGCCTCATCCGGACCAAGGCTTGTCTGCATTTCCTCAATGCCGAACTCTTCAATCACATTGTTGACGCAGGTGAGCCGCCGCTTGGCAAGTTCTTCCGGCGGCCATTCGCGCGGCTTGCTCAGCACCTTGCGCAGGCCGCCGCGTCCGGAGGCGCTGGCAGCAATCGGCTGCGCTTGCGCCGGGTGCGATTCGCTCTTTTCAATCAGGGCCTTGCGGCGGTGATAGATCTGCAGATCGCTGTTGATTTTTTCCCAGTCCGGCTGCAGCGCGGGAAGATCGCTCATGGCTGCACGTCCGGCCATCTTGCGTTCGTCATCGCTGCAGTTGAGCAAGCGGTCGAGCAATGCATGCTCACTGACCAGCGATGTCAGCGCCGCAGCAAGCAGGGCATGGCCAGGGATTTCGGCGCTGTCGCCATGTTGCTTGAATAGCGCCGCCACGCCACGCTCGGCGATAAAGCCAACCAAAGCCTGGCGCCGGGTCTCCAGGAATTCGGTATCGAAGCGTTTGCTTTGATCGAGCAGCGCGACCAACTCCTGCGGGCTCATGTTTTTCTGGATCAGCCTGGCCAAGGCCACCAGTTGGTCCTGTCCGGATTCCCCGTCCTGATAAAGCGTTGCCCGGCAATCTTTCCACTCCTTTGTCAGCTCGGCCAGCTCTGCCTGCAATGCCGTCAGGGACTTCTGCTCGTTCTCGTCAAGAGCCGGCTTGCCTGACAGGGTGTTGATGGCGTTTTCCTTCCATTTCATCCGGTAATACCGCATCTTGAAAGTCAGCAGCCGCTGGCTGCGCGGCTTCCAATCGATCGTGTGCCGGTAATCCAGCTCCAGCATGAAATGCAGCACGGTCGGCGGCAGGATCGAGTTCAGCAAAGGCTTGCCGGCCGGGGCAATCACGTCCAGCAAAGGTTTGAACAAGTTTGCGGCCTGGGTCCGCAATTGCGTCTGCGCTGTCGCATCGCTCAAGGCGTCTTCCCGTTCCAGCTTTTGCACCAGGGCCTTCCATTGGGATGAAGCCTGGGCCTGTGCAATGACGGCATCGAAACAGGGCTTGAGCCGGGCGGCCAGCACGCTCATCAGCGGTTGCCACAGGCGTTCGTGATCGCTTTCGCGCTGCTTGTCCGGGTCCGAATGATAGAGCGAGCGTTCGCGCCGGGTCGCCATGGCCGTGAAGTTTTCGGTTTCAGCCTTGACGAACTGCTCTATCCGGTCATTCAGCTCGGACAAGCTGGAAGGAAGTGCGGCTTGCTTGAGCGCGGCAAGATTGGCCAGCGAGGTGCTGCGCCTGACCACATTCCTTTGCCCGCCCCGCGGGGATTTCAGGACCACACCGCCATCCACCGTGCCGCCGTCGGAGGAACTGCCGATGCCTGAAGGCGTTGCACCGGTAGTGGTGGTAGTCGCAGTGGTCGTAGTGGTCGCGGTCGTTGTGGTGGTCGCGGTCGTGGTAGTGGTCGTGGTAGTGATCGTGGTGGCGGTCGCGGTCGTGGTAGTGGTACTGGCGCCTGCAGTGGCGCCAGTGCTTGCGGTGCTGGCAGTCGCCGGATTGGCGAACGGCGCGCGCATGGAGAAAGCCCTCTGCCCGGTACCCGGAATGGTCGTGCGGCCCAGGGTATAACTCAGCTTGCTGGCGCTGCTGGCGCTGCCGACCAAATCGTTTGCCGGATTCGCAGCCAGGCGCAGGAAAACCTCGTACTCTCCGGGACTGATCGGACGCGGCGCGGACGATGCGGGCGACGGCGTGCTGCCCGGAGCCGGCGCCGGCTTTTTCGGTGAGCCGGACTGCGGGGTCTGGCTGCCACCCGGCGCGTCGGGATGAATTGCGTCCGAGCTGTCCACGCTCGAGCGCGGCGAAATCGAGGCGCCGATCCGGCTTGACCCGACCAGCGAGGGTTGCGAAGCGGACTGCGGCTTCCTTGGGGTGATCCAGGGCGCGCTTGGGCCTGAACTGTCTGGCGAAGTTGGCGGCGAAGCGCTTGGCCGAGGGGATGCCTGTTGCCCCATGAGATCGGCCAATGCCGCCATCTGCGTGCTGACCGGCGCCGGGGCCACGCGTGGCGTGGGCATGCCGCTCTGGCTGTGCGCGCCGGAGCTTTCGATCTGATTGGGGAGAGGGGGATTGGCCGGCGCCGGCGGCGAGCCATTCCCCGGGTTTGGCGGCGGCGCTGTCCCGCGCGGCGGCGGCGGATTGCCTCCCAGATTCAATGGCGGCACGGGCGAACGTGCGGGTGGAGGGTGGGAGCCGGGTGCTCCGAATCTGTTTCTCATGCTTTCCTCTTGTTCTTGTCAATCTGCTGCGCAATGGGCGCCTGCCCCCGCCTTGCAACCCACGGGGGCGGGCAAGCGGAAGAGTTCTCAGTCTTCCTTGCCGCTTTCGCGTTTGCCTTCGGGACCGGTCGAATCCTTGTCCGCGAGCTTCTTCAGCTCAGCCAGACTGGTCGTCAGTTCGCCCTTCAACTTGCTGATGACCACACCGGGCAGCGCGCCGCTGGGTTGGGGCTTGAACGTCTTCTCCATGTAGCCAATGAGATAGTCACTGGCCGCCTGCAACAGGATCTGCTTGTTCAAATGTGTGGCTGTCTTCGTCAACTCCTGCAAGTGGGCGCAGAGGCCGTTCAGGACCGTCGCGTCCGGCGAATCGGCTTTCAGTTGGGTCAAGGCAGCGGCAATGCCCTCCTCCCGGAGGAAGCGCTCCAGAGTGTGTTTGCGTCGGGCTTCCCGATCCGGCCTTTGCAGGCTGTTCGGTTGACTGGCACGCTTGGGTTTGGTCGGACTGGCGGGTTTCGGGCTGGATGTGGATGAGGCAGTGGTGTCGAGCGCGTCCGGTTTTTCGGATTCCTTTTCAGCCGTGCTTGAACTCTCGGACTTCATGCGTGCGAGAAGTTTGTCTACACGGGCGGCGCTTTTCTCGTTGCTGAGTTGTTTTTTCCATTCTTCCTGCAAGGACAGGAAGTGCCCCTTGGCCGCCTTGGCGATCGCGCTTCTTTCCTGATCCGTGCATTGCAGAATGCGACTGATCAGGGGACTCTCGGCCAGGAAATAGGCAAGCAATCCACTCAGCGCTTTCAAGGGCCGCTCATCATCGTCGTGACGGGCGGCGAATACCGTGCTCAGGCCGCGAATGCCGATAAAGGCTTGCAGCGCCAGATGCCGGGTCTCGCGGAATTCGGCATCGTGCATTTGCAGTTGCTCGCGCAGCTTGTCCAGTTGTTCCGGGCTGCGCAACTGTCCCTTGGTCAGCTTGTCCAGCGCTTCAAGCTCCGCCTGGCCGTCCTCGCCTTCCGCCTTGCGCGCGTGCTGATTCTGAGCCCAGCGCATGGATGCCTCCTTGAGTTTCTGGAGCATCGAAAACTGGGTGTTCATATCGGGGAAGGTCGTCGTTGTCAGCGCCTTTTGCAGCGCCTCGATCTCGAAGTACAGGATCTGGAATTCCAGCAAACGCCTGCTGCGCCCTTCCCAGTTCGCTGTGTGCTGACGATCCAGTTCCAGCAAAAAATTCAGCCATGCCGGCCCCAGGATCGAGTTCTGCACGGTATTGCCTTCCCCTCTCACCGCATCCAGGATGGGCTGCAGCAGCAGTGCTGCCAACTGTTTGACTGCAGGGATCTTGTTCAAGTCGCGCGAGGGCATTCCGCGGCCGGCTGACTTCGCGCCGGCGGCCTCGTCGGCCAGCTTGTCGCATTGCGCGATCAGGTCTTTCCATTGCTTCGACTGTGCGACCAGGGCTTCGGTCTGGCGAAACGCCTCATCCAGTCGCCCTGCCATCACCAGCAGCAAAGGACGCCACTCACGCTGGTAACACTTCCTGTATTTGGTCGCGCGAATCTCCAGGCGATAGACCGGGTCCGCCTTCCTGGTGGCGATGGAGGCGAAGTCGCCCGATTCGCCGCGGGCAAGCTTTTCGGCGACTTTCCCGGGCGCAGTCAGCTTGACGGGCAGATCCACGATGGCCAGTCGCAAAGTCTCCTGGGATTTGCCACGCCGCTTTTTGCCGGTGGTCTCACTGCGCTGCCGGCCCCGGCCTTCCTCTTCCTTCACCGCAGTCGATGCTGTTCCCATGGCAGTCGTGCTGGGCGTCGAGGTGGTACTGGTCGTGGTGGTGATTGCGCTGGCCGCGGTGACGCCGGTGGTCGCCGCGGTGCTGCCTGGACGCGTGCCCAGGGTGACAAAGCTGGCTGTGGCCATCAAGCTGCCTGGCTGCGAAAGGCGCCTCTGGCTGGCGGCGTATTGCCTGGGGTCATAGCCGCGCGGAGAGCCGAGGGGCAGCGGCGGCGGCGCGTCCTGTGGCGCATCAGGCCCTGTCGGCAATTGGCCGGCCTGCCCGGGGCCACCCAACGCTGCCTGCGGCGTGGCCGTCTGGGGCGGCGGCGGTGGCATGTATGTGGGCGGCGGTGGCCCTTCCGGCATCTGGGCGCTGTGAGCGGGAGCGCTGCCTGAAGCCTGCGGCCTGGAAGGCCGAGGCGTGGTCGGAACAGGCGGCGGCCTGCTCGGCATGCTGCTGGGGGGCATGGGTAAGGGACGACGCGGGGAGAGCGGTGCGCCGCTTGCTTGAGCCTCGCCCGGCTGTGCGTTCGGGAGTGCGCCCAGGCCAGGCAAGCTCACAGGCGGCGGCGCGATCCGGCTCAGCAATTCATTCATTTGGGAGCGCGGCGTGGTATTGATGCCCGGCACCGGCGCAGCGTCAGCGACATTTGTCTGGGTTGCGTTGCCGGCAGCGGTCGGACCAGTCTGCGGCAGCGGCTGTGTGCTGGCTTGTGTGCCGGGCTGGGTATCGAGCGGGTTGGCCCTCTGGCTGGGGGGCAGCTCGGGGACCGGTGGGGCCAGCGGCTGACTGGGTACGCGAATAGCCATCTATTTCCTTTCTGTTTCGGTTCGCCCTCCCCCAAGGCGCGTTGGGTAACTGGCAGCCACGCGCGGTTCATTGCATTGAAGGACCGCCGATCGCGGACGGCGACACCAGTTCCTTCAAGGCTTCATTCAAGACTTTGAGCAATACGTTCAGTTCTTCCTCGGCCTCGCCCTTGAGGCCAATAAGTTCCTCACTCAAAATCTGAATCGCCTTCGTCAGCATGGCCTTGTTGCTCACCTTGTCGTTCGCCATGGCGAGCAATTCCAGCCTCATCCGCTTCGGGATGGCGACGTGCTCCCCCAGTTTCGGCCTTCCCTCGGAACTGATGGCGTACCTGTCGAGAAAGGCCTGCACACGCTTTTCGCGCCGTGCCGTGCGTTTTTCTTCGCTCAGTGCAATGTCTGGCTGACGCAGGCTCGGCGTCATTGCGCTGCGGGCCGGGTCACGCAATTTATTGGACGGGGAGATTTTTGCGCTCGCGATCTTTGGCTTGTTCTTTTTCTTTTCACGCCGTTCTTCTGCCTCGACCATGCGTTTCCAGCGGTGGCGCGCGCCCTGAACCTGGCACAGGTTCTCCCATGCTTGCTGCTGCTTGCGAAAACTTTCCTTGGCCGCCCGCTGCACCGAGCTCTTGTCAGCCTCGCTGCAATTCATCAGCCGGTAGATGATGGAATGTATTCCCAATTCGGCCGCCAGCAGTTTGTCCAGCACGCCGTGCAGGCGCCGGCGGCAGGAGTCGAGATCGGATTCGACGCGTCGCAGCTTGTAGATGTCGCTGCAACCGCGCGCGCCAATAAAGGCCGCAATGGCCTTCTGCCGGGTTTCAGTGAATTCGGCTTCGCGCTTCCTGGCCTGCTTTTCCAGTCCACGCACCAAATTTGCTTGCCAGGGCGCTTCGGTCAGCTTCTGCAGCGCCTCAAGTTCGGCTTTTCCGTTCTCGCCGAGTCCCTTGAGGGCGGTCACCTGGCCTTCGTAGTTTCTTATGTTTTTTTGTAGGTCTCTTCCCATTCAGGCAGCATTTTTTCATTGGGATTTTCCCTGCGCTGCCGCGCGATTTCGGCATGCAAGTCTTGCGTCCGGTAGTAGAAAAGCTGGTAATCCAGCAGTCGGTCGCGGCGCGGTTTCCAGTTGGCGGTATGCTGGTGATCGAGCTCGAGCAGAAAATGCAGCACGATCGGCGGCAGGGCGGAATCCAGCAAGGAACCGTCTCGGCCGGCAATGGCGGCAATCAAGGGTTGAAGAAGCGGAATCAGCAAATCCTTGACATCGCTGTCGTAGATCAGGTCTTTGACTGGCACGGCGCCTTTCTTGTCCAGCTTTTTCAGCAGCGATTTCCATTCCTCGAGCTTGGCCGCAACCGCCTTGTCGATCGCGTCGAAACAAGGCTCGAGCGCCGCCACCATGAGCGCCTGGTAGGGAAGCCACATGGTGATGAAATAGTCCTTGGCCTGGTCGTCGGAAAAGGGCGCCATGTATGGCGGCATCTCTTCGCTGCGCAGCGTGACCATGTGGAAGTTGGCGGTTTCCGCCCTGGCCAGCTTTTCGGCCATCACCGCGGGCTCGGTCAGTTTCCTGGGTGGCTCGCGGCCGCTCATGTTGACCGGAGCCATGATGGTGTCCATGGAGTGGCCGCGCCGATGCCGCCTGGCTTCTTCGTGCTGGAATTGTTCCCGGGTCTTGATTTCGGTGCTTGTGCCGCGTGTTACGCCGCTTGTGGTGAGGCTTGTCGTGGTGCCCAGCGTCGATGTCGTACTGGTCGTGGTCGTGATCGCAGCGCCGCTTGTGGTGCTGGTCGTGCTTGTGGTCGTGCTTGTGACCGCGGTCGCAGCCGTGGTGGTGGTCGTTGCAGCTGTGGTGGTCGTTGCAGCTGTGGTGGTGGTCGCTGCTATGGTCATGGTCACCGCCGTGGTGAAGGCCATCGGCGCGCTTGTGGCCGTCGCCGTGGTCGTGAGCGCTCCTCCGGTCGCCGCTACGCTGATGGGCGCAGCCTTCGCTGTCGAGCTTGCGCTCTCCTCTGTGGTGGTTTTTCTCTCGGGGGGACGCAGGCCCGTGACGCTCAGCAGCGCGCCCGCATGAAACGCCATTCCGACAAAGGTGGCCCTGTCGACCATGCGCGTCGGCGTGGCGGGCGCATGCGGGGACGGCGGAGGAGTCTGCTCACGGAGAACCGGCCGAAAATCCAATTCAAATCGCTGACCGGGGGTGACATTCGGCCCTGGCGTGGCCGACGCATGCAAGTTCGAAGTGGGACCTGCACGCGTGCCCATGACCAGCGGCATGGCGGAAGCTTGTCGTATGTGGCTTCGATCCCTGTGCGCACCCGGTTCCGGAAATGGCGAAACCGTTGTTTTTGGATTCGTGTCCCAGCTCGATACCGTGAGCGCGGGTTGGGTGGAACGGCGCTTGACAGGTGCGGGCGCAGGAGCGGGGCCCGGGGCACTGGACGTCTGCACGGTGAACGCCGTATCGGGCAACTCCGGCAAGGGGCGGCGCGGAGGCGGTGGCTCGGCTTGCTGCACTCCAGGGGGCTCGGCGCTCGGCAGAGTGGCCGTACCGAACTCGTGGTATATCGGCATCTCGATCCGCTCCATCAACTCCTCCATTTGAGTGCGTGGCTGGGAATTGATGCTGGGCGCAGAAGCGCCCGTGGCAGTGTTTTCCTGGGCCGTGGCGGATGCGGATGCATGGCCACGGCCGGGATGCGGCCTTGGCTGCGTGTCGATCGGGGTAATGGGCAGCTTGCCGGTTTGGTTTTGCGCCGGCACAGAGCCTGGCGGCGTTTGGGATTGCCCGGTCGAGTTCAGGCGGAATGAGCGGTATGCCATGGTTCTCCTTTTCGTTTTTGGTTTCGCTCCCCCTTCCCCAAGGCGCGTCGCGTCACTGACAGAATTCCGTTATTGATCGGGTGCACCCCGCTTTTCTTGTGGCTTTTCTTGTGGCTTTTCTTGTGGCTTTTCTTGTGACTTCTCCTGTCGTTAAGGCGAGGTGGACCGACGGCTGGCCGGACCCAGTTTGTGCTGCGGCAGCCTGGACAAAGTGGGCGAGCGGTCGACCACACGCCAGCTGTCTTGCCTCTCGGGTGCAGGCGATGCGTGGCTGGCCGCGGTCAGCGGAGACGGCGTGTTGGCACTGCTGGCGGTGCTCGAACTGTCTGGCGATCGCGGCGGGGTCGATGTGCCGCTCGAAGTGCCCGAATTGTTTTGCGACCGGTTCGGGGATTTGCCTCGCGGCGTGCCCGGCGTGCGCAGCGTCACCAGGCTCGAGCCCAGCTCCGTCCTCAATTTGACCAGGTCGATGCTGGGGTCTCCTTCTATGTTGACGATCGTCTCATCCAGGAAAGAACTGAATTTTTCCATCATGCTTCTGCCTCGCGACGAGGCGACCAAACTTTCTTCCAGATTTTTATCCGCCAATTCGGGGACGAACTTTGCCTTGTTCTTGAGTCCGTGCTCGTCCAGGAACTCACGCGCACGCCGCCTGCGCCGATCTTCAAGCTGGGCATCGCTCAGGAATCTGTCGGGTTGACCCAGGTGCTTGCTTGAATCCGCATCGTCTGTATTGCGATTCGGGGTGCGGTCGGAACGGGTCAGGGAGGAATTCGCGGACAGCTTCTTGCCCGTTTTTTTGCCAGGGTGGTTCGCATCGACCAGACTTTTCCAGCGGCGGCCGGCGACCTGATCCTTGCACATGGCTTTCCACGTTTCCTGCTGCTGCTCAAAATCCTTCAAGGCAGCCCGGCGGATTCGTTCCCGTTCATCCGCGCCACACCTGATCAGCTTGTCGACGATGGGATGCCAATCCAGCGTGAAAGCAAGCAGTCTGGCCAGCACAAGATA